>JBHPDM010000025.1:0-17377 GCA_042577285.1 Candidatus Omnitrophota bacterium
ATATAAAGGACTGCATCAGCTGAAATCCGCTGATGCGATACTTCAAGGCAAACTTAGCGCAGAGAAGCTCAATTGGTCCGAGAAGCTGAATAAATTAAGCCTGCATTTGCCTTACGGGATATGGTTTGATAATCTATCACTAAAGGGTGCAGACTTTGTCTTAAGAGGCTCGGTGATCTCCCTGCAGGGCGAGGAGATGATGCTGATCAAAAAGTTTATAGAGAGCCTAAAAGATGATCTTTTCTGGTTTTGATGATATCCGCTTAAGCTCCGTCGAGCGCAGGACGATCGCAGGCTATGATGTCGCAGATTTTCATCTCAAAGGGAAAGTAAAGCAATGATCAATAAATTAAAGGAGCTTTTCCTAAAGTTGGAGCAGTTGCAGAAAGAGAAGCTGATCCTTGTCGTAGTTGTCTGTCTGGTAGTGGCCTACCTGGATTCTGCGTTTCTGATCAGTATGCAGTCGCGGGGGGTAAGCCGGGCAAGGCAGAGAATAGTAGAGTTGAAAGAAGAGATGCAAACCCTAAAGCGCGATCTTGCCATGATGCAGCAGGCCGGTTCCAGTAAGGGGCCTGTAAAGCACGTTAAACCCCAGCGGGTGATCTTAGACCAGGAGGTCCCTTCGCTGTTGCAGGACATATCAAGGATTGCCAAGAAGAATGCGGTGAGGATCATGCAGATAAAGCCGGAAAAATCCAAGGGTAAGCAGGATGCTCCTGCGCAGCCGGGCGGGATCTCGCCGCTTTCAATAAAATTGGAGTTGTTGGCGGGTTTCCACGAATTCGGCAGCTTTATCGCGAATCTGGAGGGTGGAGAGATCTACCTGGCCGTCGATGAGATCAGTATGTTTACTGATGCGCGCAACAGCATTAAGAGAAAGGTAAACTTAGTATTGAAGACCTATGTCAAAGACTAAAGTCCTTATCGCGGCCTTATTCGTTTTTTCTTTATTTATTGCGCAGCTTTCTGCCCAGGATGAGTTTGTCTATGATCCGCAGGGCAGGCGCGACCCCTTTACTTCCTTGGTGACTCCGGACGGCAGGCTGCTGAAGCTGGAGGAGAGATCATCGGTCTCCGGGCTATTATTAGAAGGCATAATATACGACGAGCAGGGTGCCTCTTATGCTATAGTAAACGGTGAGGTAGTCAAGGCCGGTGATGAGGCAGGAGACTATCAGGTCTTTAAGATAGAGGAGAAGAACGTTATTTTTATTAAAGATGGACAACCGGTAGCGGTTGAATTAGAAGAGGAGGAATCGTAAAATGAATAAGAAAATTTTGTTTTTCGGTTTGTTGGCTTTTTTTGCTTTTTCCCTTTACCTCTTTAGCTATGCCCAGGACGAAGCAGCCGAGGCCGAGACTCAAGCAGTAGAGGCAGCTGAGCTTGAAGAGGTGGTTAAGCTTGAAGAGGCGGCTGAGCCGGCGCAGGAGGGCCAGAGCCCCGCAGTACAGAGCCTGACCGCAACCGAGAACGTCACGCTTGATTTTAAGGAAGCGGATATCAATAACGTCTTAAAGATAATCTCTTATAAAGCAGGGATTAATATCGTGACTACCCCTGAGGTTATGGGTACGGTTAGCGTTCGGCTAGTCGATGTGCATTGGGAGCAGGCACTGGGTGCGATACTGAAGACGCATGGCTTTGCCTACAGTAAACAGGCCAATATCATCACCGTTGCACCCGTCGAAAAACTTACCGAGATCCAGCAGCAGGAGGTACAGCTTGAACAGGTCCAGCCTACTGTCACCCAGGTCTTCACTCTAAAATATATAGATTCTCAGGACGCTAAGAAGGCGATCGAGCCGCAGCTCTCCCCCCGCGGAAAGGTCACGGTTTTAGAGATGACCGGACAGGCAGGATGGGAGTTCGGAGCGGATGATATGTCTAAACGCAAGAGGCTCACAGAGACAGAGTTAGGCCGTTCCAAGGTCCTGATCGTCACTGATATTCCACCGGTAATAGATAAGATCATCGACGTGATCAAGCAGGTAGATGTGAGACCGGTGCAGGTCCTGATCGAGACCAGGATCATAGAGGTAAATAAGGATTATCTTAAGGATATAGGATTTGACTGGGGGACCGGTTCCGGTGGAGCAACTTCTACTACGCTGACCGGAGTCGATGCCTCAAAGAGCGGATCTGGCGATGCGCAGATGAAGATCGCAGGTAATCTTCTTGGGTCGCAGGTCACACCTGCCGGATTCGGCGCCAGCGCCAGCACCCTCTCCGGAACAGAGCCGTTTAATACCGGGTTATCATTGCTATTCCAGAAGTTAAGCGGTACGCAGTTCGAGGTCTTGATACACGCCCTTGAGGAGGATGTGGATACAAATACGCTATCCGCCCCAAGGATCATGGCGCTGAACAATCAGGAGGCAACGATCTTGATCGGCACCCGCTACCCGATACTTAAGCAGGATACCACTACCTCCGGCAGCAACGCCGTGACCACTATTACTCTGGATTACTATCAGGATATCGGGATCCAGTTAAACGTCGTCCCGCAGGTGGGCGCTAATAATTTCATAAATATGGTCGTGCATCCGGCGGTGACCTCTTATAGCCAGACGCTGGGCACAAGTCCTGCGTTATACCCGATCATCGAGACCAGGGAAGCAGAGACGCGCGTTTTGATGGCGGACGGGGAGACAGTGGTGATCGGCGGGCTTTTAAAGGATGTCAAGACCAAGAATAGACAGGGCATCCCCTTCTTAAGCAAGATCCCGCTATTGGGAGTACTCTTTAGCAGGGACACAGTAGATCTTGAAAAGATAGATCTACTTATCTTTATTACCGCCCGTATCGTAGGTTAGTCGGGAGTAGCCTCTGGAAGCTAACCTCAACTCCATCTCAATGTACAAGGTAAGGTTTTTCTTTACCAAGAAGGGCATGATCCGCTATATCTCTCATCTTGACCTGATGCGTCTCTTTACCCGGGCGATGCGCCGTGCGGATTTACCGCTTAAAATGACTCAAGGGTACAGTCCGCACCCTAAGTTTAGCATCAAGCGGGCGTTAAAGTTGGGGCTTGAGAGCGATAACGAAGAGGCGAGCATAGTTTTGAAGGAAGCAGTGAATCACGATGAATTTAAAGATAGATTACAGATTCAACTACCGGAAGGGATATTAATCAAAGATGTCGAAAGAAATCCTAATTAATGTCGTACCGCAGGAGAGGCGCGTCGCCGTAGTCAAGGACGACCGCCTGGAAGAATTTTACATCGAGCGTCCGCAGGATAAGACGATCGTCGGTAATATCTATAAAGGGAGGATCGAAGCGGTGCTTCCCTCTATAGGTGCTGCCTTTGTCGATATCGGCCTGCCTAAAAAAGGTTTCTTGTACCTTTCGGAGATAGAATCAGTTTTTGAACAGGCGGATACGCCGCTTAAGAGCATATCGCCTAAGGAGATCAAGAAGGGGCAGGAGGTGCTGGTACAGGTAGTGAAGGAGGCATTCGGCACCAAGGGGCCGCGCCTCTCGACTCATATCGGCATCGCCGGAAGATACCTGGTGCTGATGCCTCAGGATAACCAGATCGGAGTCTCGCGCAGGATCGAGGATGAAAAGGAGAGGAGGGCCTTAAGGGAGGCGGTGCGTGAAGCCAAGATACCAAACGAGGTGGGCTTTATCGTACGCACCGCAGCAAGCGGCCGGCAGAAGAAGGAGTTGATCCGGGATGCGCAGTTTCTCTTTAAGCTGTGGCGCAGATTGCAAGGGCCAATACAGAAGAAGTCCTCCCCCTCCTTGATCTACGAGGAGTACGACCTTACCTTAAGAGTGATCAGGGATTCATTTACCGACGACGTCTCTAAGCTTATCGTTGATTCCAAATCGGAATTTCACCGTATCCGCCGATTCATGAAGACATTCTTAAGCTACTTAACCCGGAAGGTGGAGCTCTATAGAGGCGATGACCTCTTTGATAATAAGGATATCGAGAAGCAGATCAATAAGGTCTTTGAGAGCAGGGTCTATCTTAAATCAAAGGCCTACATTATCATCGAACCTACTGAAGGCCTGGTGGTAATCGATGTAAACAGCGGGGGTTTCCGCAAAAAAACCTCCCAGGAGGAGATGGCATTCAGGGTAAATTGCGATTCAGCCGTAGAGATAGCCAGGCAGTTGATGCTGCGCGACCTGGGGGGGATAATCGTGATAGATTTTATTGATATGAACCGGGAGAGGCACCGCCGTGAGGTGCTGAAAACGCTAAAGGGGGCCTTAGTCGATGATAAAGCGAAATATGACATCCTGGGGATCTCTAAATTCGGCTTAGTGGAGATGACCCGGGAGCGGGTGCACAAGACCGTGCAGATGCTCTCTGACCAGCCCTGCCCCTACTGCCGCGGCAGGGGAAAGATCAGCTCTCCCACCACGATCGCCATCTCTGCGCTTAAGGAATTAAGGCGGTTTCTCAAGAGCAAACCTTCGAAAGACGTCAAACTGAGCCTTAATCCTGCGGTAGTGGAAGTCCTGCTTAAGGATAAATCCAATATAACCGGGATCGAGCGCAGGTTCAGGACAAGGGTCAATTTAGTCTCAAATCCCGCTTCAAAGATCGAAGAGATACAGATAGCTTAGGTAAGCTACCCGCCCGTAGAGCAACCAATAAAAACGCTAAAATCTGATTAATTTTGGCTTGACCTGAATGTTTTTGGGTGTATAATACACATTCAACCTTTGAACACACCAAAATACCATTTAAGGAGGAACTAAAATGTATGCAATAATTGAAGTTGGAGCAAAACAGTATAATATCACCAAGGGTGACATTATCGAGGTTGAGAAGCAGGAGGCCCGCGAGGGCAAGGAGCTTAATATAGGGAAAGTGCTCCTGGTTTCTAAGGATAATAAGACTGAGTTCGGACAGCCTTATCTTAAGGGGGCAACGGTCAAGGCGGTGGTGCTTAAGCAGACTAAGGGCAAGAAGTTAGTCTCCTACAAGTACAGGAGGCGCAAGTCTTCAGACTGGAAGAAGGGGCACCGCCAGCAACTCTCTATGCTCCAGATAAAGGCTATTGAAGCGGGAAGTTAGGTGATCTTGAGTGTTCATTGACAGCGCAAAGATCTCTGTTAAGGGAGGCAGCGGCGGCAAGGGCTGCCGGAGTATCTACCGCGATAAATACACCCGCAGCGGCATCGAGGATGGCGGTGACGGGGGCAGGGGCGCAGATATTCTGATCAGGGCAGATAAGGGGCTGCATACCCTGATCGACCTGCACTATAGGCGGCATTTCATTGGTAAACACGGCGGCCACGGCTCAAGCAAGAATAAGAAGGGTTGGGATGCCCCGACAATAGTGATCAGGGTACCAATGGGTACAACAGTTGTAGATGCTAAGACTGACTGTGTGCTGCGCGACCTGGATCAGGATCAAGAAGAGCTGATCGTTGCCAAGGGCGGTAAGGGGGGAATAGGCAACCGCCATCACTGCGAGGCGACTTTCGGAGAACCGGGAGAAGAGCGGGAGCTAGTTCTTGACTTAAAGCTGATCGCCGATGTGGGCGTAGTCGGATTTCCTAACGCCGGAAAATCCACCTTCATCTCTGCGGTCTCTAATGCTCACCCTGATATTGCAGCATATCCTTTTACCACCAAATCTCCTGCCCTGGGAGTGGTAGGAGATATGGACGAGCGTTTCGTTATCGCCGATATCCCCGGGTTGATCGAGGGATCATCTACGGGTAAGGGCTTAGGAGATAGGTTTTTGCGCCACGTCGAGCGCACCAGGGTGCTGATCCACATGGTCGACATCTCCGGCTCCGAGGGCAGGGATCCGGTTGAAGATTACAGGATCATAAATAAGGAGTTAGCAGGTTATAAGAATGAGGTCGGCAGGAAGCCGCAGATTTTGGCTGCCAATAAGATCGACCTAGACAGTGCAAGAGATAATCTACAGAGATTTAAAAAGTCAGTAAAGAAAAAGATATACCCGATATCCGCGTTAAATAGCCTTGGATTGGAGGAGTTAATTGAAGCAGTCAGGAAGAAACTATAAGAGGATCGTGATCAAGATCGGCAGCAGCCTCCTCTGCGCCGACGGAGTCACTCCGGACGCCGGGGTACTGCAGAAGATCTGCACGCAGGTAAGTAAACTGGCAAGAGAGGGCAAGGAAGTAGTGGTCGTCTCTTCCGGCGCGATAGCTTTTGGCCTGCACCTCTTGGGGCTAAGAAGCAGGCCGGGTGAGCTGAATAAACTGCAGGCAGCCTCTGCGGTGGGGCAGAATCAGCTGATGGAGAATTACCGCAGGTTCTTTGCAAAGAGCGTTAAAAGCGCGCAGGTGCTTTTAACTTGGGAGGATTTTAATGACCGGCGGCGTTTCCTGAACGCTAAAAATACCCTACTTGAGCTTTTAAAGTACAAGTGCGTACCGGTGATCAATGAAAACGATGCCGTTTCTACCGAAGAGATAAGATTCGGGGATAATGACCGGCTTTCGGCATTAGTCGCAAGCCTGATCGCCGCGGATCTTTTGATCATCCTCTCTGATGTCGACGGGCTACTTGATAAGCAGAGACAAGTGATCCGGGTAGTCGAAGAGATCACTTCCCAGATCAAGGCGCTCGCCTGCCCGACGAAGAAGATGGCTTGCGCCGGAGGGATGATCACCAAGCTTGAGGCGGCAAAGATCGCTGGAGATGCCGGGATACCCTGTGTGATCGCAAACGGCCACAAGAAAGATGTTCTCCTGTCGCTGGCCAAGGAACCTGAGAAGAAGGGGACCCTTTTTATACACAAGAAGGGATTGACTGCAAAGAGACATTGGATCGCGTTCGGGACTAAGGCTAAGGGTAAGATCATTGTCGATGATGGGGCAAAGAGAGCGCTTATGAATAAGAAGAGCCTGCTTTCGGTAGGGGTGGTTGACTGTGAGGGTGGGTTTGAAAGCGGGGATATAGTGGGCGTGACTGACATAAAGAAGCGGGAGTTTGCCCGCGGAAAGGCATCCATTTCAGCGGCTCAGCTTAAGAAGGTGAGGGGTCAGAGATTCGCTAAGGAGATCATTCACCGCGATAATATAGTAATTCTAGAAGAGGGCTGATCACTATGAGATTAAACAGAAGAGTAGTTTCTTTAGCAAAAGATGCTCAAGCAGCCTCAAGAGAGCTTTTGAGTCTGACTGAGGCAGAGAAGAATTGCATCCTGAATGATATGGCTAAGGCCATAATTAAAGGCAAGGCTGCTATCCTGCGTGCCAATAAGAGGGATATAAAGGCAGCAGCAAAGAGAGGTTTATCTAGCGCTCTGGTCGATAGATTGACCCTGAACAATAAAAGAATCATAGGGATGGCTGATTCACTTAAGCAGGTAGCAAGGCTCAAGAATCCTGTAGGCAGGCGGATCAGCAGCCGGCGCAGGCCTAATGGCCTCCTGATTCGCAAAATCTGCGTTCCGATCGGAGTAATCGCAATAATCTACGAGGCGCGTCCTAATGTTACCTCTGATTGCGCAGGGCTCTGCCTTAAATCCGGCAATAGCGTGATCTTAAGGGGCGGCAGCGAAGCCCTAAACTCCAACCTTGCGATTTACAGGTTGCTTAAGGGTGTACTTCGTAAGTATAAGCTCAACCAGGCAGCAGTGAGCATGCTGACTACCAGCGACCGCAGTGCGGTTGATACTCTGCTTAAGCTTGATAAATACATTGATCTGGTGATCCCCCGCGGAGGAGAAGGCCTGATCAGGAAGGTAGCCGCAAGCTCGCGCATCCCGGTGATCAAACATTATAAGGGTATCTGTCATATATTCGTTGATGACTGGGCTGACCTTAACCTTGCCCAAAGGGTATGTTTTAATGCCAAGGTGCAAAGGCCGGGGGTGTGCAATGCTATGGAGACTCTCCTTGTGCACAGAGACGTTGCTGTAAGATTCCTGCCGGGGATGATCAAGCAGTTTATTGATGCCGGAGTCCAGATCCGCGGCTGCGCCCTGACGCGCAGGATCGCCAAGGCCTTTAAGATCAAAAAAGCCAAGGATAAGGATTATCATACCGAGTATCTGGATCTGGTCTTATCGGTCAAGGTTGTAGATGGCCTCAAGCAGGCGATCGACCACATAAATCACTATGGCTCAAAGCATTCAGATGCGATCATCACGGAAAATAAAAAGCATGCGAAGATATTCACAAAAAGAGTGGATTCTGCCTGTGTCTATGTAAATGCCTCCACCCGTTTTACCGACGGGTATCAATTCGGGATGGGCGCTGAGATAGGTATTTCAACCGATAAGATCCACGCCCGAGGCCCGATGGCGCTTGAAGAGTTGACTAGCTATAAATATGTGGTATCAGGAAAGGGGCAGGTGAGACGTTGAAGATCGGCCTTTTAGGCGGGACCTTTAACCCGATACACATCGGCCATCTTATATTAGCCGAGGAGGCAAGGGAGAAGCTAGGCCTTGATAAAGTGATCTTTATCCCGACATACCTGCCTCCGCATAAAGATAATTCAGATGTCGCCTCAGCAGGCCAGCGCCTGGAGATGATCAAATTAGCGATCAAGGGCAACAGTTGTTTTTCTGTCTCTGATGTAGAGATAAAGCGCGGCGGGCGCTCCTATACCATCGATACAGTGAAGGAATTCAAGTCGCGTTTTCCGGATGACCAGCTGTATTTTATCACCGGGTCTGACCTTTTGAAATATCTTCAGGAGTGGAAGGACTTAAATGATTGTATAAAGCTCGTCAGTTTCGTGGTCGCCACCCGCCCCGGATACCCTTTAGAGAATATTCCTTCATATATCCGGACGGTAGCGATCAGGGCGGTGTATGCCTCAGGTTTTGAGATCCGTCAGGCAATAAGGGATAAAAAATCCTTCCGTTATTTAGTCCCTGAGAAGGTATTTACCTATATTACAAGAAGAAGGATATACCGATGAAGATCAAAGTCGCCCCTTCAGTATTATCAGCAGATTTTTCGCGCCTGGCCGATGAAATAAAGAGAGTGGAGGTTGCCGGCGCGGATATGCTGCACATCGATGTGATGGATGGCTGTTTTGTCCCCAACGTCACTATCGGACCGTGCGTAGTCAGATCGATTCGCAATGTGACGAAACTTCCGCTGGATGTACATCTGATGGTCGAAAAGCCACAGGACTTACTCGATGGATTCATCGATGCAGGAAGCGATATGATCACTTTGCACATCGAGACGATCTCAGGCACTGCCTTAAAAGAGGCTTGCAAAAAACTTAAAGCAAAAGGGATAAAGCGCGGTATCTCGCTTAATCCGGGGACGCCCTTAGAAAGAATAAAAGAAGCATTGGATATAGTAGATTTTGTGCTGGTGATGAGTGTAAATCCCGGCTTTAGCGGACAGAAGTTTATGCCTGAGGTAGTGCCAAAGATAAAAGAGCTGCGCTCGATCTTTGGCGGCGATATAGCTGTTGACGGTGGAATGAATGATGAAAACGCCAAAGAGGTGATCAAGGCCGGTGCAAATATCATCGCTGCCGGCTCATATATATTCGGCTCAAGCGATGTAAAATCTTCGATAAAAAGGATAAAGGATGCAGGCAAAGAGTGAAATAAAGTTCGGTACAGACGGCTGGAGGGCGATAATCGGTAAGACCTATACATTTGAAAACGTAAAGATCGTCGCGCAGGCGACAGCGGATTATTTGGGTAGAGGTAAAAAAATCGCCGTGGGGTATGATACCCGCCTTAAGTCAGAGCAGTTCGCCGAATGTGCTGCAAATGTCTTTGCCAATAACGGTCTTGAAGTCATTCTGTCTGACAGGGCAATACCCACTCCGACATTGAGCTTTGCGGTAAAGAGTAGGAAGTTGGATCTGGGAGTGATGATCACTGCCTCGCACAATCCGGCGGAGTACAATGGTTACAAGATCAAAGTCGCCTCCGGTGGCGCAGCAGGGCCGGAGGTCACAGCCGAAGTCGAGGATTTATTAGGCAAGACTCCCGTAAAGGATGAAGCGATTGAGGTTAAGAAAGTGGACTTGATACGCGACTACATAGATTTCATCCGCTCCTACATCGATCTGGATAAGATAAAGGATTTAGAGTTCAAGGTCCTGGTGGATGTGATGTACGGATCAGGCAACGGTTTTATCGCCGAGGTGCTAAAGGGGACGAAGATAAAACTGGAATTTATGCATAATGCTTTTGATCCCACTTTCGGCGGGATCCATCCCGAGCCGGTGGAGAAGAACCTTCAGGAACTTAAGGATAGGGTAAATAAAGAAGGGTTTGATTTAGGGATAGCCCTTGACGGAGATGCAGACAGGATCGCGGCTGTCGCCCCAACCGGCGTATTCATCCACCCTCAGAAGATCCTGGGGCTTCTGGCTCTGCACCTGAACCAGGATAGAAAGTGGTCCGGGGGGATCGTCAAGACTATCTGCGGCAGCACGATGATCGAGAATATCGCTAAGGCGCTTAAGGTAAAACTTCACGAAACACCCGTAGGGTTTAAATACATCTCAAACCTTATGGAGAAGGAGGATATCCTTACCGGTGGAGAAGAAGCGGGCGGGATGGGGGTCAAGGGGTATATCCCCGAACGCGACGGCACGGTAGCAGGGTTGCTTCTTTTGGAGATGATGGTCTACCGGAATAAGGATATCTTGGAGATCTTAAATGAGATGGAGAAAGAGTTCGGCAGGTACTACTACTTGCGCTGCGACCTGCGCCTTGAAAGAAGGATTGAGCCTCATAAAGAGAAGCTGCCAAAGGAACTTTTAGGGAAGAAGGTAATCAGGATCCAGGATTACGACGGGGTAAAGCTCGTCCTGGATGATCAGAGCTGGCTGATGTTCCGGGGTTCCGGAACAGAGCCGATCATGCGCATCTACTCGGAATCGGCGAGCCTGGACTTTGCGCAGAAGTTACTTGACTTCGGAAAGGATTTGATCCTTAAGGGTGGTCTATAGTTTTTCGAGATTCATATCTTATCTATTCTTAAAAGTCTTTTTCCGCCTACAGGTAAAGGGAGCGGAAAACATACCAAAGGAAGGCGGTTTTATCCTGGCAAGTAACCACGTAAGCTACCTTGATCCGGTCGTAGTAGGCGTGGCCTGCCCGCGTAAAGTCAATTATATGGCGAGACGAGATCTATTCAGTAATCCCCTATTTGCCTGGTTCCTGCGCAGGCTGCGGGTCTTTCCGGTCAAGAGGAGCTCAGCGGATATCTCGGCATTAAAGGAGGCGATCAGCTGGGTGAAGAGGGGGTTTGGTTTGGTTTTATTTCCCGAGGGCACGCGCAGCCAGGATGGCAGGGTCGGCCAAGCGCATGACGGAATAGGATTTTTAGCTGCAAAGCTCGATGTCCCGGTGATACCGGCATATATTCAAGGCACCGAAGTTGTGATGCCTAAGGGTGCAAAGGGCATCCATTCCGGCAAGGTCAGTATAATTTTCGGTAATAAAGTTTCTATAGAAAGGAGGTCGCATTATCATGGGATCGCCCAGAAGATAATGCAGGATATCAGGCTCCTTTCATGATAAACACGGGTTGTATAAATAAGTACGTCGATTACCAGGCTCTAAACCACAACTCTCCAGGGGAGAGTTTTTTTATTTAATAGGATCCCGGCTCATAGGACGTGGGAAAATTCTCTTTGATAATTTTCCCACATTCGCTCGGGATTAATTCGCGCATATAACTTACTCACACTTCTAGTGTTCGTAAGTTATGCGCTCATTAAAAGGAGGAAGTACGAGATGACGAATCAAAGAGAAGAACTGGAACAGCTGTACAATCAGAGTATTAAAATAATCAAGGAGGGGGACGTAATCAAGGGCAGGATCGTCTCGGTGATGTCAAAAGAGGTGATGGTAGATATCGGCTTTAAATCCGAAGGTATCGTCCCGATCTCTGAATTTGATCCAAAGGATCTGGAGGTGGGCAAGGAATTGGATTTTCTGGTCGAATCCATAGAGAACGAGGCGGGTATGATCGTGCTCTCGCGTCAGATGGCGCTGCGCCTGCAAGGTTGGGAGACGATCGTCAAGAGTCACAATGAGGGCATCCTTGTCGATGGCAGGCCTTCGAAGAAGGTCAAGGGAGGATTCCTGGCCAATGTTATGGGCGTCGAGGGATTCCTGCCTTCATCGCTTTCCGCCTTTAAGGGCGTGCCTGACAAGGATATCATCAATAAGCCCTTTAAGTTCAAGATCATCAAGGTGAATAACATGCGTCACAGTATCATCATCTCGCGGCGCGAGGCAGTGCATAAGGACCGCGAGGAAGCCCGGACAAGGGTATGGAAGGATCTTGCGGTAGGCAGTATTTCGCCCGGCACAGTAAAGGCGATCACCGACTTCGGCGCATTCGTCGATCTGGGCGGGGTGGATGGGCTCTTGCACATCACGGATATGTCCTGGTCTAAGATCAGCCATCCCTCTGAGATCGTTGCTTTAGGGGATAAGATCGAGGTGGTGATCCTTAACCTTGATAAAGATTCCGGGAAGATCTCACTTGGCCTTAAGCAGCGCCTGGCTGACCCCTGGCAGGATGTGGAATCAAAGTTCACCGTCGGCTTAAAGCTTAAGGGCAAGGTGGTAAATATAATGCCTTACGGGATATTCGTGGAGCTTGAGAAGGGTATCGAGGCGCTGATACACATCTCGGAGATCTCCTGGACAAAGAGGATCGGCAATCCCGCAGATATGTTCGCTATCGGCGATATGGTCGAGGCGCAGGTCTTAAGCGTTGACAGAACAGCGCGCAGGATCTCTTTGAGTATCAGGCAGCTTGAGAAGAACCCCTGGCTTGAGGCTGAGAGTAAATATCCTGTCGGTTCAAAGGTGCAGGGCAAGGTGCGGGGTTTTACCGACTACGGCGCTTTTGTGGAATTAGACTCAAGCCTTGAGGGGATGGTCCACATCTCGGATATGTCCTGGGTAAAAAGGGTGACTCATCCGCAGGATGTCCTTAAGCGGGGGCAGAAGGTAGAGGTATCCGTGCTCTCGGTTGACAGCCAGAACCGCAGGATAGCGCTGGGCTTAAAGCAGCTTCAACCTAACCCCTGGCCTGAGATCGCATCAAAGTACCCGATCGATACGGTCTTTGACGCAGAGGTGGTAAATGTGACTGACTTTGGCGTATTTGTCAAGTTGGAGGATGATATCGAGGGGTTAGTCTATGCCAGCGAGATGGATAAGGAGAAGATGAGCCAGCTAAAACCGGGTGATAAGTTAAAGGCCAAGGTGATAAAAGTTGACGTAGAACAGGGCAAGATCGGCTTAAGCCCATAAGGCTTAAGGATCTACTTATAGAGCGAGGTGGCAAGATGAAGATGAAGAGCGTAAGTGACCAGTTGGAGTTGATCAAGCGGGGCAGCGTCCAGATCATATCTGAGGGCCAGCTGAAGGCGAAATTAGAGCAGAGCCGAAAGGAGGCTCGCCCCCTGAGGATCAAGGCAGGTTTTGACCCTACCGCACCTGATATACACCTGGGGCACGCCGTCATTTTACGGAAGCTGCGCCAGTTTCAGGAGCTGGGCCATGAGGTGATATTCCTGATCGGCGATTTTACCGCGCGCATCGGGGATCCCAGCGGCAGGTCGGAGCTTAGAAAACAGTTATCAAAGGAAGAGATAGAGAAGAACGCAGCTACCTATAAGAAACAGGTCTCCGGGATACTTGATATGGCTTTGGTGCGTACGGTATTTAACGGCGAGTGGTTTGATTCGATGTCAGTGCTGGATATCCTGAAGCTTACCACTCACGCCACTGTCTCGCAGATGCTGGCCCGGGCGGATTTCAAAAAAAGGTTAGCCAGGAATGAGGATATCTCTCTCCTTGAGTTCATCTATCCGCTTCTGCAGGGGTATGATTCGGTGAAGCTTAAGGCGGATATCGAGCTGGGGGGTACTGACCAGATATTTAATCTTTTGGTGGGTAGGGATATTCAGAAGGATTTTGGCCAGCCGCAGCAGGTAGTGATCACCATGCCGCTTTTGGAGGGGACTGACGGCGCGCAGAAGATGAGTAAATCATACGGGAATTACGTAGGTATCACGGAGGCGCCGGAAGAGATCTTCGGGAAGCTGATGTCGATCTCCGACGAGCTGATGCTTAAATACTACGAGCTCTTGACCGATGAGGACTCTGAGAGCGTGAAGAAGATGCATCCGAAGGAAGCAAAGCTTGATCTGGCCGAGCGTTTAACATCCGACTACCATCCGGCTGCTTCGGCTAAGCAGGCAAGGAAGAACTTTGAAAGGGTCTTCAGCAGGAAGGAACTGCCGGATCAGATCGCCGTCTATAAGTTAAAGGGGAAAAAGACGGCGGTAGTAGATATCCTTTTAGAGAGCGGCCTGGTTAAGTCCAAAAACGAGGCCCGGAGGCTCCTTACTCAAGGCGGAGTAAAACTTGACGAAAGCGTGATCAAGGAGGAGACAGCGGTGTGTGATAAGCCCGGCGTGTTAAGGGTGGGCAAGAGGCGCTTCTTAAAATTAGAGAAATAAGGATGCTCAAACACAGGGATACTTTCAGCAAGAATATACTCGTTGTCTTTGCCGGGACATCGCTGGTGAATATCTTCAACTTACTTTATCAGCTTCTGATCGCTCACCGCTTAAGCCCGGCTGATTTTGCGGCCTTTAACTCATTACTGGCGATATTTCTGATCTTTAATTCGCCCCTGATGACGATCCAGACGGGAATAACTAAATATATTGCAGAGTTCCGGGCCCAGGCCCGGGTTGATAAAATCCGGGCCCTCTTATCGGGGGGTCTCAAAAGAATAATCATCGCCTGCCTTTTTACTATTCCGATTTTCTTTTTTGTCTCTGTTAAGTCTCTGGCCGGCCTTAAGATCAGTTCATCCGGCGCAGGTCTGATCCTGACGGGGATGCTGGTCACTTCCTGGATATTGCCGGTCATGTTCGGCGGGGTGCAGGGGATGGAGAAGTTCAAGTGGCTTGCCTCTGCATCGGTCATATCGGGAGCAGCTAAATTATCACTGACATTCATATTTTTGGCCCTGGGATTTAAAGTTGCCGGCGCCCTGGGGGCGTTCCTGGCCGCTAATATAATCGTGATCGTGATCTGTTACCTGCCGCTTAAGGGTTATATCAACCCTGAGCAATCCCTTGGGTTTAGTCAAGGGCGCGCCGAAGGGGTCGATTTTAAAGAGATCTATTTGTACTTATGGCCGGTGGCGATCAGCACTTTCTGTTTTATGGCCCTGATCAGCTATGACATGATCCTGGTGAAGTATTTTTTCAGCCCTCAGGATGCGGGATTTTATTCTTTGGCCCAGATGGTCGGGAAGATCTTCTTCTTCCTGCCCGGTGCGATCAGCATCGTGATGTTCCCGCGCATAAGTGGCTTAAACGCAAGGAATATGGACACCTTCTCTACGCTTAAGAGATCGCTTCTATATACCGGTATCTTGTGTTCTGCTGCCTTTATCGGTTATAATATTTTTCCTTCCTTTGCTTTAAAGGTGCTCACCGGAAAGCCCTTTGCAGAGTCTATTCTTTTGGGTAGGCTCTTCGGTTTTTCGATGAGCTTCTTTGCGCTGCTTTATATCCTGATCCTTTATTTTCTCTCAAAGAAGGACCTGCGTTTTATAAAATACCTGGTTTTATTTACCCTTTTGCAGTTCTTCGCGATCGTCTTATTTCATCAAAGCCTTATCAATGTGCAGTTGATCCTCTGTGTAAGTTCGTTCTGCTTGTTCCTTTTGCATCTATGGTTAGCGCTGGGGCGGCAAAGAAGATGAAGCACTTAAAGGGGAAAGTCTCTATAGTGATGCCTGCCCACAATGAGGCAGAGCGTATCGCCCATGGCATCGAGGAGACCGTCCGGACATTCAATGAATTCGGCTGTGAGTGGGAGTTGATCGTGATGGATGACGGCTCAAGCGACAATACCCTTGAGATCGCCGAAGGGCTCTCCAGGAAGTATCCGGGGCAGGTGTTCGCAAAGAAAGGGCCGCACATGGGCAAGGGCAGGGCCTTGAAGAGATCGCTGCATCACGTAAGCGGTGAATACGTGGTCTTTCTGGATGCGGATATGGATCTGCATCCAGCGCAGGTACAGACCCTGTTTGATATCATGCGCCTTGATAACGCTGACGTAGTGATCGGTTCGAAGCTTCACCCAAATTCGCGGGTAAATTATCCCCTCGACCGCAGGATCATCAGTTTCGGTTATTATTTATTGGTGAAGTTGTTATTCGGATTACCGTGCCATGATACGCAGACCGGGATCAAGCTCTTTAAGGTAGAGGTTTTACGCCGTGTCTTTCCGCGCCTCCTGGTGAAACGATTCGCTTTTGACCTTGAGCTCTTAGTCAATGCGCATCATCTGGGTTATCGCATCGCTGAGGCGCCGATAGCGCTGGATCCAAAGAGGAAGAGCTACGGCCGCATCGGTTCCCAGGCGGTATTTACGACACTGCAGGATACGCTTGCCGTATTCTACCGTATGCACATACTAAAATATTATGACCGTATCGATAATCATCGCCGTAAAAACTCGGGGTAAGAATTTGGAAGATTGCGTAAGTAAGTGTCTGGCGCTGGATTATCCGGATTTTGAGATAATCATCCTTCCGGATAAAGGGACTGTCCCAGTCGAGTCAATTGCGGGTGATATAAAGGGGACTGTCCCTTTAAAGGTCATCCCCACAGGAGCTGTTAGTCCTGCTAAGAAGAGGGATATAGCGATGGAGCATGCCAAGGGCGAGATACTTGCTTTTATAGATGACGACGCATATCCTCAAGCCGATTGGCTGAAGGAGGCAATGAAGAATTTCTCCGACCCCCGGGTTGCCGCAGTCGGCGGGCCGGCAGTGACACCCAAAGAGGATGATTCTATGCAGCAGGCAAGCGGAGCAGTATATTCTAATTTGTTAGTGAGCGCAAAGCACGTTCTCCGCTATCTTCCCCTCAAGAGGCAGGAGGTAGACGATTACCCCAGCTGTAATTTTTTCGTTCGAAAGTCGGTACTCCAAGAGTTAGGGGGATTTCAAACTGACTTTTGGCCGGGGGAAGATACGAAACTCTGTTTAGATATAACCAAGAGGCTGCTTAAGAAGATAATCTATGACCCGAAAACATTAGTCTTTCATCACCGCAGGCCTTTATTCTTGGCGCACCTGAAGCAGGTAGCAAGTTATGCCCTGCACCGGGGTTATTTCGTAAAAAGATTCCCCGAGACCTCGCGCAGGTTCTCTTACTTTGTCCCGACATTATTTCTATTGTACGTAGCTGTTGGGGCGATATTCTCTATGCTTTCGGTGCCGGTCAGGTCGATCTATCTGGCAGGTATATTTTTCTATCTATTTACAGCTCTTCTTTCAAGTATTTCTAGTAAGTTACGGTTAATCCCCCTGGTCTTTGCAGGGGTTATATTGACGCACCTGACTTACGGAGCCTATTTTTTAAAAGGCATAATATCACGCCG
>JBHPDM010000026.1:0-17342 GCA_042577285.1 Candidatus Omnitrophota bacterium
GGGGGATTTGAAGTAGAACTCATCGGTCTGGAAGCGCATCCGGTTCGGGTCGTCTAATGTAGTCTGGGTCTGGATGCAAAGCAATGCCTCATGGGCGCGGGCATGCTCTTTCTTCAGGTAATGTACGTCATTAGTGGCGACTTTGGGCAGGTTCAATTCCTTTGAGACTTTGACTAACCCCTGATTGACGATGGTCTGTTCGGGTATCAGGTTTTCCTGCAGCTCAAGGTAGAAGTTATCTTTCCCGAGGATCTGCGAGAATTCATCCGCAGCCTTTAGCGCGTCGTTAAATCTTTTTTGCCGGATCAATGATGGTATTTCGCCCTTAAGGCAGGCAGAAAGGCCGATCAGGCCTTTTGCGTGTTGCGCGAGGCAAGCTTTATCGATGCGCGGCCGGTAGTAAAAGCCCTCTAGGTAACCGATAGAGACCAGCTTCATCAGGTTCTGATAGCCGGATTCATCGCGGGCTAAAAGAATGAAGTGGTTTGATGCATCATCGGCGCTTTTAAATGATTTATCAAGCCTGCTCTTGGGCGCGATATATACCTCGCAGCCGATGATCGGTTTGATCCCCTTTTTTTGCGCTGCGCAGTAGAAATCTATAGCGCCGAACATCGATCCGTGGTCGGTGATCGCCAGTGAATCCATCTTATAGCCGTGGGCAAGCGTCAGAAGCTCAGGGATCCGGCAGGCCCCGTCAAGCAGGCTGAATTGGGTGTGTAGATGCAGGTGGACGAATTCTGAGTGCGGCATTGCGCTTTAGAGCTTATTCCCACTCGATAGTTGCGGGAGGCTTTGAACTGATATCGTAGGCGACGCGGTTTACGCCCTTGACTTCGTTGATGATGCGGCTGGAGATCTTATCCATTATTTCATAAGGCAATTTTACCCAGTCTGCGGTCATCCCGTCAAGTGATGTGACGCAGCGGATCGCTGCAACGTTCTCGTAGGTGCGCTCATCCCCCATCACTCCTACGCTTTTGATCGGCAGGAGCACCGCAAAAGACTGCCAGACCTGATCGTAAAGCCCGGCATTCCTGATCTCATCGATCACTCTTCGGTCCACTTCCCTTAAAAGTTCCAGCCTTTCCTTAGTCACTTCTCCGATGATTCTTACCGCTAGACCTGGTCCCGGGAAGGGTTGCCTGTTGATGATCGCATCCGGAAGGTTTAATTCCTTTGCGATCGCGCGGACTTCGTCTTTAAAGAGGTCGCGCAGAGGCTCGAGGAGTTTGAATTTCATATGCGTCGGGAGTCCCCCGACGTTATGGTGGCTTTTGATACGGCTGCTCGGGGCGCCGGTTGCTGACACTGATTCGATCACGTCAGGATAAAGCGTTCCCTGGCAGAGGAATTTGACGCGCTTGATCTTTTTAGCTTCCTCTTCGAATATGTTGATGAATTCCCCTCCGATCGCCTTCCTCTTTGCCTCCGGATCGGTTATTCCCTTAAGCCGTGCAAGGAATCTCTTTGACCTGTCAGGAGAACGCAGGTTCAGATGAAACGTAGAGCGGAATACCTGTTTGACGTGCTGCGCCTCATCTTTCCGCAGCAGGCCGTTATCGATAAAGATACAGGTAAGATTCCTGCGGATCGCCTTATGCACCAAAAGCGCTGCCACCGCTGAATCTACTCCGCCGCTTAAGCCCAGGACCACCTTATCACGGCCCACGGTCTTTTTGATATCGGCGATCGACTCCTTGATAAATGACTGCATCGTCCAGCGGCCGAGGCAGCCGCAGATCCTAAAGAGAAAATTATTTAAGATCTGTTTTCCTTTCTCCGTGTGGGTCACCTCCGGGTGAAACTGAACGCCGTAGATCTTGCGTGAGCGGTTTGACATCGCAGCGATCGGTGAGTTCAAGGTGTGGGCGCCCTTGCGGAAGCCTGAGGGTATCTTGGTGACAAAATCGCCGTGGCTGGCCCAGCAGGTAAGATTCCCGGGTAGGTGGCTGAAGAGGTCACGGTTATCGTCAATAAAAAGCTCTGTCCTGCCGAACTCGCGGCCTTTTGTGTGTTTGACCTTGCCGCCGAGCATCTCGGCGATCGCCTGCATCCCGTAACAGATACCTAATATCGGAACCCCCAGCTTAAATATCTTTTTATCCGGATACGGACTCTTCTTCTTTACGACCGATGCCGGTCCGCCTGAGAGGATCAGCCCTTTAGGGGAATACGAGGCGATTTCTGAAGCCGCAGTATTAAAGGGAAGGACCCGGGAAAATACTTTATTCTCCCTTACGCGCCTTGCGATCAACTGTGTGTACTGTGAACCAAAATCCAGGATGACTATGTTTTGTCTGCTCATTTACCCATCCCTACTCTCTGGCTTACCTGAAAGACCTTGCCTTCGGTCTGGATCGAAGGAGCGATGATTATCTCGACAGTATGCATTTCTTTTAAGTCCCGCGCCCCGAGGGAACCCATCGAAGTCTTAAGTGCTCCGATCAGGTTCTGCGAACCGTCATCAACTTTTGCCGGCCCCAGCAGTAGTTCTTTCAGCGATCCGGTGATCCCTACATTTATCCGCGTGCCCCTAGGGAGATTGACGTGCGAGGTAGCCATCCCCCAGTGGTAGCCTCCCCCCGGAGCCTCCTTTGCCTTGGCAAAGCTCGAGCCGATCATTACCGCATCTGCGCCTGAGGCGAATGCTTTACAGATATCTCCGCCACGATCCATCCCTCCGTCTGTGATCACCGAAACATATTTACCGGTGCGCCTATAGTGGAAATCGCGCGCAGCCGCGGCATCGATCGTCGCGGTCACCTGAGGGACGCCGATCCCTAAGACGCCGCGGGTGGTGCATGCTGCTCCCGGGCCGACCCCGATCAAAAGGCCGGAGCATCCGGTCTTCATCAGCTCTAAAGTTGTCTCATAAGTGACGCAGTTGCCGATCACAACCGGTACCTTAGTTTTTTTACAGAATTTAAATAGGTCCAGGACCTTATATTCTTTTGAGATGTGCTTGGTGGTTGTGACGGTCGATTGGACTACAAATATATCTACTCCGGCACGACTTGCGACTTTAGCGAATTCTTCGGCATCAGCCGGAATGCAGCTTACGGCTGCGGTTGCGCCCTTGTTTTTTATCTGCCTGATCCGTTTTGAGATCAGTTTCTTTTTTATCGGCTTCTTGTATAGCGACTGCATCAGCTGGGTAGCTTTCTGGGGGGTAGCGCGTGCGATCCTCTCTAGAACCTGATCCGGATTTTCATACCGCGTTTGGATCCCGTTTAAGTTCAATACCGCAAGGCCTCCCAGGCGGGACATCTCTACGGCAAACTTTACATCCACCACGCCGTCCATCGCAGCAGCAAGGACAGGGAGCTTAAATTTCTTATTGGCGATTTTAAAGTTCGTGTTTACCTCATTAGGGTTGATTGTCTTATCCCCGGGCACCAGCGCCACTTCGTCAAAGCCGTAACAGCGCCTGCCCCTCCTACCTATACCAATCCACTCGGCCATATCAGCTCTCCTTATGTAAGTTATTGTTTAACAATGGGTTGCGGTTTTTTGCCATATTTAGCGAGAGTCAATTGAAAGGATGTTAAATTTTACCCCAACCTACTCCCTTTGTCAACGATTATTTTTAATGAGCCCACAACTTACGGAACGATAGTGAACGTAAGTTGTTAGGGCGAATTAACACCGTCAGCTGCAAGTAGATTTCGTAAGAAATCTACGCAGCGTATAGCTGACGGTGTGAATACATTAATCCTGGCTTATGAGCCGGGATGATCCGCAGCGTATAGCTGACGGTGTTAATATGTAACAAAAAAGGCGAGGTTTTACCTCGCCTTTTTTGCATCTCAAGACTCCCAGAAAACCTGCTGCGGAGTCGCTTAATACATACCACCTCCCATACCACCCATTCCCCCTCCCGGAGGCATTGGGGGCATCTTTGGCTCTTTTTCGGGCTTATCCGCTATTATCGCCTCTGTAGTCAACAATAGAGCCGCGATGCTGGATGCGTTCTGTAAGGCAGAGCGTGTCACCTTTGTCGGGTCGATTACGCCAGCCTGGATCATGTCCACATAGGCATCCTGGGTTACGTCATAACCCACGTTTGTCTTCTCGCTCTTTACGCGCTGCACAACTACAGAACCCTCAAGGCCTGCATTTTCCGCTATCTGCCTTAATGGTTCTTCGATTGCGCGCTTGACGATATTGACACCGATTCCCTCGTCGCCTTCGAACTTTGCCTTCTCAAGCGAAGCAATCGATCGGATCAGCGCAACTCCGCCGCCGGGAATGATCCCCTCTTCAACCGCTGCCCTGGTGGCATGAAGCGCATCTTCTACCCTGGCCTTCTTCTCTTTCATCTCGGTCTCAGTAGCAGCGCCGACATTTATTACCGCTACTCCGCCGGCCAGTTTTGCCAGGCGCTCCTGGAGTTTCTCCTTGTCGTAATCCGAGTCGCTGTCCTCTATCTGCTTCTTGAGCTGGGCGATGCGGGCCTTGAGGGCCTGTGATTTTCCCGCACCCTCGACGATAGTCGTATTCTCCTTGTCCACCCTTACCTTTTTGGCGCGGCCAAGGTCATCGACGTTGACGTTTTCAAGCTTAATACCCAGATCCTCGGTGATCGCCTTTCCGCCGGTCAGGACTGCGATATCCTCCAGCATTTCCTTGCGTCTATCCCCGTAACCGGGCGCTTTGACTGCGCAGGCGACGAATGTGCCGCGGATCTTATTTACCACTAATGTTGCCAGCGCCTCACCTTCGACCTCTTCTGCTACGATCAAAAGCGGCTTTCCTGCGCGGGCGATCTTCTCTAAGAGAGGAAGCATATCCTTGATCGAGGAGATCTTTTTCTCATAGATCAATATGTATGGATCCTCAAGCAGGACTTCCATCTTTTCTGCATCGGTGACAAAATAGGGGGAAAGATACCCCTGGTCAAACTGCATCCCCTCTACAACGTCAAGCGTAGTGGCTGTGGATTTAGCCTCTTCGACTGTGATCACGCCATCCTTGCCTACTTTATCCATCGCCTCAGCGATCAGCTCACCGATCGTCTTATCGGAGTTAGCTGCGATCGTTGCTACCTGGGCGATCTCTTTCTTATCTTTTATCGGAGTCGAGAGTTTACTCAAGTCTTCAACCACCTTTGCTACTGCCTTTTCGATTCCGCGCTTTAAGGCCATCGGATTTGCTCCGGCAGTAACGTTCTTTAATCCTTCGCGGTAGATCCCCTCGGCCAGGATCGTGGCCGTGGTAGTCCCGTCTCCGGCTATATCGGAAGTCTTTTCAGCGACTTCCTTGACCATCTGGGCGCCCATGTTCTCGAAGGCGTCCTCCAGGTCTATTTCCTTTGCCACTGTCACGCCATCCTTGGTGATCGTGGGTGAGCCGAACTTTTTATCCAGCACCACGTTGCGGCCCTTAGGCCCCAGGGTCACCTTTACGGCTCTGGATAGCTGCTCAACGCCGCTTAAGATCTTTCGGCGCGCTTCATCGCTGTACATGAGTTGCTTTGCCATAACAATTCTCCTCCTTATCGTTTTACTTTATGATCGCTAAGATATCCTCTTCGCGCATAATCAGTAATTCTTCGCCGTCCTTGGTGGTGATCTCATTTCCGGAATACTTGCCGTACAATACCTTGTCTCCTACTTTGACCTCCGGCGCCTGGGGCTTGCCGCTTTCAAGGATCTTGCCCTTTCCCACAGCAACTACCTTGCCCTCCTGGGGCTTCTCTTTTGCTGTGTCAGGGAGGACGATGCCGCCCTTGGTCTTAGTCTCAGCCTCTAAAGGCTTGATTACTACCCGGTCTCCTAATGGTTGCATTGCCATTCGTTACACCTCCTTACGCGTCTGGTTAATTTAGCACTCTAAACTCGAGAGTGCTAATTATAAAAGAAAATACAACTTTGTCAAGACTTTTTTTACCGATGAAGATTACTTAGGGAGGTTGTTGAGGAAGTCGGATACTCCCTGCTCTAGTATATCGGTGGACTCGAAGAAGCCGCCGTTGTGCGACCCGCGGATCTCCAGGAATTCCTTCGGCTGGGGTGCTGCCTGATACAACTTTTGCGCTAAGCGTATCGGGATCAGTTCGTCTTCCTTGCTGTGGATGATCAGTTTTGGTATCTGAATCGACTTTATCTTTGCTTCAGAATCAAGGCGGCTGGCAAACAGCTGATAAGGGATCCAGGGAAAAAATATACGCACCAGGTCCTTACTGCTGGAGAATGTGCTCTCTACGATCAACGCCTTTAGTTTCTTTTCAGCGGCCAGGTCGATCAGTATAGCGCCCCCCATTGATTCTCCGAAGCCGATCAGCTGATCAGCTCTTATACCGCGCGATAAAAGATATTCGTAAGCCCCCCGCACATCCAGATACATCCCCTTTTCCGATGGGCGTCCATGGCTTTCCCCGTAACCGCGGTAATCAAAGATAAAAACGTCTTGCTTTAAGCGGTTAAAAAATTTGATTTTATCCAGGCGGTCGCCGATGTTGCCGGCGTTACCGTGAGCAAAGATTACCGCCGACCGTGCTTTCTCGGCTGGTATAAACCAGCCGTGCAGCTTGCGGCCGTCAGGAGATTTAAAATAGCAATCTTCAAAACTAAGCCCGATATCCGCAGGGGATGAGTTGACCTTAAGGACGGGGTGAAAGAGTTCGCGTCTTTCTATCAGTCTTATATAGATAAATCCCGCCGCAAGTAAAATTAATAATATTGCTGATTGCATCAGAGCTTTGGAAGCGGCCATAATTTATTATTTACATCCTGAGGTATTTTCTGGAGAGCCCGACAATAAAAAGCGGCATGATGAACATCCCGCCAAAAGCTTCGCACATAGCTACGATCTTGCACCATCCCACAGGAGTAATATCTCCGTAACCTAAAGTGGTGAATGTTACCGTGCTGTAATAGAGGGATTCTACCAGGTCGGGCCTGATCATCTCCCCGCCTTTTAAGAGCGTACCCATGCCGTAAAGCAATGCCGATAGAAGGACTACCAGGACTGCGCAGACAAGTGTCCTTGAGGGGCGCTCTCCGTGCCCCCAGATAATATAGGAAAAGGTCAATACGCACCACATGAATATCGCTTTAAGGATGTTGCGGTCCTTTTTAGGTCTCAGGATCGATTGAGCCTGGAATTTTCTGTGGCACTCCCTTGAGCGGTAGAAACTGGTCGAGAAGTTGAGGTATTCTCCGTCCCTTTCGTAATTTATCGCTGCGTATTTATAGAGCAGAGACGCATACCCGAAATCAAGATGCCTATTCGCCTGGAGTGCTGCCTCTTTGTAGAGATTCGCCGACTCAAAAAAAGTCTTCTCACCCGACTTTCTTCCCCAGCATCCGGCAGCTGAGGCAAAGCAGAGCGCAGCCTCCTTATGGTCACCCTGACTCTTGTAGATCCCTGCCGCTTTCTTAAATAATCTATGCGCTTCTCCCAGTTTCTCCTGGGCAAGGTAGGTTTGCGCTTCCTTCTCGATTGCTTTTGGGTCGGCTTTCATATGCTTAATCAAACATACCGAAGGTCTCAAGCTTTTTGTTCAGCTGCTTGATCAACGAATTCTTCTCTTTTAGTTGGTTCTCTTTCTGTTTTACCTGCAGTCGCAACTCCTGGACCTCTGCCTCAAGTTTACGTAAGTATTTGCCGGTATTCATCCTCTGTCCGTCAATGGTCTGAACCCCGGTAACAGCGGTGCAGCCTAAGATTAATATCGCTGCGATCGCAATCAGAACTTTCATTCTTTCCCCTTAGAAACAGGTGCCGTAATCAATTCCCACGAAACCAGCCTACGGGAATCGCTAAAATAAAGGTATGCCTTGTCCGTAGAAAAATACTTGGTAGGATACCTGTAGAGGAGTGCCTCGGCTATAGCCATATCGCTTTTTACCGGACGAGAGATGACCGGCTCTCCGTATTTGGAGATGATCATCTCTCTGGATACTCCTTCCTTCAGTCGCTTGCTCTTAATGTCGTCCTTTAATTTATCAAAAAGCTTCTCCTGTCGCAAAACGTAACTTTCTATATTATCCTGCCCGTCGCCGTATCCCTTTAGCCTGATCAATCCTTGATACTTTGCACAACCCGCCAAGAAGATAGAGAGTAAGAGCATCAGGCTGCCTGATAAAAGAAGCACTCTATTTTTCATGATTACTCCTTTTTGAGTTTCTGTAGGCCAGGTTAAGGCCTTTTAGCGTCAGGTCCTTGTCGACCCTGTCGATGCTCTTGCAGTATCCCGCGATCAGGCTGATATTGCCGCCCGTACCGATCACTGAAGCGGTTTGGCCGATCTCCCTCTTGATCCTTGAAACCAAGTCATCGGTAAGCGCGGCAAATCCAAAGATCAACCCGCTTAAGATGCTCGATCCTGTATCCCGGCCGATAAACTCCTTAGGGGCCGAAAGCTTTATCTTTGGTAAAAGGGCAGTTTTTTCTGCAAGCGCCTCCAGGCTTAATCGCAGGCCCGGTATGATCATGCCCCCCATGTATGCGCCTCTGCTTGAGACCATATCAAAGGTGACTGCAGTCCCGAAATCCACCATCACCAGAGGCCTCCCGTATAACAGGGAGCCGGCATAGGCGTTTACCAGGCGGTCCTCTCCGACCTCCTTTGGCCTGCGGTAAAGGTTCTTGATCGGAATATGTATATCTTGGCCGACTATCAGTGGCTTTACCTTAAGCGATCCTTTTAAAGAGCGTATCACTTGGTCGGTTTGCCTGGGGACTACGCTACAGATTATCACATTATCAATTTTTTTTCCATTGCAAATTCTCTTAAAAGCCCGCCCGTATCCTGTTTTTACAGTGGGCAAAGAGTATCTTTTAGCGAGCCTGCCGCGTTTTGTGGCGGGAAATAATCCCAGGTCGATATTTGTATTTCCGATATCAATCGCTAGCAGCATCTTTGATCTTTCTGATCTCTGTTATCTTGTCACGCAAGAGCGCCGCCTTTTCAAACTGCAGGTTACGTGCGGCCAGCTCCATCTCATATTCTAATTCCGATATATATTTATGCAGTTCATACTCGTCTCTCTCTTCTCCGGTTAAGCCAGCGATAAACTCTAACGCCTTGTGCAGGTCAGCGATTCCCTTGCCGATCTCTTTCTTTATCGAGCGGGGGGTGATCCCGAACTTCTTATTAAATTCAAGCTGGATCTTTCTTCTGCGGCTGCTTTCTCTGACCGCTTTCTTTATCGATCCGGTGAGTGTATCGGCATACATGATCACCGTGCCGTTTATGTTGCGGGCAGCGCGCCCTGCGACCTGGATCAGGCTGGTTGCGGAGCGCAGAAAACCCTCTTTATCCGCGTCCAGGATCGCAACCAGTGATACCTCCGGAAGGTCAAGGCCCTCACGCAGCAGGTTTATCCCCACCAGGCAGTCAAATGCCTGGCTGCGCAGCTCTTTGATGATCTTGGAGCGCTCGATCGTCTGGATCTGGGAATGCATGTATTTTACCCTTAAATGCTTCTCTTGTAAATAGGCGGTTAAGTCTTCAGCCATCCTTTTGGTCAGGGTGGTCACTAGCACCCGCTCATTAATCTTGGCCCGGCTCTTGATCTCCTTGATCAGGTCATCGATCTGTCCTTCGGTGGGCCTGATTATGATCTTGGGGTCCAGAAGGCCGGTAGGGCGGATCACCTGCTCTATTAAGCTCTGTTTACTGATTTTCACCTCATATTCAGCAGGGGTTGCCGAGACAAATACAGTCGACTTGACCAGAGACTGAAACTCTTCGAATTTCAATGGCCGGTTATCAAGGCACGAAGGCATCCTGAATCCGTAATCCACTAGCACCTTCTTTCTTGCCTGGTCTGCCTCATACATCCCCCTGATCTGAGGCACGGCGACATGGGATTCGTCAATGATCGTCAGGAAGTCTGCGGGGAAATAATCGATCATCGAATGCGGCCTTGAGCCCGGCGGACGCCCGGATAGATGCCGTGAGTAATTTTCTATTCCCTGGCAGTAGCCGGTCTCCTTAAGCATCTCCAGGTCATAGTTGGTGCGGGATTCAAGGCGCTGGGCTTCCAGGAGTTTATTCTTCTTTTTTAAAGTCTTCAGCTGGTCCTTAAGCTCGCTCTTTATTGAGCGAAGCGCAGAATCGATTTTTCCTGCGCTGACCATAAAGTGTTTTGCCGGGTAGATCGCGCATTTTCCGAGTGTTTGCAGGACTTCACCCGATACCGGATCGATCTCTGAGATCCTTTCAACCCTCTCACCCAGTAACTGGATACGCAACGCCTTCTCTTGGTACGAAGGAAAGATCTCCAGTGAATCTCCCCTTACCCGTAAGCGCCTACGGATGAATTCATAGTCATTGCGCTCATACTGTATCTGGACGAGCCTTGCGATCAATTCCTGGCGCGAGATCTGATCGCCTTTTTCGATGAAGACCAGCAAATCGCGGTAGTCCTTAGGGTCTCCAAGATTGTAAATGCAGGATACGGAGGCGACCACGATCACGTCATTGCGCGACATAAGCGAGGTAGTCGCAGAGAGCCTTAAGGAGTCAAGCCTCTGATTGATCGAGGCATCCTTCTCTATATAGGTATCGGTCGATGGGATATACGCCTCGGGCTGGTAGTAATCGTAGTAACTGACGAAGTATTCTACGGCGTTTTCCGGGAAGAACTCGCTGAATTCAGAATATAATTGCGCAGCTAAGGTCTTATTGTGGGAGATGACCAGTGTCGGCAGGCCGGTCGCAGCAATAGCGTTAGCCAGGGTAAAGGTCTTTCCTGATCCGGTGACGCCCAAAAGTGTTTGATACTGCTGCCCTGAAAGAACGCTATCCGTCAGCTTCTTGATCGCTTTGGGCTGGTCTCCGCATGGCTTGAATTTTGAAACCAGCCTGAATTTACTCACTATTCAAGCACCTCGAGGCTTATGTCGATGGCTTTTATGGAGTGTGTCAGCGCCCCGATCGAGATGATATCGACGCCACAGGCGGCTACTTTTTTTATATTTGTAAGGTCTATGCCGCCGGAGGCCTCAAGCTTAGTCTTGGGATGGTGGCTCCTGAAGGGGGTTTCGTTTCTGATCTCGACAGCCTTCTTGATATCGTTTACGCGCATATTATCGAGCATGATCACGTCAGGTTTAAAGCGCAGGGCATGCCTGAATTCATCAAGGTTCTGCACCTCGATCTCGATCTTAAAACCCTTCGGCACGCTGGGGAGCCTGTCATAGCCTTCGGTGACCTTGATATGGTTATCCTTTATCAGGATCATTTCATCCAGGCTTACCCTGTGGCTGTATCCTCCCCCTACCCTGACCGCATACTTCTGCAGTTCTCGCAGGCCCGGCATCGTCTTTCTGGTATCGGTGATCCTGGTCTTATGGGGCTCGATTTGCCGGACATACTCTCTGGTCTTTGTAGCGATCCCGGAGAGCATCGAGAGAAGGTTCAGGGCTACCCTTTCGGCAGCCAGGACGCTACTTGCTTTTCCGTTGATCTTTGCCAACACCTTCCCCTTCGTTACCCTGCGGCTCTCAACAGCCTGCGCGTTAAAATCGACTCCTTTATCGACCGACTTGAATACGGTTTCGGCCACCTTTATTCCGCAGAGGACGCAAGGCTCTTTTGCGATCAGTTGTGCTTTGATAGATTTATCCTTCGGGATCGTAAGCTGCGTAGTAATATCTCCTTTGCCGATATCTTCGATCAGGGCGTGCCTGACCATAGCTTCAAGCTTTTGCTGATCTAGCTGCGGTATTTTTTCAGAAAGAAAATGTTTATCTGAGTGCATTTTTCACTGCCTCCAGTTTCTTCAGGGTTTCCTTGATGGTTTTTAGTTTTTCTCTTTCGCTCTTTACGATTTCAGGCGGAGCGCGCTTTATGAAGTCTTTATTTAAAAAGGTCTTCTCCTTAGCGCGAAGTTGCTCTCTACCCTTTTGCAGCCTTGTCTCTACCCTTTTGCGTTGTCCGTCGATATCCTGGGTTCCTGAGACCGGGATCACCAGGTGCAGGTCTGCCGCTACTGTTGCATATTCCCCTCGCGAAGGCGCATAGTCCCTCTGAATGGTAAGATCGCTTAATCCGCAGAGGTTAGAGATCTGTATCTGGAATGATTTTAAGAATTCCAGAGTTTCCTTCTTTTCAGTAAAGATCTTGGCTGCGATCTTCTCCTGAGCAGGTATCTCAAGCTCCGAGCGCATATTCCTCAGCGCATTTACAGCCGAGAACAGATTCTTCATCCTCCATTCCGCCTTCTTATCAATGATATTTTTTTGCAGGTGCGGCCAGGCCGAGATCATGATCGCAGCGGCTCTTGGGGAGATCTTCTGCCACAGCTCCTCAGTGATAAAAGGCATAAAAGGGTGCAGGGCGCGCAGAAACTTCTCCAGGACCTTATACATCACCAACTGGTTGTGCGGGTCCTTAATATCGGATTTGATCAATTCCAGGTACCAGTCGCAGAATTCGTGCCAGAAGAAGCCATAAAGGAGGTTTGCCGCTTCGTTAAACTTATAGCAGCCGATGTTCTTATTTACACCATCTAGCACCGAATAAAACCTGCTCAGTATCCAGCGGTTTACCGCGCTTAAATCTTCCTTCTTAAAAGTTTGGCAGAGGTCCGATTGAGTATGTTTAGCTTCAAGATTCATCAGGATAAATCTTGAGGCATTCCAGATCTTATTAGCGAAGTTTCTTCCCTGCTCAAACCTCTCCTTTGAGAGGAATACATCCTGCCCCTGCGCGGTGATCGAAATCAGGCTGAAGCGCAGGGCATCTGTGCCGTATTCGTTAATGATCTCGACCGGATCGATGATATTGCCCAGGGACTTGGACATCTTCTTACCCTTAGAATCGCGCACTGTCCCGTGGATGTAGATGTCCTTGAAGGGGATCTTCTTCATGAATTTAAGCCCTGACATGATCATCCGCGCCACCCAGAAGAAGATGATCTCAGGGGCGGTGACTAAAACCGAGGTGGGGTAAAAATACTTCAGATCTGCGTTTTTTTGCGGCCAATAAAAAGTCGCAAAGGGCCAAAGCCAACTTGAGAACCAGGTGTCCAATACGTCTTCATCCTGCTTAAGGTTAGATGATTTACACTTCCCGCATACAGTAGGCCGTTCTACGCTGGCTATAGCCGCACCTTTACAGTCAAGGCAATACCATATGGGAATCCTATGCCCCCACCAGATCTGCCTTGAGATGCACCAGTCTTGGATATTCTCCATCCAGTTAAGATAGACTTTAGTCCAGCGCTTGGGATAGAATTTGATCAAACCTCTTTTGACAGCCTCGATCGCAGGTTTGACCAGAGGCTTCATCTTCACGAACCACTGTCTTGAAAGATATGGCTCGATGATCGTATGGCAACGGTAACAATGTCCGGCTGAAAACTGGTGAGGCTCAGTTTTATCTAGCAGGTCGCGTTCTTTAAGGTCTTCAAGGATCACTTCTCTTGCCTCTAGGCGGTCCATGCCGCTGTAATCACCGGCATTTTCGTTCATCCTGGCGTCAGGATGCATCACATTAAGAAACTCAAGCTTATGTTTTTTCCCCAACAGGTAATCGTTAGGGTCATGCGCCGGTGTGACTTTTACCGCGCCGGTGCCGAATTTCATATCTACCAGGCGGTCAGCGATCACCGTTATCTCTCTATTGACTAAGGGTAGCACTAGCTTTTTTCCTACCAGGGCCTTGAAGCGCTTATCTTTAGGGTTAACTGCCACGGCGGTATCTCCCAGCATCGTCTCAGGCCTGGTGGTTGCCACAGTCACATATTTATCAGGTGAATCCTTAATAGGGTATCTTAAGTAATAAAGGTTGCCCTGAAGCTTGCGGTGCGGTGCCTCTTCATCGGAAAGAGCAGTAAGGCATCTTGGGCACCAGTTAATAATATAGTCGCCCTGGTAGATCAGGCCATCATTAAAAAGACGGACAAATGCTTCCATCACCGCCTTTGAGTATTCTTCGTCCATGGTAAAGCGCGTCCTTGACCAGTCGCAGGAAGCGCCCAGCTTCTTAAGCTGGCTAATGATCGTCAAGCCGTACTCCTCTCTCCACTTCCAGACCCTCTCGATAAACTTTTCTCTGCCCAGGTCCTGCCGTTTCAAGCCATCTTTTGCTATTGATTTCTCGACAACGTTCTGCGTGGCGATACCGGCGTGATCAGTCCCCGGCATCCAAAGCGTCTCTCTTCCGTTCATCCTCTGGTAGCGGATCAGTATATCCTGGATGGTGTTGTTCAGGGCATGCCCCATATGCAGGATGCCAGTTACATTCGGCGGAGGGATTACGATAGAGAAAGGTTTCTTAAGAGGCGCGGGTTTTGCAGAGAAGTAGTTCTGCTTTTCCCAGTATTTATACCATTTATCTTCTACATCCCGGGGGTTGTAACGTGCAGCGAGGTCACTCATCTAAAGTCTTGCTATCCTTTAATAATTTGTATTCTACGCTATCCTGCAGGGCCTGCCAGCTGGCTTCGATGATATTTTCAGAGACGCCGATCGTACTCCAGGTGTCCTCTTTATCCTGTGATTGGATCAGCACCCGTACCTTAGATGCAGTGCCGGACTTCTCATCCAGTACCCGCACCTTAAAGTCGGAGAGATGCATCTTTGATAAGGCCGGGTAAAAATCTTTGAGTGCCTTACGCAATGCGTTATCCAGGGCGTTGATCGGGCCGTCACCCTCTGCGGCGGTATGTTCCTTTGAACCCTTTACCCTGACCTTGATGATCGCTTCGGAGGTGATCTTCTTGTTGGAGTGTTTTTCTACCACCACCTTGAAGCCCTCTAACGCAAAGAACTTCTTGTGTTTATCAAGCGCGTTCTTCATCAGGAGTTCAAAAGACGCCTCTGCAGCCTCGAAGTGAAACCCTTGATGCTCTAATTTCTGGATCAGCCTGAGGATCTTCTTTGTCTTGGGATCGTCTTTGCTCAGGTCAAGATCCATGCCCTTGGCGCGCAGCAGGATACCTGTCTTTCCGGCAAGTTCTGACATCAGGATCCTGCGCCTGTTGCCGACGAGTCCGGGTTCAGTGTGTTCATAGGTCAGGGGATTTTTCATCACCGCATTGATGTGCACCCCTCCCTTGTGCGCGAAGGCAGAACTCCCCACGTAAGGCTGATCATTCTTTTGTTTCATATTGCTTATCTCACTGACAAAATGGGAAAGGTGCGTTAGGTCTTTTAATCTCTCCTTGCCGATGCAATCGATATTAAGCTTCAATTCCAGGTTTGCGATGATCGGGATCAGGTCTGCGTTACCGCAGCGTTCGCCGTATCCGTTGATCGTCCCCTGCACCATATCCGCCCCTGCCTCGACCGCTGCGATAGAATTAGCTACCGCCAGGCCGGAATCGTTGTGGCAGTGAATACCCAACATCACCTTTATCCGCGGCCGGATCTCTTTTATCACCTGCAAGATCTCCGATGTAAGCGAGCCGCCGTTTGTATCACAAAGGACGATCGCCTTTGCTCCTGCCTCTTCTGCGGAAGAAAGACACTTAAGGCTGTACTCTTTATTTGCGCGGTAAGCGTCAAAGAAATGCTCAGCGTCATAAAATACGGTCAGTCCGCGGGAGACTAGAAAACCCACCGTATCCCTGATCATTTCGAGGTTCTCAGCAGGCGTCGTCTTTAAGACGTCTTTGACGTGCAGGTCCCAGGTCTTACCGAAGACCGCCGCAGTCTTTACCTTTGACTTGATGATAGATTTTAAGTTACTATCTTCCTGCGCCCTGGTTTGCGCCTTACGGGTGGAGCCAAAGGCGACCATCCGGCTGTTCTTTAAACCCAACTTCTCGGCTTTCAGGAAGAACTCCATATCCTTTGGATTAGACCCCGGCCATCCCCCTTCGATATAGTGGATACCTGATTTATCCAGTACCTCTGTGATCCGGAGTTTATCGGTTACAGAGTAAGAGATCCCTTCGCTCTGCGCTCCGTCACGCAGGGTGGTATCGTAGATTTTTACTTTTGACATACTTTTAGCCCTCTCTATTTTGATAAGCCGAACTTCTTATGCAGCACCCTTACCGCCTTTTCCCCGAATTTCTTCTGGACGATGCAGGATATACTGATGTCAGAGGTTGAGATCATCTCAATGTTGATCTTGTTTTTTGCTAACACTGAGAACATCGCTGCCGCGACACCGGCGTGCGACTTCATTCCCACGCCCACTATAGAGATACGGGCGATATTCTTATTAAGCAGAACGTCGCTTATGCCGATACTCTTGGCAACCTTCCTGGTAAGCCTCATCGTCTTTGGGCCTTGCGACTTTCTTACCGTAAAGGAGATATCGGTTCTGCGGGTGTGAGAAACGTTTTGCACGATCATATCAACGCTTATCCCGCCGTTAGATAACTGTTTGAATAATTTTGCCGCGATACCGGGCCGGTCAGGTAGATCGCATACCGTGACCTTTGCTTCACGCTTGCTTAAGGTAACCGCACTTATTAACACATCTTCCATTCTCTCGACCTCCCTTGTGATCATCGTGCCGGGCTTATTATTAAAACTTGAGCGCACATGTATCGGAATATCGAATTTCTTCGCTACCTCGATCGAGCGCGGCTGCATCACCTGCGCGCCAAGTGAAGCCATCTCCAGCATCTCGTCATAGGTTACAGCAGAGATCTTCTTTGCATTTGGCTCTACGCGCGGGTCGGCGGTATAGATCCCTGCGACATCAGTGTATATCTGGCATTCGCCGGCACCGAGCGATTTGGCCAGGGCTACGGCGGAGAGGTCCGAACCTCCCCTGCCTAATGTGGTGATATCCTGATTTAAGGTGACCCCCTGGAATCCGGCGACGATCACGATCTTGCCGAGCCGCAACTCCTCTTTTATCTTAGCCGTGTTTATTCTCTTGATCCTGGCCATGGTATGCCTGGTATCTGTGATGATCCCGACCTGGGCGCCGGTAAATGAGATCGCCTCATACCCCAGCTTATGAATAGCCATGGCAAGCAGCGCCACTGAGATCTGCTCGCCGGTTGAAAGCAGCATATCCATCTCGCGCTCGGATGGCTGGCTGTGGATTGAGCTGGCCAGCCTAACCAATTCATCGGTGGTATCCCCGAGTGCTGAGACTACTACAACCAGGTCGTATCCCCTTTTCCTGAAAGCTACTATCCGCCTTGCCACGCGTTGGATCCGCTTGACATTTGCCACGGATGAGCCGCCGAATTTTTGCACCAGTAGCCCCTTATGCATTATTTCTCCTTTTGCGAAAGATTACCGGCAATACCTGCGAAACCATGAAACCGGACAATACCAGCAGGGCCACCGCCACGGCTAAGAGTATATAATCTTTTTGCTTGAAGTAACTTACCAGCTGAAATACCAGCGCCGCTATTGTTGTGCAGAGCATAAAAAACGCAGGCCAGAGCGTAAACCCCGCATTCTTCTTC
>JBHPDM010000027.1:0-17173 GCA_042577285.1 Candidatus Omnitrophota bacterium
GGTAAAAGCAATCAATAAGGCCGCTGACGGCGTGATCGTCGGCAGCGCGATCATCAAGAAGATAAAAGCTAACATCGGTAAACCTGACCTGGTCAAAAAGGTCGGCAGATTCGTAAAATCCCTCCAATAGGAGGGACACTCTCCCGATTAGCAAAAAGAGCGTCCCTTTTGAATATGTATAAGAAGATTAAATTAGAGAATGGCGTTAGGATCGTAGGGTATCCGATGAAGGAGAAGCGGTCGGCTGCTCTGGGGATCTGGATCAAGGTCGGCGGCCGCTACGAATCCAGGAAGAACAAGGGTATTGCCCACGTCCTTGAACACCTCCTCTTTAAGGGGAGCAAGAAATACTCCTGCAGTAAGATCAAGCAGTCGATTGAGGGCGTAGGAGGGGCACTTAACGGCTTTACCTCTGAAGAGCTTACCTGTTACCTGGTAAAGCTCCCTGCCCGGCACCTTGATATGGCGTTGGATGTCCTATCCGACATGGTGATCAATCCCTTAATAGATAAGGCAGAGCTGGAGAGGGAGAAGACGGTGATCCTGGAGGAGATCAAGATGTACAAGGATCTGCCCCAGATGTACGTGCATGAGCTTTTAGATGGGCTACTTTGGCCGGAGCAGCCGCTGGGTGAGCCGATCATCGGCTCAGTCGAGTCTGTAAGCGCAACTACAAGGGAATCACTGATGCGCTTTAAGGAGAACCACTATACACCGTCAAATATGGTGATCAGCGCAGCCGGAGACTTAAAGTTTGATAAATTAACCCAGAGGGTCTCGCGGATCTTTTCGCAGCTTGCGGAGGCCAACCTTAACAAATTCGCCAACGTAGAAGAGAATCAAACCAGGCCCCAGCTTAAACTCCTGCACAAACACACTGAACAAACGCACCTGAGCTTAGGTTTCCACAGTTTAAGGAGGGATCACCCTGATAAATACGCCCTGGCGCTTCTGCATATTATATTGGGCGCGAACATGTCAAGCAGGCTCTTTAACGAGATCAGAGAGAAGCGCGGCCTGGCATATAACATCGGCACACAGGCAAAAGCCTATGAAGACACCGGGATATTCGGCGTACGCGCCGGCATCGATAATACCAAGATCGCCCAGACCGTTGAGCTGATCCTCAAGGAACTTAAAAAGATCAAAGAGGCGCTTGTCAGCGTCGATGAATTCCGCCGGGCCAAAGAATTTTATTGCGGCCAGTTTATGTTGGGCCTTGAGGATACCCAGGATCACATGCTCTGGATAGGGGAGACCACTTCCTCGCTGGGCAAGACTTACACCATTGATGATATCGTCAAAGAGGTCAACAAGGTAAGAAGAGAGGACCTAGAGCGCGTAGCAAATGATATATTTTTCGAGGGCAATCTTAACCTGGCGCTGATCGGGCCGCTTAAGGAGAGCGAAAAAAAGATTCACAGCGGGCTGCATTTAGATTAAGAATTGTAAGCACTGAGTATGCAGAGAAAAATTTTTGCATACGAATGTGTTGACAGGCCTAGGCTGCTGTGTTAATATACTTTAACTTTAGAAAACTGATTGTAAAAGCTAACCAACAAGGAGGAGAAAGATGGCCGAAACTGGATATTGCGTGAAGTGCAAAGCTAAGAAAGAAATGAAAAATGAAGAGAAGGTCACGATGAAGAACGGCCGCAAGGCAATGAAGGGCAAATGCTCCGATTGCGGAACCGGCATGTATAAGATCTTAGGCAATTAGTATCCGGAGGACAGTACCAATAGACTCCAAAAGGTTAGCGCTTCACATCGCGTCATTCGCAAGAGGTAAAAAAGCACAGAAGGTAGTTGTCCTTGACTTGCATAAGGTTTCTACCTTCTGTGATTTTTTTGTTATTGCCACCGCCACATCGATCCGTCAAGTCAACTCCCTGGCAGATTCCATACAGGATGACTTGAGCCGAGATTCGATCAAAACAATCGGCCGGGTAGATTCAATGGATCAATCCGGTTGGCTGGTCTTAGATTTCGCAACAGTCGTAGTGCACATCTTTTACAAGCCGGTAAGAGAGTTTTACGGTTTAGAGCGGCTCTGGTCTGACGCAAAGCGCCTCAGGATACCGAGAAAAGCCGCAATATAAACTCAAACCCCTCCTTAAGATGACTAAGCAAATCCAGGATATAATACTTGCGGCGATCAGCGACTCCCTTAAGGGGATGGACCTTGAGGAGGTCTTAAGGGACGGGATCATCCTCGACCTTACCAAAGAGGTGCGCTTCGGGGACCTGTCTACTAATATCGCGATGAAGCTGGCCAGCTTCCTTAAGAAACCTCCCCGCGATATCGCCAATAAACTGATTACGGGAATCAAGGAATACCTTAAGAAGAACCGCCTGCAGGCGTATATTAAGGATATAAAGCTTGAGGGCGCCGGCTTCATCAATTTTTACCTGAGCGAAAAATATTTCTTTGAACAGCTCTCGGAGCTGGTCAAAGGTCAGGAGCTAATCATGCCGGATCTCGGCAAGGGTAGGAAGGTGCTGATCGAATTCGTCAGTGCCAATCCCACCGGGCCATTATCGGTCGCCCACGCCAGGCAGGCAGCAGTGGGTGATGTGCTTGCCAATATACTGGCGTTTTTGGGCTTTAAGGTAAAGAGGGAGTATTACCTTAACGACGAAGGCAACCAGATCGATATCCTGGGCCGGTCGATCATCGCGCGGATGAAGGAACTTTCCGGGAAGAGCTCGAATTTCGAGGAGAACTTTTATCAGGGTAAATACATCTATGCCATCGCCCAGAAGGCGATCGACAATAATATCAAGGAGGAGGATGTCGCCGAATACGGAGTCGAGTACATCCTGAAGGTGATCAAAACAGAGCTTGAGGATTTCGGAGTCACCTTTGACTCATGGTTCAGCCAGAAGTCCCTGAGTAAGAGCGAAAAGACCAAGAAGGCGCTGGAGCTTTTAAAGAAGAGGGGCTATCTATTTGAGGAGGATGGGGCGACCTGGTTTAAGTCAACCGAGTTCGGCGATGACAAGGACAGGGTAGTGATCAAGAGTGACGGCGCTTATACCTATATTACCCCGGATCTGGCCTACCACCAGGATAAATACAAGCGCGGTTTTGACTGGCTGATAAATCTCTGGGGGCCTGACCACCACGGCTATGTCAATCGCCTCAAGGCAGGCGTCCAGGCGCTGGGGCATGAAGCAAAATCGATCTCGATCATCATCGTGCAGCTGGCCGCGATCTACCGCGCAGGCGTCCTCCTGCAGATGTCTACACGCCGCGGCCAGTACATAACGCTGCGCGAAGTGCTTACTGAAGTCGGACGCGATGCAGCGCGCTTCTTCTTCCTGATGCGCCGCACCTCAAGCCACCTTGATTTTGACCTTGATGTCGCCAAGAAACAGACCTCGGATAACCCGGTATATTACGTGCAGTACGCCCACGCCAGGATCTGTAGTATCCTGAATAACAAGACCGCGGGGGTCAAATTCAGGCAAGCGGACCTCTCGCTTCTTAAGGAGAAGGAGGAGCTTGCGCTGCTCAAAAAAGTCTGGCAATTCTCCTTTGTGCTGCAGGCGTGCCTGAGCACAACAGATCCGTACCTCATCACCACCTACCTTCAGGAGGTCGCCGAGCGCTTCCACAGATTTTACGATCTGCACCGCGTATTAGGAGTGGATCAGGACCTCTCCCGGGCGCGCCTGGCGCTGATCGAAGGGGCGCGGATCACCCTGGCAAAGGGACTGGAATTATTAGGCATATCAAGACCGGAGAAAATGTAAGTGAGGCCACGACTTAGCGAGCAATAGCGAAGCTAAGTTGTTCGGCCGAACTTATCCCGAGCTTTATGCTAACGAATATAAGAAGCGAGGGATTTTTTGATGCAGAATCACAAGATCCTCAACATCTTGCCACCGAACCGCCATCTGCAGGATGCGCTAAGTAAGGAGTTAGGCATCTCGCGCATCCTGAGCCAGATACTCGCCAACCGCGGCATCAAGTCAAAACAGGAAGCGAAGGAATTCTTAAAACCGAAGTTATCCGACCTTTTGGATGCGAATTTATTTTCGGATATGCGCAAGGCCGTAAAGCTCCTGCGTGACGCGGCGAAGAAAAAACAAAGAGTAATGATCTTCGGGGATTATGACGCTGACGGGATCACGGGCCTTGCTTTACTTAAGACCAGGTTCAAAAAGATGGGGCTTGAGGTCGAGCATTACCTGCCGCACAGGGTACACGAAGGATACGGCCTGAATAAAAAGATCCTGCAGATCTGTAAAGAGAAAAGAATAGATATCTTAGTCAGCGTTGACTGCGGCACCAATGATCACGGGCTGATCAAAGAGCTGCGCAGGGAGAAGGTCGAGGTGATCATTACCGATCACCATGAGCCATCGGACCCGGATAAGAAGTCCATGGCCTCAGCGCTCCTAAATCCAAAGGTAAAATCATGCGGCTATAAGTTCCGCGACCTTGCCGGTGTGGGAGTAGCGTATAAACTCTGCCAGGCGCTTGCCAATGATCCTCTGGCAGATGATATGGATCTGGTCGCGATCGGCACGATCGCAGACATTGTCCCCTTGGTGGGAGAAAACCGCATATTTGCAAAAGAGGGGCTAGCAAGGATCTCCCAAACCCGCCGTCTGGGACTGCGCGCGCTGATGGATGTCGCGGGTATCAGCGGTAAGAAGATGAGCTCACGCTTTGTCAGTTTTATCCTCGGCCCGCGGATCAACGCCAGCGGCCGCATCGATACAGCCGAGACTTCGCTTGCGCTTTTACTTGCGGATTCTGACATAGAAGCGAAGCGGCTGGCGCAAATCGTACATTCGCAAAACCGGGAGCGCCAGAAGATCGAGAGGGGGATTTTAGAGGAGGCGCAGGATATCATCGACCGCGAGGTCAATTTCAAGGATCATAAGGTGATCGTGATCGCAAAGGAAAATTGGCACCAGGGGGTCCTGGGGATCGTGGCTTCAAAATTAGCCGATAGATTCTATAGGCCGACGATCGTCCTGTCTTTAACCGATGATCTTTGTAAGGGTTCGGGCCGGTCGATCAAGAATTTTCATTTGTTGGATGCGCTTCTGCATTGTAAGGATCAACTGCATACTTTTGGTGGGCATAGCCACGCAGTGGGTCTGGTGGTCAAGCGGAGTAATATCGATGACTTCCGCCAGAGCATCAACCGGCTGGCCCATGATAAATTGCGCATTGAGGATCTCTTGCCTTGCCTTGAAGTCGATATGGAGCTGCCGCTTGCGCAGCTGGGTGAAGCCGAGATCATCGAATTTGAAGCGCTGGAGCCATTTGGCAGAGGCAACCCTAATCCGAAATTTTACTCGCGCGGCCTGAAGGTCAAAGGGGAAGCTGCAGTATTGAGCAGGGATACTTTGAAATTTTGGGTCTCTGAAGCGGGGATAACGTATCCCGCGATCGGCTTTGGTATGAGCAGCTCAAAGCAGAGTGTTGAAGAGGCGGATAGTATAGACTTAGTTTACAGCCCGCGTATAGACACCTGGCAGGGCGAGGATAGTATTATACTTGAGATCGAGGAGATATTCCTTAACCGGGAGTGAGCTTATAGGAAGCTCTTACGGCCTTGACGATGCGGCCTTTTTTGATGCACTTTGTGCAGACATAGGCCCTTTGAGCCTTGCCGTTGATGACTATGCGCATCTTCTGAAGGTTGGGGAGGAATTTACGGTGTGTCCAGCGTACGATCTTTGAACCGGTGCCGCCTCTAGACTTAGGCGCGCCCTTGCGCGTTACTGATTTGCCTTTAAGCGGCCCTTTTGCACAGATTGCACATTTTTTAATCATTATTTGCTCCTTTAGTTTCTCAAGTATACTTGAAAATCGCTCATTGTCAAGTCAAAATAAGTAATGGGGATTGTCCCCGAAGGGGACTGTCCCTATTAATGCCTAAGAGGAGGGAACATATGAAAAGAATATCTATTGCTTTGGTTTTAGTGCTTTTGACGGCGGGTATTTCATTTGGACTGACTAACCAAGGAGGTGCAAGAGTGATCCTAGAGACAACCCAGGGAAAGATCGAGATAAAACTGATGCCGGATATCGCCCCTAAGGCTTGTGAAAACTTCACTAAGCTGGTGGAGAAGGGGTATTATAATGGATTAATATTTCACAGGGTGATCAAGGGCTTTATGATCCAGGGGGGAGATCCCACCGGTACCGGCCGCGGAGGGGAATCTGTCTGGGGGAGGCCCTTTGAGGATGAGGTGAGCCCGGTTGCAAAATTCGACTCGCCGGGAATCCTTGCTATGGCGAACTCCGGACCGAATACAAACGGCAGCCAGTTCTTCATCACCACTGCCAAGACCCCGTGGCTTAATATGAAGCACACCATCTTCGGAGAGGTAGTTTCAGGGTATGAAGTGGTACAGGCAATCGAGAATGTAGAAAAAGACAGCTCGGATAAACCCCTTACCCCGCAGAAGATCATCAAGGCCTATATAGAATAACAGCGCCTCAGGAGTATTCTATGGAACGCGAAGCGGGTAATATAATATTCTTCTGCATCGCCGGCATCTGCGCTTTTTTCTGGGGTTTTACCAGATTGCGCAGAAAGCGGCTGATCGAAAATATCCCCACTTCGACCATACGCAGCCTGGCAATGGGGCTGGTCGAGCTGATCGGCAAGGCCGAAAAGAAGATCGAGTTGATGAGCCCGCTAAGCGAGGCGAAATGCGTATTTTACAAATACCTGATCGAGCGCCTGACACGCAGCGGAAAGAGCTCCACCTGGGTGACCATAGCTAAAGGGGACAGCGCTTTTGCCCATTTCTTCCTGGACGATGGCACAGGCAGGGTTTTAGTCTCACCCGGGGGCGCGGAGCTGCACATGCCCGTTGACTATACCTTTACCACCTCCTGGGGCTGCACTATTCCAGAGAATATAGTCAAATTTATGGAGTTCAACAAGATCAAATATAAGGGGATTTTCGGCAGGCATACCTTGCGCTTCCAGGAGTGGGTAGTCGAGCCCGGAGAAACCGTTTATGTGCTGGGAGCGGCTAAGAAATGCCGCGATTTCTTGAGCGAGCGCAATAAGAAGCTAGTCAGCCGCCTGGAGGCGCTAAAGGCAGACCCAAAGAAGATGGCCGGGGTAGACTTGAATAAGGACGGCGAGATCAGCCTTGAGGAGTGGGATGCGGCGAGGAACAAAGTCGAACGGGAGCTGATCGAGGAGGAGATCAAGTCCGGCGCCCAGGATGAGCTTGCGGATGTAGAGATAGGAAAAGGCGAGACAGAAAAGACCTTTATCATCTCTGACCGCGGCCAGGAGGAGCTGATTAATAAGCTGAAATGGCAGGCGATCGGAGGGATCTATGGGGGAGCGGTTGTGGCGTTGATCGCGGCCCTGATATTGTTGAATTATTTCGGGATCTTGAGGTTTTAGCGAAAGGAGGAGGGTATGATAGGAGCAATTGTTTTCGGAGTGATGTTATTTCTGGTTATAGGAGTTGTACTGTTTTTCGTGGCGATGTACAACGGCCTGGTGCGGCTTTCGCGCAACGCCGATAAGGCATGGTCGAACATCGACGTGTTATTAAAACAGCGCCATGATGAGATCCCCAAGTTGATCAAGGTGTGTGAAGGCTACATGAAATATGAGCGCGAGACGCTTGAAAAGATCACCGCCGCGCGCACTGCCTGCATCCGGGCAACATCTGTGGGTGAGTCCTCTAAGGCAGAGGGAGAGTTGGGCGGCCTGTTGAAAAACCTGTTTGCAGTCGCTGAGAATTACCCGGAGCTGAAGGCAAACCAGAATTTCACCCAGCTGCAGCAGCGCGTCAGCCACCTGGAGGGACAGATCGCAGACCGCCGCGAATTCTACAATGATTCAGTCAACCAGTACAATATCAGGATCCACCAGATCCCGGATATGTTTGTGGCGAATATGCTGCGCTACACAGCCAAGGACCTTTTTAAGGTAGCCGAGGCAGATAAAAAGGACGTTGATATAAAATTCGACATCCCTAAATAAATTTGAGGGACTGTCCCCGCCGGTTCTATTAATTCAGCCCAAAGGGGACTGTCCCTAATATTCCAAAGTCTAATAAAGGAGGTAAAAGATGAAAAAGCTGGGTATTGTTATTCTGGTGCTTGCGATCTTGCTGGCCGGGGCATGGCTGGCAAAGGGGACTATCGCCAAGAATGCCTTAACTGCCGGCGTCAAAGCGTTCACCGGGCTGGAAGCTAGGGTAGAGGGCGTATCAGTGGGGATCTTTAACACCTTAGTCGGAATAAAAGGCCTGAAGATCATGAACCCTGAAGGTTTTGCGGATAAGCTCATGGCTGATATCCCGGAGGTCTTTGTAGATTACGACTTAGGCGCATTCCTAAAGCAGAAAGTCCACCTCGAGGAGCTCAGGCTGGACTTCAAAGAATTAGTAATAGTGCGCGCCCCGGACGGAAAGTTAAACATCAACGCATTAACGCCGCTTTTACCCAAGAAGCAGGAGAAAGAAGCGGAGTTAAAGATCGACAAGTTTAATTTAAAGATCGGGAAAGTGGCCTTTAAGTTTTATTTAGCCGGCAAAGAGGAATCTTTCCAGTTTGACCTGAATGTAGAAGAGAATTATCAGGATATCACCAGCCCCAAGATGCTGGTCAGCCTGATCTTAAAGTCAGCGCTTGCTAAAACCGGGATCCTGGATTTTGCCAACATCAATCTGGATGCGGTGCGCAATAAAGCAAACGAGGTCTCCGGAGAGATCAAGGCAAAGGTCGATGAGACCGGCAAGCAGATCCAGGCGCAGGTCGATGAGACCGGCAAGCAGATCCAGGCGGAAGTAGATGATCTGAAAGATCAGGTTGAAAAGGAGAAACAGGAATTAGAGAAGTCAGTTGGCGGATTTAAAGGTATATTTAAAACAGAAGAAGCGGTTAATGAGTAAGATCCTTCAGGGACTAGACCTTCAGCGGAAATCTAACTACTTGCGTTTAATGATATTGTTTTTCGCCGTTTTGGCGCCGATCATATTATTACGTAATGGGATATTCGGTTCTTTTGTTTTTACATTCTCTATCCCCTTATTGTGGCAGGTTAGCTTGAAGGGCAAGCCGCTAAGCTCGCTGGGTTTAAGCAGGCGATTCTTGGGCAGGTCAATTTTTTCTGGCCTTGTAACCGGCGCAGTCATTGCCTTGGTCTGCGCTGCGGCCTTGAACCTTTTTGGTATAAGGGGATATGTTTTTTCCAGTATCCATAAATTAGAGTATTCCCTGGGAGCAATGAAGATCAGCTTTTCTCTGGAAAGAGAGCTCGGCTACAGGTTATTGACTGCCAGCAATAGCGCAAGAGGGTTCCTTTTATATCTGCTGTTTTCTATTCTTGCCATCGGTTTGGGGGAGGAGTTGTTCTGGCGCGGCTTTATACAGAAGAAGCTGTCCGGACGCTTTAAAGAGAATCTGTCTATCTGGCTTAGCGCGATCTTATACGGACTTTCCCATTTTTACATTTTCTTGATCCTGCCGGCAAGAAGCGCGATCATTTTTTTGGCCGGTATAGTGGTGATCGGAGCCTTTTGGGGATATTTGTTTAAGTTCTGTAGAAATATCTGGGCCCCGGCGATCTCCCACGGCCTGGTCGCCTTTATTATTTGGAAGTATTATTTCTTTACCTCTAGTTAAGATGAGTAAAATCCTCCAGGGACTCAATCCAGAGCAGAAGGAGGCGGTGACCCACAAGAGGAGGGTCGCCTTGGATAATATTAGCTCAGAAACATATATAAATAACGTTTGTATCGTTATTGAAAAGGGGGTCGTAAAATGAAAATAATATTTCTGTGTCTATTTTCCGTCTTGTGCATATTAAAACCTTCTTTTGCTGAACTCGGAGGGGGTTTGGAAGATTTTAAGAATAGTCAGTTCTTTAAAAAGTATGGATTTAATACAGAAGCCCAGCCTTCTGAAGTTAGGACAGGAGAGGAAGCAGTTAGAGATATTGATTTTCGAGGCAAAGAGATGATAGAAAAGATCTCCTTGCACGTGGATAGTAAAACCGGAAAAATAGTCCGATATATTGTTTATATGAATAGGCCGGTAATCCCCGAGAATACTTTTTACGTCGATAAAGATAAAAGGGACGCATTTATTTTTGATTTTATCGAGGAAGCTACGGGGCAACAGATAGAAGAGCCTGAATTGATGATGGTGCTTAGAGATTTTGACTCCAGCTTTACAAGCGTCTTAGCAGGAAAGAGCCCGGGCATAAATCCTTTCATGGGAGACTTTGCATGCAAAGAAAGATATATCGCAGGGAATTATTTTCAGGTCTGCGGCACTTTATGGGGTGAGAACATACTGATAGAAAGCGCAGAGAGGCTTTCCGCAGCGCGAAAAGATCCGCTTGCCTGTGCTTTGTTAGTTGCGGATACAATACAAAATTCGCACGCTAAATCCGAAGCCCGATATAAGATTTCTATGGTTTATGCGGATGCAGGCAGATACGATGAGGCATTTCGGATCGCTCGTCAAACCGAAGAAGCATTTTTTAGAAGTAAATCCATTACTTATCTTGCAGCACAATATTGGAAAGCCAATGAACAGGAGAAAGCTAGGGCGTTACTGGAAGAGGCACAGCAAGTCATTACAGAAATAACAGATAGTTATTTTAAGGATTGGGCTTTGCTAGATCTATCCGTAAGATATTATTCTTTCGGTGAAAAAGAAAAGTCAGAACAAATGATTACTGAAATAAAGCTTGATTATTTTTTATTATCTGAGGCAGCGATGATGTATTTCGATATAGGCAATCTGCAAATGACAAAAGTTTTTCTAACAAAGGCCATTGATAACATAGAAGCAAATCTTAAAAAAACAGACCATGGATGGAGTGTTGGTGCCCCTGAGCAATTAGCCGAAATAGCTCTTAAATTTTTAAAAATAGGAGAAAAAGAAAAGGCTTCCCAAGTATTGCATCACGCATATGACCTTGCCTTAAAGACAGATGAATTAATTAAAGAAATTCCGTGGCGTTTAAAAGGATTTGCATTGAAGTGCGCAGAGGCCGGAGAATTTGATTTAGCTTTAAAAACAGTAGAGGTAATGGGAAAACAAGAATATACCTCTAGATATTCAAATTACCTAGGAAATCATGTAGAAAAACAAAATTGCCCGACAGCAGCGACTTTAGCCGAAGTCGGCTTTTTTTATCTAAAGGCAGGGCAAAGAGAAAAAGCATTAGAAATATTAAAAAGAGCCCTGCGATCAAGCGAAGAAATAAAATATGGTAAAGAAAAAAGATTGACAGATTTACTTCTTGTTTGTATTAAGATGCGGGAATACGATCCGTCATTACCGCTCGAAGAGATGCTAATGCCTTATTTTGATACGGAAAATATGCGTAAAGAGATGAATACTGACCCTATGGAGTTTTTTAATCAAGATTTTGGGGGTGATCCTCAGAGATTAATAGAGGATGGCAAGTATTTGCAGGCAGTACAATCCGCAGCAATGTTCGATAATACTTATTTGAATCAAGAATTTTGGCAAATAAGAGAGCCGAAATTTATTGAAATTGCTCTTGCCTTTGCTAAGAGTGGTCAGCCGATAGATGAGAATACAGAGAAATTTTTAGCGGCGATTATTGAAGAAATTGACTGGCAAGCTGAAGAGGATAAAGATACCATAGGGAAATCTCATAAGGAGGAAATTGAAAAGAATGAAATAGAGCTATTGAAGGGCATGTCGAAGGATACTTCATGGGTTAAGATTAAGGCGCCTGTTTATTATATAACCGGTTCGCAACCGATGAGTTCCTTCGATTGGCATTCCTCCGCCGAGTCAGCTTTGTATGTTATAAATACTGACGGCACAGATAACTATAAAATTTTCGACGGTAGATTTAAAGAAGCTACTCTTTCTCCGGACGGTAAATATTTATTATTGGTGGCTACAACAAATGATTCTGAGAAAAGTATGGTTTATTTATTCGACCTTAGCAAAAGGGAAAATAAATTAATAAAAGAAGTAAATACAATAACCCCTCAGGAAGGCTACCACATCGTGACGTTTATACATCATATCTCATGGTCTCCAAATTCCCAAAATTTTACTTACGCCGTACAAACCCTTTTTGACTTTAATCCTGATGAAGCCGGCAGAGAAAAAGAATCTTCGATGAAAGTTTCTGGTTATAAAGAAAGCGTATATCTAATTAATATAGAAGGCCTTCTGGAAAAAGAAATAATCCACGATAGATATTTAGTAAATTCTGGTTTGATTTCCGAGGGGCTGCACTGGGGCAGTGACGGCAGGCATGTATATTATTCTGAACTAAAAAATGAAAAATATCATAATTATTCCTTAGATATTGAAAATCTTAAAGAGAGTGAACTAGGAAGTATCACTGATAATCTATTTAAACAGAGACATATGCTCCATGGCGGAACAATCTATGGCAAGGCCAAGGCCGTTTCTGATAAGGGGGAGGAGCTATATTGGGGCTGGGATTCTCGCGGGAATTATTATATTCACCAAGATATTAATGGAAAGAAAAAAATGGTTATTTCTTTCCCAAAATCATCGATGTTTACGAGGAGTTATTTTGAACGCCCTGCTTGGTTACCCGGTGGCGATTATGCACTGTTTCAATTTCTTGATAGGATTGTTGTAATCGAGCTCAGTACCGGAAAAATAGGTATATTAGCAGACGGACAGTATTTAACTCCTGCAGATTACGTAAGCAAGGAAAAATGGGTATATTAGTTATATGAGTAAGATCCTCCAAGGCCTCAATCCAGAGCAAAAGGAAGCCGTTACCCATAAAAAGGGCCCGCTTCTGATCATAGCCGGCGCAGGCACAGGAAAGACCACCGTGATCACCCGCCGCATCGCCTGGCTCCTGGATGAGAACCTGGCTAAGACCAATGAGATCCTGGCGCTTACCTTTACTGATAAGGCAGCCAAGGAGATGCTTGAGCGCGTGGATATCCTGGTGCCTTACGGCTACACGGATATCTGGGTCTCTACCTTCCATGCCTTCGGAGACCGCATCCTGCGCGAGAATGCCCTTGAGGCAGGCTTAAACCCTGATTTTAAGGTCCTCACCCAGGCAGAGGCAGCAGTATTCTTCCGCGAGCACCTCTTTGAGTTCTCGCTCGACTACTACCGGCCGCTGGCAGACCCCACACGTTTTATTGAGGCATTGCTTGGGCTCTTCAGCCGCGCCAGGGATGAGGATATCTCACCTAAGGAGTACCTTGACTATGCACAGGATTTTATGATCAAGGCAAAAGCAGACCCTGATGATGCAGCAGCCCAGGAGCTAGCCACACAGCAGATGGAGGTAGCCGAAGCCTATGCCAAATACCAGGAGCTCTTAGCCCAGGAGAGCAAGGTCGACTTTGCCAACCAGTTCTATCTTACCTTAAGGCTCCTTCGCGAGCACCCGCTGATCCTGAAGCGCTACCAGGAGCAGTTCAAATACATCCTGGTGGATGAGTTCCAGGATACCAATTACGCCCAATACCAGCTGGCAAAGCTCTTAGCCGGCAAAGACGCCAATATCACGGTCACAGGGGACGATGACCAGTGTATCTACCGCTTCCGCGGAGCTGCCTATTCAAACCTCCTGAACTTCATCAAGGACTTCCCCAAGGCAGCCAAGGTCAATATCGTCAAAAACTACCGCTCAACCCAGCCGATCTTAGATTCAGCATACCAGCTGATCCAGAAGAATAACCCTGAGCGCTTTGAGGTCAAGGCAGGCATTAACAAGCAGCTTGAGGGGATCACTAAGAAGGGGGAGGCTACTGAGCATCTGCACTTTGACAGCAGGTCCACTGAGGCTGACAAGGTGGCAAAGATAATTAAGGATAAGGTAAAGTCAAAGAAGTACACATTCAGCGACTTTGCGATCCTGGTACGCTCAAATTCCGATGGCGAACCCTTTCTGCAGGCCTTGAATATGCAGCAGATCCCCTGGCAGTTCAGCGGCAACCAGGGGCTGTACACCCGCGAGGAGGTGAAGATCTGCATCAACTTCCTTAAAAGCATCGCCAACCCCTCGGATTCGATGAGCCTGTATTACCTGGTTAGCTCTGAGGTGTACAATATGAACCTGCAGGACCTCTCGCGCTGCAACCACTATGCCAGGCGCTGCAATAAACCTCTGTACCTAGTCTTTAAGCAGCTGGCTAATATCCCTGAGCTTGAGGATGTAACTGAGAAATCCCGCGATAAGATCAAAGATATCCTCAAAGACATTGAAAAGTTCATGAAAGTAAGCCGCGAGCACTCAAGCGGCAGGCTGCTTTATATTTTTCTTACTGAGACCGGATACCTGAAGCGGCTGACCAAGCATCAATCTCTGGTGAACGAGGCCAAGATCCAGAACCTGGCAAAGTTCTTTAAGATCGTGCAGGATTTTCAGGGCGTGGCCAAGGAGGATAAGGTCAACAACTTCGTCAACTACCTCAATCTCCTGATCGAGGCAGGGGATGACCCGGCAACGGTGGAAGCGGATATTGATACAGATAGCGTAAATGTCCTGACGATCCATAAGGCAAAGGGGCTGGAGTTCCGCGCAGTATTTATGGTCAGCCTGGTGAACCTGCGCTTCCCCTGGCCGCACCGGCGGCAACCGATTGAACTGCCTGACGCGCTGATCAAGGAGATTCTGCCCACAGGGGACTTTCACATCCAGGAGGAGCGCCGGCTCTTTTACGTAGGCATGACCCGCGCCAAAGAGGAATTATATTTTACCAGCGCCGCGGATTACGGCGGCAAGCGCATGAAGCGCGTCAGCCAGTTCGTGATCGAGGCGCTCGGCAAAGAAATGGAGGAGGCAGGGAAGAAGAAGGCATCTGCTTTAGAGGCGATCAAGCGCTTTGCCCCGCCTCAGGAATCCCCAAAGCAAGCGCCAAAAAAACTCCCCAAAGATCAGCTGATTTCTTTAAGCTATTACAAGATAGACGATTATCTGACCTGCCCCTTAAAATACAAATACGTGCATATCCTGCGCGTGCCGCTGATGGAGCACCACACGCTGATCTACGGCAAGGCAATGCACGATGCAGTGAGCAAATACTTCCAGAATAAGATGGGCAACAAGAAGATGGAGTTAGCCGCTCTCTTAGAGGCATTCCGCCAAAGCTTTGACCCGCAGGGCTTCCTTGATCAGAAGCACCAGGAGGAGCGCCTGCGCACAGGAGAGGAGGCTCTGGTGCGCTTTTACAATGAGGAGAAGGAGAATCCTTCTAAACCCAAGTTGATTGAAGAGAAGTTCAGCTTTATATTAGATAACAATAAGATTAGCGGACGCTTTGACCGGGTGGATGAGACGCAGGACGGAGATGTGATCATAGATTTTAAGACTTCGAATATCAGGACGCAGAAGAAGGCGAATGAGGAGGTCAAGAAGAGCCTGCAGCTTAAGCTTTACACCCTCGCCTATAAGAATATCTTTGGTAAGGAGCCAAAGGGGGTGCAGCTGAGGTTTTTGGAGACCGGGCTGGTCGGAAATTATGAAGTAAAAGAGGCCGAACTTTCCAAGGTTGTAGAGAATGTGAGGGAGGTTTCAGAGGGGATACGTGGGCAGAGATTTGAGGCGACCCCTGAATACAACGCCTGCAAATTCTGCGCCTATAGCGGAATTTGTCAATTTGCTGTAAAATAGCTGTAGCGGGTCCTGGCTTGCGCCGTTCCTCGCGGGGACGTTTGTTTTGCCCCGGCGAGGCAAAACTGCACTCGCCTGCGGACCCTCGCTCTGCCAGATAAATTATAGCTGGGCATCCGTGCCCGCTCGGGTTCCTCGGACGCCCCGCTCAGAACAGCCCAAGCCACCCGATATTAAGATCGGTGTGGAATTTACTTGGGATTTTTCATTCGGCTATGTATAATAATGTAAACTAAAGATGTTTTTAACTTTTAAGAGGTAGAGAGATTCACAAACTTTGTAATTTAAGTAATTAAACTTGGAGTGTGCATAATTGGATATTCCAATTTCTGTATTAATTGGTCTTGAAAAGTCTACAGCTTTCATTGATGCTACAAAGGCCGTAGGCAACTTTGTAAGGTGGTTTGAAATTCTTTCTCTAGGCGGTATTGTTTTTGCTATATCAGAGTTCATGAAGAGCAGTAAACTTAGGAGATATATTTTTAAATTTAGTAACCTTTCAAAAGACATATATCAACTGATTATTTTGTCAATTGCAACTGTTATTATTGGCAATCTCATTATGCCATTAACAGATACCCATCTTTATCGAATTCCCTTGTTGCATTATCCAGCATTTTGGGAAATACTCAGTTTAGTGTTTTTTAGTATAGTATTGATATTGATACTCATCCTCTCATTATTTCCCCTTAAGTTTATACCGAGAGTTAATCAAGAAAATTGTAATTCGTTTTATAGAAATATCCATGGGGTTGTATTGAATGAGTCCTCAAAAGAGGCGCTGGCTGCGGTATCGACTATCCTTTATGAAAACTTAGATACAATATTTAAATATGCTTCAAAATTTGATGAATATTGGAATGTTCAGGGCAGCCATCTAAAAGGACCTTACGAACTACATAAAATCACAAAGAAATATCAGAAACTTGTTGATTATTCATATCATATGATCAAAACAGTTTTATCAAATAAAGATTATTGTGAATATTTATCAACAAATAATATCAGTTTTGTTTTAAGAATAATTAAAAAAACAAATGAGTATGGATTAGGAGCTAGTTGTGGATACGTATTTTTCAATAGCCTAACTAAGGAATTATTTGAGAATAAGAATAGTCACTTATCTAGAGAATTAGAATTCCGAGGTGTAGGTCTGCATAAACCAATTTTCAATTCGCTATTTACGTCTTTAGAAATTATCGATAACTATAGCATTTTTGATTCCATTTCTTTATTCGAAGAGAAGAATTGGTCCGTGGATATTATGAGTAAATATACTGAAGCTTTGAAAGTGGCAATTAAAGAATATGTTAAAGAACCAAGATCTAAAGCTATTATAGGGTCAGGAAGTACTGCGCTATATTTTGCTTTAGAAAAATTACCGCATGCTTTGACTTCGATTTTTCTAAGAATAAAAAAGATCGAAGATGAAGAGATTTATCATAATAGATATGAAAATACAATTCGCATAATCTCAAGTTTTTATGGGATGAGCGAATTACAGTTGCTGTTATCAAAATATGATCGTTTTGAACCCAAATTTTCAAAAGATG
>JBHPDM010000028.1:0-17101 GCA_042577285.1 Candidatus Omnitrophota bacterium
CTGTTTTACAGAGTGAATTTAAGCTTTGGGATGAGCAAAGCTTCAGGGAAACATTACTGGATGTCTATGCTAATTCCAGCTTTGATCTTTTCGCGCCTGCCAAAGAAGGCGATATCGCATTAGTTTTTGGTATTCAGGATTCTTCAGATGCATTATTAGCTAAGACGATCCACGAAATAGCGCACAATAGTCAATTAATGAAGCAGAGGTATAATCCTGTCGCAGAAAATCCTGTGAGATTTAGAAGTCAAGAGGTACGTGTTGCAATAGCTGAAACCTTCGCTGACCTGGTCACGGTTGCTTTGGGTTATAGGTTAAACAGGCCAGGAGTGATCAAGGAAGTTTTGGATAAGAATATCGGATTTGATAACGCGTACTATAATCCAGCATATACCGGGATGATGTCTTTTAATGAAGTAGATCTTCACCAGAAAATTCAGGGAAGGATATTCGTAGAAGCATTTGAATTTGCCGCAAGAAAACAGCTTCCGTTAGATTACTTGTTGCATGGAGCAGTCAAGATTTTGGAAAGCCCTGTTTTCACCGATGCAGTATCAACAAGTGCCTTTGATAAAGATAGGGCCGCTCGCCAAATCAGTAAGGCTATGGTTGCCAGTATAGAGGAATTGATGGCGATGAAGGGGTCAGGGCAGCCTGATCGTGAGCAGCGAACGGAAAAGATATTAGCAGCCGTAGGCTACCAAGCCTCCTCGCCGATTAGTGATATTAAATTAGGCTCTCTGGTGAATACCAATATTAAGAACGCATCTTCACCAATCCAGCAGGTTTTATTGACTGCCGCAGCGGTTTTAGGCGTGGCAGCTTTAGCCAGCGGTATAGCCGCAGCGGCTAATTTTCTGCGTAGCCGTGCCGCAGGGATGAATTGGCGGAGGCGCAGGCTTGCTGATAAGGGTAGGGGTCTCAGGAGACTTGCTTTAGGGCTTGCCGTGGCCGGGGCGGTGACCTTATCCTCCGGCTTGATCTCTTCGGCCTCCGACAACAGCACGCCTTCAGCGTTACGCCTTACCTTTAATCCCGTTGATACCCAGGCTCTACAGGGTATGGGCATGAGCCGCCGAGCATCTTTGATCGTAAGTAAGGAGGTAGCAGCAAAGAACGGAACTTATTCCAGCGAGAGGTGGGATTTCGGCAGAGCAGCAGAGGTCGCCCTATATGCCGATATAGACCCTTATTTTGCCATTGCTCATTATATCAAAGAAGGGGTAGGGCATTTTGGTATGTATTATAAGGGGCCTGAAGCATACAACGCCATACGCAGCGTCTGGAGGCCGGCATACGGAGAATTCAATCAGGATAATTGGGCAAGTTTAGTCAGCGATCCGGCAAGCTTTGGCGGGGCTTACAGGGATGGTGTACAGTTGATGATGGACAGTCTTGAGGCCACAGACTACCTCGGATTAAGCTATGATATCCAGGGCTGGCAGGGAAGGGGCATTATAAACGGTTATATCAATGGGGGTAGAGGGTTTAATACCAAGGAGCCTGAGAATACAATATACGGAGCAGGGCTATTGGAGATATACAGGCAGCTGCGTGAAAATAATAGCAGAGTGATTGACAGCATTGTGGATCAGGCAGGAAGAAGGACCTGGTTAAGGCGTATATTCAGGCCTTCTCAGCCTAAGATCGGGATACCGGAAACAGTATTAAGCAGTTCTTCTTCGCCGATTAATGAGCGTAAATTCGGCTCGCTTGTGCAGACCAACGGCAGGAGCGCCTCCTCAGCGGTCAAGGTTAATATAGTAGATATGCAATGGAACCAGGGTATTGAAAAATACGGAGTAGTAGGAAGGAAGTATCAGCGGCTGCAGAGGGAGCTGAAGAGACTGCTTCCTAAGAAGTTAGAGGAGCTGGTCTTGGGCTCTGGATCTGGATACAGGCCCGGAACGACATTTAAGGCCACTGACTTCACAATCGATCTTGGCGAAGGTTTTGTCTTCGAAGCCTTTATCCGTCCGGACGGAACCCTGACTTCCTGCAAGATCTTTCAGGATGGCTGGAAGGGTAGCAATGAGAGGCTAATGGGCGCCTATATCGCTGAACCAGCTATAAAAGTCCGAGTCGCTAAGGAATCTTCTTTACCGCTATCGATACCTGATAATAATGCGAGCAGATCACCGGTTGAGAGGCAGAGCGCCCTGCCGCTTGCTCCTGCAGGCAGCCAGGGGAACGCTTCAGGTAATAATGGTCCTCTCCATGGGGCAGACTCCAGGGGGGTTGGTTCCGGAACTAATAATGCAATCCCGGTCATAATGCCGGAAGCATTGGGATCTCATAGCCCGATATTCTTGAATTCAGTCAGATTAGAGGGATTGAATACCAAGGGAATAATCGATATAGCTAACAGTCCGATGGCGATGAGGTCAGGTCCGCCCAAGGGCCGCGCGACTGTGAACTCCGCATTCGCAGGTCGTGGTTTCGCAAATCAGCGCGGAAATGTAGCGAATGGACTTGTAGCAGGTGCGTATGTTGCGACCGAAGGTTTAAGGGCTGCAAAGAGCCACGGGTCAAGCCACGGGCAGCTGAGGGCCAGAGGTGCAAGAGAAACCGGAAGCGCCCAGGGTGTATCTTCTGAGAGCCCGTTAAGGGACCGTTCTGTTCCCAGGCGCCGCACCGGTAAGCCTATATATAGATTAGCTAATCGGCATGTAAAACCGAAGATCAATCCCAGGAAGGTAATTGTTGCGGCATTGGTATTGGTTACAATAGTCGTTAGCATTATTACTTTAGTTGTTAAGCGTCCCAAAGCCGTTGTTCCCCCCAAGGCATTCCCTCAAGAAGAGATGGTCCTGCATTATGAGAGAAGTGATTCATTAGAATTAGGCAGGCTGCTTGAAACCAAGATCATTGCTGTCCACGCTGCAGGACCAAGTGATAACCTAACCAGCATCAGTCAAAGATATGGAGTACCGATTGCCCATATTGCTTATGTTAACAGCATTAAGGATATCCACACCTTAGGGTATGGCCAGATCCTCAAGATCCCTGCTCCGATAAAATTTGAACCTATGCTCATAAGCGGAAAGCAGGTAAGCGTATTTGTGGATAAGAACGATAATTATCTTTACTTTAGCCTGGATGATACGTTACGCAGGATGCCTTGCGTGACCGGTAAGATAGAAAACGGCCAGTCAAACACCAAGAGCGGCACCTACAGATTTAATCAATATACCTCACGCCAAGACTATGTGCACGGCGACAAGGTGGTTAAATGGGATGATTTTAGCAGATATCCCTATACTGATGCTGGACATTGGAATCTGGTCTATCTTGATGGTCAGGACACAGTTCGCTATAATTCCGGTTTCCATGGGGCAAGTGATGCTATCGGAGGTCAAGCTATCTTTGACCGCTCCCCGGGGAAAAAGAGAAGACTCAGCGACGGCTGTATCAGAGGACTGGAGTATGGTGTGTATGTCGGCTCAGCTGGCGTAAGAAGGGGCGGATTACTTCTGGTTGCAGATTCTACTTCCAAGACAATAAAGAGCAGAAAGGTATACAGTCCGGCTGAAATAAGAAAACTCCGTGTCTCAGCCGCTGCCAGCGCAAATTCAGCGCTGCGTCCGAGAGAAGTAAATAGTAAGAAGAAACTTGGTGCCTCAGTCGCTGCCAGTGCCTCCAGCAGTATCTCAAGGCGCGCAATCGTCTTGATCAGCGCATTCACTATACTGGCAGCGACCTTGGTACCCTTAAGAAGGAGCCAGGTTGTACCCAGCCCGAGAGTAATAGACATTGATACCGGCCATACGCAGTCTTTAGTCATCCCCGCTGAAATTCCCTATGACTTAGTGAGCGAGGCGGTTGAGGATATCGCCATCTTAAACGCCATGACTAGGACTAGTTACAAGAATCTGATAGATGAATTTTACCTCTTCAAAGGCCAGACAAGAGAAGTAGCGCAAAGAGATGTCAGGTTGTTTATCATTGATGATTCCCCAAAGTTTGATTCATTAGTACATAACTTTTTCTCCTTCAGCACTCAAGAATATTCAGGCTCTCACTCCCAAAAAGTAAGAGCTGCAGCTCAGGAATTTTGCCGTGATACAACACTTATTGAAGTGAAGCAAATTCCTGCGATCCTCGGCTTATCTAATCAAGATATAATAGAATCTTTAAATGAGCTCAAGGATTATGTTCTCTCTCATCCAGAGAAGGATGTAATCTTAAGTATGAGTTGGGGTTCATACGTACCGAATGCTGAAATCACACGCTTACTTAATGAGCTTAATGATCAAGGCGTTATTCTTATTGCCGCTGCAGGCAACATCGCAGATGATACCCCTAGCTATCCTGCTGCGCTTCCTAATGTTATTTCTGTGGCTTCCGACGATGCATCATATTCTCATTTTGGTCCGGATGTACATTTCGTTGCAAGCGGCGATCTAATCTACAAGGGTCAGAAAGTACAAGGTACGTCTTTTGCTGCTCCCAGGGTTGCCGGAGCAATCACTCAATTGGCAGTTGAGAATCCTGACCTTAGCTTGGAAGAAATAATAAGGATACTTGAAGCAACCGCCAATCCTATGATAGAAGGATGGGGTTATGGAGAGATCCAATATCATCTTGCACGCGCAAAGGTAATAACAGGAGCGGAAGTTAGCCTTGATCCTATTTCTGCCCTCCCCAGAAAAATTAAAATCATAGATCTAGACCAGCCTCCTCTCCCCAGAAAAATTAAAATCATAGATCTAGACCAGCCTCACCTTCAAGGAGGGGGGAGCGCAAATTCAGCGATCCGCCAGCAGCAGAGGAAGCAGGCCGCAGCTTGCCCTGTTTATTTAAATGGCTGGCTTAATAAGAGGGTTAAAGATGGCAATAATGCGGTCAGTCCAGGAGTTATCCGCTCCAGAGGCAACTTGCATGTTCCCGGATCAGATATGATAAGTCATTCAGGTAATCCGTTACTAAGGATATTATCCTCTACCACTCATCCCATTCATGGTCCTCCGGACTGGTTAGGCGCTTTAATCCGCACCCTTTCCACTCAGACCAGATACCTACCTGATATAATTTCCGCTGTTCGTAATAAAGCTAACGAATTCATAAACAAAGTCAATAGATCGTTTATTCAGCCGCAGCAGCCTTCCGTGGCAGGAGCGTTTGCGGCTATTGTTGTAATTGAGGGTCTGGCAAGGGCCCTATATCAGGGACTGACCTCCCTTGCACGGGCCCTCATTACAACTATCAGAGGAATCAATGTTGCTACCGGGGCCTCTTCGGCTCCAAACCTTCGGAGACTGACCCCCGATGAGGCCCTGGTGCAACCAAACGTAAAAGGAGGTGTGTTGGCATGTGTAATATCAACTTTGAGGAACTTGAGTTCGACCATATCGTTGAGTTTTCAAAAGACTCAACACTCTTTGCCGCAGCACGTGAAAACGGCAATGGTCATCTTAGGCTCTTCCTTATTAATCAGTATACTGGCAACGTTTATACCAGAAACGGCCGGGCTGATTCCTGGGAGGAGCTTTATGGCACTGACCGCGATATTGTCGTTACCCGCCTTGGCGCTGCTCGTAAGAACAGCATCGCTACATACAAGATCAACGGCTCGCACGAAGGATAATCTCGGCGTGCGAGCTGTTGCTTCTTCCTGTCTGGCCGCAAAGAACGGCGCTACGGTTGCTGTCGGCGCCAGGAATATCGCTGCCCCCATCCCCGGAGCCACCAAGTCTCGCAGCGGGGCAGTAATCAAAACAATCCTAATTATCCTTGGTATCACAGGCATTGCGCAGGCCGCGCCAGAAGGCGATTCTATCATAGCAACCGTTTTTGCTACCGTCAGAGGTATAGTCGTAAAAAATCCGATACTGATCGTCGGAAGTAGCTTTCTGGCGGTGATTGCCTTCTTCAGTGTTCACTATTTTAGGGGAACCTTGACCGGAGTCAGGTTTGAGCGCCAACTCAGGACCGCCTTTAGGAATCTCTTCGGCTCAGGCCCAGGCTTCCCCGGAGCCTCGATGGTGATTATCGGCCCAAGTTTGTTCTTCGGAGCTAGCCGGGCGCAGGCAGCAGGCCAGGCCCAGGGAGCCCAGGCGGAGGGTGGCATCGGCATCCCTGATACCATTAGGATCAGCACCGAACTATTAGTGAGTCTTGGTATCCCGTCACTATCATTGCATCTTGCTATCCCGTCACAAATATTCTTATCATCATTATTTATAATTATTTTCGGTTTATATGCTATTACTTGGAAATTATCGAGCAAATTGGGATTTGTCAAAGCATTCCGTATAGCTAATGCCCTGGTTTTAGTTACATTAGGTATCGCCTCTGTCAAGCTTATACCCTGGTACCAGCAATCAATGGGATTGAGTTTGCCGTTGTCATGTTTTATTTATATAGTTTTTAGCCTCGCCCTTTCAATACTGCTTGGTTTCTTAGGCGCACTTATTCGACCCATAAAGATAAACACAAGATCTATAGCCATGGCCTTCATCGGCTTAGGTGCGGTTGCAGGCACGATCCTAGCCGCTATCCTTATGACCAACACCGCCTTCGGGGCTGCGTGGGCGGCCAGCCAGGCTAGTGCCACAGGGGGGCTCGTTGTAGCCGCTGCAGCTATTGCCGGCATCATCCTCTGGCAGCGCAGGAATATCGATGCCGCCAACCGCGGCTTAGGGACTAAGGCACCGGCCGGAGTAAAAGCAAAGCCTGTTGTGAGTCCGCTTTATGATGCCGGTATTTGTTATGATGATAGCGTAGAAGAGCCAGCGCCAGCCGCCAACCGCGGCTTAGGGACTAAGGCACCGGCCGGAGTAAAAGCAAAGCCTGTTGTGAGTCCGCTTTATGATGCCGGTATTTGTTATGATTACCGCGTAGAAGAGCCAGCGCCAGCCGCCTGGAGCGTCAGGGTTCCGCAAGCTGAAGTCAAAACAGCGCCGTTAACCAGAGTTGTTGATCCCGCCGAAAAAGAAGCTGCCCGCTTTTTGGATGCAGTAAGGGCAGGAGACGGAACATTCCTTGGCGATGAGTCCGGGAGCGCTTCCGGAGCCACCAAGTCTCGCAGCGGGGCAGTAATCAAAACAATCCTAATTATCCTTGGTATCACAGGCATTGCGCAGGCCGCGCCAGAAGGCGATTCTATCATAGCAACCGTTTTTGCTACCGTCAGAGGTATAGTCGTAAAAAATCCGATACTGATCGTCGGAAGTAGCTTTCTGGCGGTGATTGCCTTCTTCAGTGTTCACTATTTTAGGGGAACCTTGACCGGAGTCAGGTTTGAGCGCCAACTCAGGACCGCCTTTAGGAATCTCTTCGCCGGCATTGTCGCCATCGCCGAGAGAAAAGCCAAGATAAAGCGCGACGAGCCGATAGAAATTACCGACCGCGCCAGCAGCTCAATCGGGGCACTGGTAGCTTCGCTCTCCAGAAGGTTAGTCCTTCCGATCATCGCCGGCCTGATTATCCTGGCAGGTGCATTCAACTTTGCCTGGGCTTCAAGGGGCACCAGCCAGCAGGCTGCGCTCCATCAGATCGGCAGAGTCCAGATTTATGGATGCCAGCAGGTCTCAGAGGCCACGCTGCGCAGGTATCTTGGCGCATTTGGTGTACGCGAAGGAGCTGTCTATGACCAGGTTGCGCTGGTAAGAGCTTTAGATTATCTGCAGACGCATTCAGCGAAATCAATAGATTCGATTGTAAGCGAGGATCACCGGCTCTATGAGAAGGACGGCAAGGAGTATATTTCAGTACCGGTGGCAGTCTATGAAAAGGACGCTGTCCCGGCTAACTTTAAGATCGGCCTTGCCGGCGCCTTCCAGGCGGTCAGCGACAGCGCTACCAGCGTGGACAGGGTCTCGCTGGGCGCGATGCTCGGCTTAGATTCCGATAACCTCTTCCACAGCCTTCGGAAGGGCTGGATAAATATCGATGCCACCGCAGATGTGACTAATATCTTTGAATCCGGCAAGGCAGAGATCGGCTTTGCAGATCCATTATTTGCCCGCAGGCCAGTCAAGTTCGATGCCCGCCTCTCATTACAGGCCAAGCAGCTTAATGCATTTTACTACAGAAAGGGGCTCTTAAAGTCTGAATGGGATTATTTGCTTTCTGTCGCCAGGCCGGCATGGGGAGCAAAGACCACTCTCGGAGCGGATGCCATCTCTTTAAGCGACTCTTCGGATATCATCACCACTACTTCACCGACGTTAGGCGTGTTTGCAAAGCAGGGTATTTATTATGCCAACAGGGATCTATTAAAGGTATTCCCTGTAAGAGGCTTTGGTTTTGGCGTCAGTCAGGAGTTAGGCCTTACCACAGAAGGAGAGTATGCCAAGACATCAGCAGCTATATATAAGGGATTTGACCTTGGCGCAGATTTCCATCTCGGCTTAAATTCAAGGGCAGTTGTGGACTTCGGTAGGGTACCCTATATCAAGGGCATATTCATCGGTGGTGATGGTTATCACGGCAATATCCCGCTGAGGGGTTATTCTGATCCCTGGAAGAGGGATGCATTTATTCCTGCGCCGGGCAAGTTCGCCTTCAAGGCCACAGCTGAGGCGTGGAAGGGGCTCTTTAGCCTGAAGCAGAGCCGTTTCTATATCGGTGTTTTCTCGGATCTTGGCTATATCGGCACTGAAGACGACTCAGGGGTGCTTTCTTCTCTCGGGGCCGGGCTGCGCGTGAACAATATTCCCTTTGTCCATACTATCGGAGTTGATGTCGGCTATCCGTTGCAGAATACGCATCCGCAACTGCCCGGCACAGAAGAGGGCGGGTTGAAGATCCACTTCTTCTTCGGTGCCCCGCTTGCATTACTTGGCCTTGCCTCTTCGCCGATCAAGATCTTCGGCAGAGAGATCAAGGCAAGCACGATCGTGAAATTCAGCTTCTTAACAGGATTATTCTTATTAGTCTTCTTCAATCCGGCCCTGGCTCAGGATGGGAGTGTTCAGGCAGTGGCAGATACGACTGCGATGCAGCTTGGCGATGCGCTGCAGAAGAGCGGTTTTAGCGGGTTGCAATTGATAAATTCGCCTAACACGGCAAAGGCGATGTTTGTAATTGCTGCGATGATCGGGATAGCATTTGCGCCGGCGCTCCTGATGTCCTGGAAGAAGACCTCTGATTGGATGGGGGTGGCATTCGGCAAAGTCTTTGGTTCAATTGCCGATGCCGTCTGTGATGTGCTCACCGGGGAGAAGAGTTCTCAGAGCCAGGAGATGACTGATGAGCAGAGGAAGAGGGCTGAAAGAGAGCTTAAAAAATTAGGTTTTGAAGCAAGCGAGTTAAATATCAGGCGCTATAACCGGGGGGTGATCTCAAGGCGCAATCTGACGCTTTTAAGGAACTTAGGCCTGCCGGTTACGGTTAAAAATCTGCATTTGGCCAACAGGTATGCTCAGGCGATGCGTAAGCTGGCGGTTTGGGGATTTGCGGTCAATCAGAAGAATATTAGGCTTTATGAAGAGGGGATTATCTCAAGGAGCAATATAAAGATCCTGACTAAGGCCGGCCTGCGGGTGACGGTCAGGAATCTGGCCTTAGCCAAGCAGGGTTATTTTAGAGACCTTCGCCATGGTAAGGCTAAAGGGTTCAATAGGTCAAGGATGGAGCCGGGCTTTACTGCGCAGGAGACGATTTCACCGGCTAGATTAGGCAGGGACGAAGGGGCGAGGGTCTTTGACAGCCGCTTAGGCATCGAGGTCTCCTTTGACCGTAAAGGTAACCCTATAGTGCTCTATTGGTACTTAGGTGGCGGGGTAGAGATCATGGTCGGCAAAGACAAGACCTTCACTATTAGACTAAACGGGAAGCAGATCATGCTGAAGGCCGAGACGAATTATGATCAAGAGGGCAGGCCGGAGAGCATAACAATTAAATATGCAGAGAACGATGAGATGTTCATCAAACAGCCGCTCCCGCTCTTGAGGAGACCGGTTAATAGGGGCACGGTCACCACCCGTGGCTCGACCTACGATTCATTCAAGGTCTATGAGCAGGGCAAGCTTGTAGATCTTTACCTGCTGCTTGAAAGGGGTAGCGCAAAGAGGGTATCAGATTCAGCCAAGATTGTGGCGGGTGAGAAAAGGGATGAGGATGTAAGCGTCAGCAGGCAACAGAAAACACGTCAGGCCAGCTACCTGCTTTTAAAAGACAGGGAGGTCTTTGGCATACTCTATGAAAGCTACAGCGGAGGTAAAGCCAGGTTTGTCGCGCTGGCCAATCATAACAGAGCCAGGAAGCTGTATGAGGATTATTGCAAGGAGGCTAAGGATGTAAAGGCGCAGGAGCAGGAGAGGGATGAGCAGGAAGGAAAGGTACCCTTCTCGATCCAGGGTTTAGCGGACAGGCTTACACCGCAACAGGTCGGCATCAGGTGGTACCGCTTTACGAAAAGTATGAGTCTGGCTCCTAAGCCTCTCGCAGCGATCGTTATCCTTTTATTGCTCGCCGTTACCGTGTTAGCAAGCCCCTTTGCGCCTGATCAGCAGACTCTGGATGTAAATTTCGATGGCGACAGCATAATCGCCGGTGAGCCCGAAAGTTACGGGGTGACCCTGAAGGTGCCGCAGGCACAGTACGGAGCATTACGCAACTTGGGTAATGATGCAACTCCCCAGCAGTTAGAGGGTGCTGTAAGGGATGGCCTTGTCAATACGTATCCGGGCATAGACTTCAGCGACATTTCCAAATATGACGCTGATCTTGACGGAGTGGTCACTCCTGCAGAGCTTGCCCAGGCGATGGGTAAAGATTATTGGGAGTCTGAGAATGAGAAGGGTAGGTCCGCAGAGGATATCTTGGCCTTTGCCGAAAATGATACCTTTGCGGATAAGAAGTCCGCTGGAGTATCTCAGGAGGATATCGAACGCTCGATCGCCAGATGGGCAGAGGAGCTCAAGGGAAGATTCCAGGCTGAAAAAATGACACCGCTGCAGATCGAATTATCAGAGCTTAGAGAGTTAGCTGTGCTGGAAGGGACTGCTAACAGGGAGCGGGCAGCAAGAGAGTTCGTCATGCATGAGGTGGCCAGGAGAAGGCTTGAGCTTGGCCTGCTCAAGGCAGATACCGGCCTGGCTGCCGGGATAGATCATTTGACCGGTGTTATCCATGCCAATGCCGAGCTTGAGCGCGTGCGTATAAAGGCAGAGGAGATCGGGGTTCATCCCAGAGTCTATCTGGATATGCTGGCGGTATCGCGTAACGTCTTGGATTATTCAGCAGATTCTACTGAAGCCTTTGTAAACCAGGCGTTAGCCGAAGCCAAGGCGATGACAGATAGTGTCTTCTACCTGAATCCTAATAGTTATGAAGATGAAAATACCGCCCGCTTCAGCGAGATCTTCCTGAGGAATTACCTATTAAACCCGGGATATCACAATCCTGACAGCAGCATCAGCCTCTCTGATACCTTTGTTACCCGCCTGGAGGCCGCACAGTTAAGTTACCTCTACCATGAGCCGCTGACCAAAGAGAATATCGATTCCCTGAGCGTTGACCAGCAGGAGCGCCTGAACAGGCGTATGAGGATGGCGGTCTTATCCTATATGGGGGTTGATAGACCGAGCGTTGAGCAGATCGAAGAGCTTTCAGATGAGCAGCTTCCTCAGGATTATATCTCTTGTATGATATTAAGCGGGGTAGAGGGAGATTCCAATATAACCAGGGAGGATATTGATTCCTTGGTGGGCAGCAGTCGCTATGCGAAGTATATGTATGCCGTAAACAAACTGGTAAAGCAGGATCAGCCGGTCGATGCTGAAGAGATTAAGCAGGAGGTATCAAGGCAGGGATTTGAAAGAGAATATAACTCCTACAGGTTTATGAGCAGAAAGGCAGACCGCCTGGATGCCGAGACGATGCAGGCGATCAGCTTACTACGCTTAAAGGGCGTGGAGTATCCTCTGAAGAGCGAGGTGGAGAGAGAAGTCAGCTCAGGGGTTTTAGTCGACAGGTTGATCGCTGCCAGGATGCTTAAGCTTGAAGGGCGCGCAATCGATGACTCTACGATCGCAATGGTGCGTTATTCAAGCGGGTTCAGCGCGCGCAAGTCAGCGCTGAGTTTATACAGCTTAGTTGGAGAGCGGCCGGCCTCCATAGCGGAATTGGATTCCGTTGCGCAGTCTTCCCGGGGTAAGGTCAGCCTTGATCAGAAGATCAATGCTGCTTATTATCTGAAGCTTATCGGCGTCAACCCCAGCTTTGAAAGTATAGACAGCCTGATGCAGGGTGATTGGAAGAAGGATTTTGAGGTCGCAAGCCTCCTGAAGTTCCTGGGCGAGGAGATCACTGCCGAGGCGGTCGTCCAGAAGAAGGCCTCAGCTGAGCTGGACAGAGAACTGACTATCTTCAGGCGCCTGAAATCCCGGCAGCTGGTCGACGGGGCTGAGCCTACCACTGAAGATTTTCATAGAGCACTCAATGGTGAAGTCGAGGATGATTCCGGTCAGGTGAGCCTGGATAAGCTCAGGATCGCTGTGCCGTTGGAGATCGAGATCTCCTCTTTAGGGGGAGACTTAAATACGGTTTATGCTGAGCTTTCCAATAGATTAGATACCTTGGCCCTGCCGCTTGATTCTGCGGCAGTGCTTACTAAGGCAGCCGGGGTGCTGGATGCGGTGATCCTCAACAGGGCACAGCAGGAGCTTCAGGTGCCCAGGGAGATGTTCAGAAGTATCGCTATGGGCTACAGCCAGCTTTATTCTCTTGGGGAACTTGACACTCGCAGCAGCGGTTTACCAAAGCATTTACTCGCCCAACTGAACGGCGGCTATCTCAATTCTACGACCTGCAATATCTTAGCTCTTGCCACTCTTCAGGAGGCAGCTTCAAGGATTGACGCTGAGCCTGAGGATGCCGTATTTTACGCTGACGCCCTCAAGCAGGAGGCAGTATCCCTGATGCTTGAGCGTTCTTTTGTAAGGGGCAAGCTGGAAGAATACAAGGGGACTATCCCTGAGGCAGAGTATCTGAGGATAGCTCATCAGGATGGTTCGGCCATATCTTATACTCAGGTGGCTGAGCGGCTTGGGGAGCACAATCGCTTCTTTGGTAACCTCAAGATACCGGTTGAGGTTGTGGATTCAGACAGCCAGGCAACTAAAAGGACCTTTGAGGTCTCTTCGGATCAGGCTTTATCCTTTATCCAGGAGGGTGATCCGCTAAAGAGGCTTGAGGCGGTCGATGCCTTTGTATCAGAGTTGGATATACCCCTTGAAATAGAAGAGAATCAGGGCCTGCCGGAGGTGATAACCTGGAAGATATTCAGGCACCTCACAGATAAGGAGCTTACTCTTTATAATGTCAGGCCGGTGCATAATGCGCTGGCAGGAGAATTATCCAGATATTTTGAAGCACAGAGCGCGCATCTGTTGGCAACTGCGGTATTATCCCAGGCAGACGGAGATTTCGCCAGTTTCTTGCGCGACAATCAGTATATTGATAGAGCGTCTTTAGAGGAGATATTGACTGACGGGCTTCAGCAGTATCTTGAGGCGCATGATCAGGAGTTCTCTGAAGACCTCTCAAAGGTAAGGCCGATCAAGCTGGCTGAGCCGCGGCCATTGAGGCAGAGCGTAAGGATCGTCATCCCCGTCGAGGTAGAAGATGAGCAGATCACTGATTGGCTCACCTGCCAGCCGCAGGTCTTGGCTGAGCGGATCGCCGGATACGTCTCGGCAAAGATGTCTTCGGTAACAGAAGAGATAGACGGGTCGGCCTTAGAGCGCCAGGTAAAGGGTATCTATGAGAAGCTGGTCGAGGCCAGGGATGATATTGATCAGGTTGATTTTGAGCTTACCCTCGGGGCGATTTACGGCAATGAGGAGAAGGGGCCGTATGTAAGCTCACGTACTGACATCAGCGGTAAATTCGCTAACGGGTATTTCAGGGCCCATACCTCTCCTTCCGGTGAAGGAAAATCCGTCACTGCTTCCTACTACAACAGCAGGTTCTCAGGAAATGCCCAGGTGGTGGGTACTGACAGGATGGACCAGGAGGAGGCAGAGAATATCGATTATACCTCGGCGTACAATCCTTGGAACTATAAGCGCACGCGTTACAATATCGATTTCCGCGCCAATGTAGTCGCTAATGGCAAGGTCTCTGTGGGCGTGGGGAATTACGGGTATATCCAGGGAGCAGAGGTCTCAGCTGATAATTTCCGGGCAAATATGCGGGCCTTTGGCCAGCAGATAAATGTAGTCAAGGCAAGCGGTGAGGATCTACGTACCAATGTGGGGCTTTCGCTACCTAATAATCCTACCGGTATCAAGGGCCACCTTAGTTTGAACGATCCGTTGAACGGAGAGAACGGTTCATATAACCTTAATTTTTCAAGGCGCATCGACCTGGGCGATGGGAATTATCTGATACCTGTGGCTTATGGTAACGGGGATATGGGATTTGAGAATGTCTCCGGCCGGGCAGGATTCAGGTCTGATTTTACGATCATTGCTGACCGCCAGGCACAGGCGCTGGATGGGTATCTTGACAGGGTGGTCGCCGGAGACAGCGCGCAGCTGCCCGCAGCCCTGGCCGGTTATATGATAGAGGCTGCAGAGATCACAGCAGATCATGAGCTTTATCCGTATCTTTCAGCCAGACAGCAGGGTCTATCCGATTCTCTTGAAGCTGGAAGCAGGAAACTGCTTTTAGCCGAGGGCAGAGCGCTCATCGCTAAGGCTGCAAAGATCGAGATCGATCCGCGGGCATTTGCTGTCGGGAACATGAACTCAGATTCCCTCGGAGAATATGACACCAGTTCAGTCATTCCTTATCTGGTAATACCGGTGGTGATCAGATCGGATCAGCACGTACTCAGTATCGAAGCGATAGACAGAGGCCTGCTTGAAGGAACATCCAGGATCCAGGCGGATCTTGCTTCGCCTTATTTGGGCCTTGGCATCGGTAAGAACGGAAGGCTCGGGTTGTTAGTGAAGAAGGAGAATCCTGAGAATGTGGCTTACTCTTACAGTATGGAGTTCGGGAATAAGAGTAACCTGCAGGTGTACGGAGAGCGGGGCAGGAGGTTCGGGGCTGCTACTACTATCAGGGACCTGATCCCGGGCACAGCAGTCAAGTTAAGCTATGATGACCGCCTGGAGGATAGTTTGCCGGGCGACATCGGGATAGGCGTCTATGACCGGGCAGGGGTCAATGGCATCAGCGCAGGACTGCTTAACCTCAGAGAAGGATTTTATGCCAAGGGTCATTACGGACGTTTTGAGGCAGAGTTCAGATACGGTGATAATGGTTATATGGCCGGAATAAGTTACAATATTCCGCTGCGCAACATCTTTGCCAGGCGCTCCCGGGCATCGAGGGATGGGGCGCAGGATAATGGTTCTGATATCAATTTTGAAGATGGCCGCGTGCGCATAGAAGAGCCGGGGTTAAGCCAGGGGAGGGATTATTCGGGCAGTTACGATCAATCCGGAAATACCGAATTAGACGATTACGCTCTTATCGATCGGCAGTTCTCCAGTGAACATGATATCAGGGGTCCGCCGCTTTCTTACGAACACAGAGCCCTCCTTGCCATCCCCGAGATCTATGATTATGTAGTTTCCGCACAAGAATATTGCCAGGAAAACGGATTAGATACCCCCGCCGCTAAGAAAGTACTTGGTGGAATATTGGCCTTCCACCCGCTTGATGACACCCAGGAGATTAGACAGATACTTGAACTTGCTGCCGATACCAGCTTAAGGAACTTTTGGAACGCCGACAGTAACTTTATCGACGACGGAGGGGACTTTGAGCGCGATTCAACCGGTAATTATACCGGTAGAGTCTGGGATTTCTTAGGCCATCATGCTTCAAGGATAGCCGGACCCGGTGATCACCGCTGGCCGAACGTACCCGCTTATCTGCAGGATCTTAATCAAATACTGGTCCCGCTGGCCAATGTTGAAAATCTGATTGCTGAACTCTGGGAGATGCCGACTGCAGACTTTATCACTGAGGGTAGCCAGATCGAAGAGCGCGTTAATACTACCTGGAGCAGAGGATGGAATTCCGATTTCTTCGGGCAGGATGGAGAGCCGTATCCTTATGAGAATGTCTGGGCGATTAATCAGGCGCTCTGGATAGAGGGTGACTGGGTATATACTCTTTGGCACGAATGGGTGGAGAAGCTGGATATAGATTTAGAATCAGGAATTCTCTTTCACCTTGATTCCACCTTTACGCTGGAGGTCCTGCTCGATATTACCGAAAGAAGGCTGGCGCTTAAGCAATATAGCGGGTCTGCTGAGCTGATCGACTCGGTTTATGTCGTCGGGACAACTGATTTTGTCGGCCATCCGCGTAGCCACATCTTAAGAGAGGTATTTGCTGAATTAGCTGACCTGATCTGGTCGCCTGAGCATGAGCTTGCTACGATCAGGACCTACAATATCGATAAGAACTTCCCGTTAGAGTACATCGAAGAGCTGGCGCCTTGTCCTTATGAGAATGTAGAGCAGCTGATCGAGGATCTGCGCATTACGCTGGACCTGCGCGCTTACGATGCTGAGATCAAGGAGTTCTATGAGTTTGAAGAGGGGACACCCTACAGAGGTTATTATCGTGTTTCACCGCTACTGCGTGAGGTTTATTCGCAGTGGAGGCAGCTGATCAGGAGCAGCTTCAGGGATTCGTCAGAGATCGTATGGGTTAATGTAGAGAATGGCGACACTACTCATACGACTATACTCTGTCCCTATGATTCCGTGGCCGAGGCCGGCGAAGATATAGATATCCTCAATGCCTTGACTGACTATGAAAGTGGCTTAGACAACTTCTACGTCTTAGAGGGCGCGGCAAGACGCGGTGATGTGAACATCAGCCCGATCAAGCGTCAGGTCTACTTCGCCTGGAAGGACTTGATCAGAAGCTCCTTCCGCGACTCCTCAGAGATCACGGTCGTAGGATTAGATGATGGAAGAGTTGACACGATGACAGTTGAGGTGCCCTATGACTCAACCCCAGAGGCCGGCGAAGATATCACGATCCTCAACGCCTTAACCGATTATGAAAGTGGCTTAGACAACTTCTATGTCTTAGAGGGCGCGGCAAGACGCGGTGATGTGAACATCAGCCCGATCAAGAGGCAGGTCTACTTCGCCTGGAAGGACTTGATCAGAAGCTC
>JBHPDM010000029.1:0-14223 GCA_042577285.1 Candidatus Omnitrophota bacterium
GTTGCCGTCGTACTCACCGGAAAAAAGTGCCTTGAAATCCAGCTTTTCGGCCTCTCCCGACAGCGTTTCAACGCGATCCTCAGCATCAATGCCGGAGCCGGAGGAACAGAATCATGCGATTGGGCCCAGATGCTCTTGCGCATGTATACCCGCTATGCAGAGGGGCAGGGTTATAAAGTAAAGCCAATAGATATCCTTTACGGCGATGAAGCGGGTGTCAAGAACGCCACGATCATGATCGAAGGCGACTATGCTTTTGGGAATCTGCAATCAGAGCGCGGCGTGCACAGGCTGGTGCGGATATCTCCTTTTGATGCAAATAAGCGCCGCCATACATCCTTTGCTTCTGTGGATGTGATCCCCGAGATCGAAGAAGCTGCGGATATTAAGTTAGAGGATAAGGACCTGCGCATCGATGTCTACCGTTCTCAGGGGGCGGGGGGGCAGAGTGTAAATACCACCGACTCTGCGGTGAGGATCACCCATTTGCCCAGCGGTATAGTAGTCCAGTGCCAGAACGAGCGCTCGCAGTATCAGAATAAACAGACTGCGATGAAGGTCTTGAAGGCGCGCCTTTTTGAATCAGAGCGGAAAAAGAAGGATGACCAGCTGCAGAAACAATACGGCTCCCAGAAGAAGAAGATCGAGTGGGGAAGTCAGATCCGCTCTTATGTGATGCATCCTTATAGCCTTGTGAAGGACCACCGCAGCGGATTTGAAAGCGGGGATGTGGCTAAAGTCATGGACGGGGCGATCGGGGGATTAATCGAAGCGTATCTTAGAAAATGGACTGCAGATAAATCAAAATAATGTTAAGCTACATAAAGAAACTCAGCCTTAAGCGTAAACAAAACACGATCAGAAAGAGATTTCCTACAGTGAATATTGCGCTTCATCCCGATATGCCCGGGCCCTCTGTGGCTAAGATGGTAGAGCTGGCTAGGAGGGTGGCGGAGGTGAATGCGCTGGAGCCTGTGATCAGCGCCCTCTCCGACGCCCAATTAAAGGCAAAGAGCGAGGAATTCAGAAAACATATCTTAAAGAAATTTAAAGAGCAGGAGAAGGTCTTTAAGGAGTTGGAAGAGGATTTATCCCAAGTGGCGATCCCCGAGGAGAAGGATAAGCTTAAGGAGAAGTTAAAGATTAGCAGGAACAGGATCTTTGAAGATATACTTCCTGAGGCCTTTGCCGTAGTAAGAGAGGCCTCAAAGCGTACGATCGGCCTGCGGCATTTTGACGTTCAGATCGCCGGAGGAATAGTCCTGCACGAGGGAAGGATCGCTGAGATGGCCACCGGCGAGGGAAAGACCCTGGTCGCCACGCTTGCTGCGTATCTCAACGCCCTCCTGGGCCGGGGGGTGCATATCATCACAGTCAATGATTATCTTGCTCACCGCGACCGGGAGTGGATGGGCCCGATCTATGAGTTCTTAGGCTTAACGGTCGGGGCGATTCAGCATGAGATGTCGGATGACCAGAGAAAGCAGGCGTATTCCTGCGATATAACATACGGCACGAACAATGAATTCGGCTTTGATTATCTGCGCGACAATATGAAGTATTCACTCGACGACCTGGTGCAGAGGTTACCCTTCTATGCTATCCTCGATGAGGTAGACTCCATATTAGTCGATGAGGCGCGCACTCCGTTGATCATTTCCGGACCGGCCGAGGAATCAACCGAAAAGTACTATACTGCAAGAAGCATCGTCGGACAACTTAAGGGCAAGCGCATAACCGAGAAGGATGAGATAGAAGCTAAGCATAAGGGAGAGGATCTATCCAAGGGGTTTGACTATGTTGCCGATGAGAAGGCACACACCGTTGCCCTGACCGATGACGGAGAAAGTAAGGCAGCGCGCTCCTGGGGGATAGAGAGCCTGCACAGTATAGAGACGATGGAGTACCGCCACCATACGATCCAGGCGCTGCGCGCTAAGGAATTCTTTAAGCGCGATGTGGATTATGTAATAAAAGAGGGACAGGTGGTGATCGTCGATGAGTTTACCGGAAGGATGATGCCGGGCAGGCGTTGGTCTGACGGCCTGCATCAGGCAGTGGAGGCTAAGGAGGGCTTAAAGATCGAGCGTGAAAATCAGACTCTGGCCACAGTCACCTTCCAGAATTTTTTCCGCATGTATGAGAAATTAGCCGGTATGACCGGTACCGCATACACCGAGGCGAATGAATTCAAGGGGATCTATAAGCTCGATGTTGTAGTCATTCCCACCAACAGGCCCCTGATGCGCACTAATCATCCGGATTGCGTTTACAGGACGCAGGGTGAGAAGTTTAAAGCGGTCGTCGAAGAGATCGCCGAACTGCACAAGCTCGGAAGGCCCGTGCTTGTGGGGACGATATCTATCGAGAGATCGGAATTTCTCTCCGAGATGTTGAAGCAGAGCGGTATCCCGCATCAGGTGCTCAACGCCAAATACCACGAGATGGAAGCGCAGATCATCGCTCAGGCGGGCAGGTTTCAGGGGGTTACTATCGCCACCAATATGGCTGGCCGCGGCACCGATATAGTGCTTGGCGGGAATGCCGAGTTTATTGCGCGGAATCTAGCCAGGGATAAATTAAAACCGCATGATCCCGCCTATCAGCAAGAGTACGCCAAATTATTGGAGAGATTTAAGCAGGAGACCGATACAGAACATAAGAAGGTCGTATCGGTGGGAGGCCTGCATGTGTTAGGTACAGAGCGCCATGAGGCGCGGCGCATCGATAATCAGCTGCGCGGCCGCTCAGGCAGGCAGGGAGATCCCGGATCATCAAGGTTCTATGTCGCATTAGAGGATGACTTGATGCGCCTTTTTGGTTCAGAGAGGCTGATCGGAATGATGGATAAGTTGGGGCTTGAGGAGGGGCAGGTGATCGAACACCCCTGGGTGAGTAAATCCATCGAGATCGCCCAAAGGCGCGTAGAGCAGCATAACTTTGAGATCAGAAAGCAGCTCTTGGAGTATGATAATGTGATGAATAAGCAGAGAGAGGTGATCTACGGGCAGCGGCGCCACATTTTAGGGGGAGCATCTCTGAAGAAGGATATCCTGGAGGCATTAGATAAATTCATAGATGAATCTTTGGCGGTTTATGCAGCCCAAACCCTCGATCCTGCGGATTGGGATTTCGCAGGGATGGTCAATAGCCTCAAATTAAGGTTTGGGGTAGAACTTGATCAGGGGGCCCTGGAGGGGATGGCCAAAAAAGAGATCAAGGAGAGCCTCTTAAAGAGATTCACTGATTTTTACGAGAAAAAGGAAGGATCTGTCGGAAAGCCGATGATGCGCCACCTGGAGCGGATGGTCTTCCTGCAGGTCGTAGACAGTAAGTGGAAGGATCATTTATTGGCTATGGATCACCTGCGCGAGGGAATCGGCCTGCGCGCATACGGCCAGCGTGATCCGCTGATCGAATACAAGCGCGAGGGATTCACGATGTTTTCTCAGATGGTCTCTAGTATCGAGGATGAAGCGATAGAAGCGGTATTCAAATTGCAGCCGGTAAAGCCCGAGAGGCTGCGCGGAGTATTCAGCTCCCTCTCTAAGGAGCTCTCTCACCCTGAGGTAAAAAAGTTTGAACAGGCTGCTCAACATCCTGTTGCCCAGGATGGTCCTCCTGGGTTGCCGCAGCAAAAAATCACGCCGGCAAGAACATCCGGCCCTAAAGTGGGACGTAACGACCCCTGCCCCTGCGGTTCAGGCAAGAAATATAAAAAGTGCTGCGGCAGATGAGAGGACTTCTCTGTTTATTATCCGGATTTCTTTTGGCTCTGCCCTATCTAAACGGCAGGCTCTGGTTCTTTGCCTGGGTTGCTTTCCTTCCTCTTTTTTCCGCGCTTAAAGGCGCGCACTGGCGTAAGGCCTTTCTCTTCTCTCTTCTTGCCGGAATTATCTTCTGGTCAGGGACTATTTACTGGTTGATACATGTGACCTTGCCGGGGATGATCGTTTTGATCCTTTACCTGTCACTATACTTCGGATTATTCGGGATGATCATCGCCAGATACAAGATATTAGATACGAGATACAGTCTTTTATTTATCCCTGCGCTTTGGGTGGCCTTAGAATTTATCCGTGGGAATCTCTTTACCGGATTCCCGTGGGCGCTCCTGGGCTACTCTCAGTACCTGAATCTTCCGGCGATCCAGATAGCAGATATCACCGGGGCCTGGGGGGTCTCATTCCTGGTGATGATGGTCAATATTACAGTTTATTCGATCCTTGATGCTCGATACTCGGTCCTCGCCGGGAAGAGAAAATATTTAACGACGGTTCTTGCCGTAGTCGTTGTTTTAATATACGGTTATTATAGGATTTATCACAGACCGCACGCCGCACGCCGCAGACCTTACAAGATTTCAGTAGTACAGGGCAACATCCCCCAGGCGTTGAAATGGGATAGACCCTCGCGGGATCTTATCATGGATAAGTATCTTGGATTAAGCGGCGAAGCGGCAAGGCCTAAGCCGGATCTGATCATCTGGCCGGAGGCAGCAATGCCGGTAGTCCTGGAGGAAGAGCCTGCCTATATTGAAAGAGTCAGGGGATTTGCCAAAGAGATTGATACGCCTCTTGTGTTGGGGGCGCTTACCACACGCGACGATCTTTATTACAATAGCGCGCTTTTGATATCCGCAGAAGGCCGAATATTAGGAAAATACGACAAACTGCACCTTGTGCCTTTCGGAGAGTATATCCCCTTAAGGGGCGTCTTCTCTCTGCTTGAGGCGATTGTGCCGATCGGCGATTTTGTAGAGGGAGAAGATTTTACTGTTTTTTCGCTTGATCAGCTCTCTTTCTCGGTGCTGATCTGTTTTGAGGACCTCTTCCCTGAATTAGCAAGGGGTTTTGTAAAGAGGGGTGCCGGGTTTCTCATCAATATCACTAATGACGCCTGGTTCGGTAATACTGCATCGCCCTATCAACACCTCGCCGCTTCTGTCCTGCGGGCAGTGGAGAACCGCCGGCATCTGGTACGCGCAGCTAATACCGGGGTATCAGGATTTATTTCACCCCTTGGCGAGATCCTCTCCCTGGTGCAGGATCAGGATGGAAGAGTCCTCTTTATTGATGGATTTATAGATCAGAGTATAGAACCTTCCGTGCGAATCAATAGTTTTTATACTCGTTTCGGCGATATCTTTATCCTGGCTTGCTTTTTGTTGAGTTTGTATGTTATAGTATCGCGACTTAAAAGGGAAGAATGAAAAAGATCCTTACGATTCTGCTGGTTGCTCTGCCTCTGTATCTGGCGGTAAACTTTTACTTTCTCGATAGGCATTATTTTATTTCTCCCATTGAGTACGAGGGAGACATTATTATCCGCTCTGACAGCCGGGGGGAGGGCCACTTCGGCGCTAAGCGTAGCGGAGGCAGAAGGCATAGAGGTATCGATCTTCAGGCAGAAGAGGGCACCCCGGTTTTGTCAAGCCGCTCAGGGCGGGTGGCCATCGCCAGGGAGCAGAAGCGCGGCATGGGAAAGTATATAGTAATCCGCCATTGGGGCGGGATGACTACTCTTTACGGACATCTCTCGAGGATCGATGTTTCCAAGGGGCAATTCGTACGCCAGGGGCAGGTTATCGGAGCGGTAGGAAAGACCGGTAATGCCAACTACAGGACGATGTTAGCCCATCTGCATTTTGAGGTGGTAAATTCAGGTAAGCCGCAGGATCCGTTGAAATTCCTTCCTTAATATTTCTCTTTTGGCTCCATATGCACTACTACATCGATGACTGAGGGGATCGCTTTTTTGATCGCCTCTTCGATCGCGTAGCTGATCTTATGCGCCTCTTCTATATGCATATTCGGCTTTACCTGGACGTGCAGATCGACGTGGATATCGTCAGGCCTGCCCCGCGTCCTGATCTTATGGCAGTTATTCACTCCCTTTACCCCCAATACCGCATCTACGATCATTTTTACGTCTACGATCGGGGCTGTATCGCAGAGGACGGCTGAGCTTTGCTTGATAATCTCATAACCGGAGTGCCCGATAAATAGGGAAATTGCGATCGTGGCCAGCGGATCGATAATAGGAAGCCCTAGCTTGATCGCCACCAGGGTGACGATCACCGATATTGAGGTGAGGATATCAGCCCTGGTGTGCATCGCATCCGAGACCAGTATATCGCTTTGCAGTAGTTCGCCCTTCTTTCGTTCATATTTCATCACCCAGAAATTCACCCCCATAGTCAGGATCATTATCAGGAAGCTTCTTAAATCTACTACAGGGGTAACCGGATCATATAAACGGCTAAAACCATCCTTAAGCAGGTTGAAGCAAAGAATAAAAAGAAGCGCTGCTATCCCTAAGGAAAAAAGGGTCTCATATTTCTTGTGCCCGTAGGGATGGTCCCTGTCTTTGGGGCGGGATGCAAAATATATGCCGACTAGACCGATAATATTGGAAGCGCCGTCGGAGAGGGAATGGAATCCGTCAGCAGTCATGCTCTGGCAGCGGGTGAAGAGCCCGTAGAAGATCTTTGCCAGAGCGACGAGCCAGTTGAGCACCAGGATCAATAAGAGGATTCTGGCGATCTTTACGTAGTGACTTTTGCCTTTAGCAGCCATAGTAAAATAATTATATACCTAATAATCGCTTAATTCAAACGATATTGCCTGTCGTAGTCTTATATGATAGAATAAGAGAATTGTAAGGAGGATATATCAAGTATGGATTCCAAAAAGATACGCAAAAGCATCGGCCGCTACTTCGGGTGGCTGGTATTAAAATCATGTATTTTTATTGTCAGGATCCTTCCCGGGAACCAGGTGTATGGTTTTGCCAAGCTGATCGCCCTTTTGGGTTACCGGATTGCCGCCAAACAGAGAAAGATCGCCTTAGACAGTCTAGCCGTTGCCTTTGGCGATGAGAAGAGTCCCGCAGAACGGGAAAGGATCGCCAGGGACTGTTTTATCTTTATGGCTAAGGCCGGATTTGAGGTTGTCTTTATGCTGGATAAGTTCGAGCGCATAAAACAGGAGATCTCTATATTAGGTAAAGAGCATCTTGATAGCGCGTTATCTAAGGGTAAGGGCGTGATCCTGGTAAGCGCTCATTTCGGTAACTTCCCTCTGATGCTGGCGCGTTTAAGCCTGGAGGGCTACAGGACCGGGGGGATCATGCGGCCGATGAAGGATGCCCGCGTAGAAAAGATCTTTCTTGAGAAGCGCGAAAAACTACAAATAAAGACAATATACAGTATTCCCAGAGATACCTGCATAAAGGAGGTGATCCGCGCTCTGCGCGCTAACGAGTTGATCTTTGTGCCGCTTGACCAGAATTTCGGCACCGGCGGAGTCTTGGTCGAATTTTTCGGCAGAAAGGCAGCTACGGCAACGGGCCCGATAGTCCTTGCCCGGCGCGCCGGTGCTGCGGTACTACCCTGTTTTATCATCAGGCAGAAGGATGATACGCATAAGATCGTATTCGAACCGCCGCTGGATATAGAAGAAGGCAATAGCCCTAAGGAGATTATCCGTAACAGCGTACAGAGGATAACCAATATTATCGAGCACTACATCCGTCAATATCCTGCGCAGTGGGGGTGGATCCACCGCAGGTGGAAGAGCGCGCCGAAGTAGATCTTTTTATATGAGGAGGTAGATAAAATGGCAGATCAGGTCAAAGAGGGGAAAGGCTGCGAAGGTAAGAGCGCATTGGGGAGAATTATAAAAGTAATTTTTGGTTTACTGTTTTTGGTATTCGGCCTTTTAGCGGTCTTACGTTGGTTTCCGGATCTTCTCTCTGTGGTCAGGGGAAGTCTCGGCCCCTTTTTGATTATAGCCGGGATAATCACTCTGGCGATAGCCAAAGAGTAGGTGTATAATAATATTCAGAAAAACGATAATTGTCTGCCAATAAAGGAGAAAAGATGCGAGAATTAGCGTTCGATAAGGAGCTGATTACCAGCAAAGCTATGCGCCGGGCAGTCGGAATATCTGTGTTTGTGCTCTTGACCTGTTTCGGGGCTTTTTTGAAGATACCCCTGCCGTTTTCGCCAGTACCGATAACCCTGCAGACCTTTTTTGTCCTGCTCTCGGGAGCATTTCTCGGTGGCTTTGGGCTCCTCTCCCAGGCCTCCTACATCTTATTAGGGGTTTTTGGTTTACCGATCTTCGCCGGCGCCGGCAGCGGCATATTTTATCTCTTTGGGCCTACCGGAGGCTATCTCTTCGGTTTCCTATTGGCTGCTTTATTGATCTCCAGGCTGATAAAATACAGCGGGAATCATTTTCTACGCATATTTGTCGTATTCTGCCTGGGAGATCTGGTTTTATTGTCCTGCGGCGTTATATGGCTCAGGGTTCTTTTAGGCTATCCGCTTAAAAAACTCCTGCTGATTGGATTCATCCCCTTTATTCCCGGAGAGCTGCTGAAGATCTTTGCCGCGGCGATAATTTATCTGCGGCTTAAGACCCGTCTTAAAGAGATTTTTTGATCCTATTCCTTAGCGGATAACTGGAGGTGTGCGATGAAGGTAAAAGAGGTCATGGCGAGAAAGGTTAAAAGCCTTTCTACCGAAATGGGCGTTAGGGAAGGGATGGATTTATTATTCAAAATGGGCATGGGAGGATTGCCGGTCATTGATGATAACAAAAAGTTAGCCGGAATTTTTACAGAGAAGGGGGTTCTGGCTAAGATCTTGCCTAGCTATGTGGATAAGGTAGGGGGCTTTGTGTACGAGGAGAATTCTAAAGCAGTCAAGCAAAAGGTCCAGATGCTTAAGGGGATGAAGGTCCAAGAGGTGATGTTTAAAGATGTGGTAACCGTCAAGGAAGACGCCACTCTCTGCGAAGCCGCCAGGATCATGATCACCAAGGAGGCCAGGAGAATACCTGTAGTCGACGCCAACGATGAAGTAACTGGCATAATCGCAAGAGGAGACATACTAAAAGCGATGCTTTCTGAATATCAAGAAGATTCTGCATGAGAAGATTATCTTTAAAACTCACGGCATTAGTATTTATTTCCTCTTTAGTGGGTTTCTCTTCTATTAGTATCGGATTGAATGGGCATCAGGCCTTGTCGGTAGCGATATTGTCGGCTTCTATCCTGGGCACATTATTTTTCTGGAATTTCCGCCTCAGCTTTGTCTTTCTGGGGACTTCCATCCTGCTTATCAGCCGGGCGATTGATATCGAGATGCTGGTGAGATTCTCATCCCTGGAAGTAATCCTTTTCCTGGTGGGGATGATGGTTTTAGTGGGGCTTTTAAAGGAAGCGGGTTTATTTGCCTGGATAGTCAGCCTGATTTTAAGGATCCGCAACCTGACGGCAAAGAGATTTTTCATCGCTACTTCCATAGCTTCGGCTCTTCTTGCCTGCGCAGTGGATGAGGTGACCTCGATTATTTTTATAGTCGCCGCGGTCCTGGAGATCTGCGATTATTTTGAGATCGATCCTGTGCCATTTGTAATTTGCGCTGTGCTTACGACAAATATCGGCTCGGCAGGCACAGTTTTAGGTAATCCGATTGGGATATTTATTGCTACCAAGGCGGGACTCACCTTTGAGGATTTTATAGCCAAGGCGTTTCCGCTGATGATCCTTTGCCTGACGGTGACTATAATGTTGCTGCTATTTTGGTACCGCAAGGTACTCAAGGAGTTTGACCGTAAGATCAAGGATTTAGGCGCAAACGATATGTTGATCCGCCTTATTTCAGTTCCTCCGGACAGGCAGCTTAAAATCAGCCTCTGCATTTTTGGGGTAACGCTTTTCTTTATAGCCTTACACCATCGGCTAGAGCTGTTTTTTGGCCTAGAGGCCAATACTCTTCTCTTAAGCATACCCTTGATCTCCAGTGGAATCGTGATGATCTGGAGGTGGCGCAAGGCAAGGGAGTATATCGAGCATCATGTAGAGTGGTGGACGCTTCTTTTTTTCATGCTCTTATTCGCCCAGGCAGGGACGCTTAAATATACCGGAGCGACCGACGTACTGGCTAAGAGGCTGGTGGAGACAGTGATCAGGAGCCATGTGTCTCTTACTTCCATGGTCCTTTGGATCAGCGTAATCGGTTCGAGTATCTTGGATAACGTAGTCCTGGTAGCTGCATTTACCCCGATCATACAGAGTTTTAAGGAGTTAGGATTAGTAATCCAACCGCTATGGTGGGCACTTTTGTTCGGAGGTTGTTTCGGGGGGAATATGACCTTAGTCGGGTCGACGGCCAATATTGTAGCGCTGGGGATGCTTGAGAAGGAAAGGAATATAAAGATAACCTTTTTCAGGTGGCTAAGGGTCGGCCTGGTAACGACTATAATCTCTGCTACGATTATTTGGTTCAGTCTTTTGTGGCTACCTATGTTTAAGTAGATGTCTCCCAGGCTTGCGAAATTGGTCATCTTTGATCTGGACGGAACGCTGATTAACGCCTACCCTGCGATAATCAGCAGTTTTAATCATACGATGCAGAGGTTAGATTATCCGTCAAGAAGCGCCCTGGTGATTCGCAGGGCAGTAGGCTGGGGTGATCAGAACCTGCTTAAGCCTTTCATCCGCCTTGCGGATTTAAAGAGGGCAGTAGCGGTATACAGGAAGCATCATTTGCTCTCCTTAGTCAGAGAATCCCGGCTCCTCCCGGGAGCAAAGAGACTGCTACAATACCTTAAGGGAAAAGGCTATAAACTTGCGGTTGCCAGCAACCGCCCCACCAGGTTTTCCCGGATCCTGATCTCTCATCTTAAAATATCAAATTATTTTGGGGTTGTGCTCTGCGCAGATAAACTCAAAAATTTTAAACCGCATCCACTGATCTTAAACAGGATCTTGAGCAGGTTTTCCCTGAAGCCCCAAGAGGCAGTATACGTAGGGGATATGACTGTCGATGCCGTAGCAGGCAGGCGGGCCGGGATCCGCACTGTCATCGTTACCACCGGTTCCAGCAGCCGCAGAGAGATAAAAAAAGAGAAGCCATGGCGTATTGTCAGTTGCCTGGCAGGACTTTTGAAGTTTTTCTAACTCCCCGATTTAGCTTGACACAAAAGAGGCGCTTTTGTATATTAATGAGTACGAAAGAGGAGGTCGCATGAAAAAGTTTCTTTTGGTTTCTTTAGTGTTCTTCTGCTGCCTGGCCTTTACTTCGGCCTGCGCAAAGGATTCGGGTAAGACAAAGTTTATCCTGCTGGTTTCTGAGCAGAATATCGAGGGGCCCCAACGCGCCTGGTGGGCGAGTGAAGTCGATCTATCGGTGACTGAAGCAGTTCTTGCCGAGAGGTTGCTCAGCCAGGGCTATGAGGTGCTGGAGCCTTCGAATCTAGGAGGCGTGATCAAAAAGGATAAGGCATTCCGTATAGTCGATCTCAGCGAGGCTAAATCCGTAAAATTAGGGAATCTTTCTAGAGCTGATTTTGTGGTCCTGGGTAAGGCTGTCGCCACTGCAGGGGGAAATATCCCGCAGTCAAGCATGCGCTCCTGTTTTTCCAATATCACCGGTAAATTGATCCGGGTCAAGGATGGTAAGGTGCTTGCTTATCTAAATGCCTCAGCAAGCTCCGCGCATATGGATATAATCAGCGGAGGCAGGGAGGCATTGATTAAGGCAGCCGATGACCTGGCCACAAAGATCATAGAGGAATTAAGTAATTAGGGTCCCGGCTCATAAGCCGTGACAAAATTCTCTTTGATAATTTTGTCACATTCGCGTCGGATTAATTCGCGCAGACGACTTACGAACACTCTCGTTGCGTATCACACCGTCAGCTATACGCTGCGTAGATTTCTTGCGAAATCTACTTGCAGCTGTCGGTGTTAATTCGCACTTATAACTTACTTGCACTATCGTGCTCGTAAGTTATGTGCTCATTAAAAGGAGGTAATTAATATGAAGAAAATATTAGCTTTAGTCAGTTTTTTTGTGTTTAGCTTTACGCTTGTGGGTTGCGCTTCGATGATGCAGCCTACTGCCCGGGTGGATAATACCGCAGGCGCTGCACCTCTGCCTCCGTATTCGGGGCCAAAGGCGCGCATCGCCGTAGCGGATTTTGATGTCAAGGCAGCCAAGGCAACCGGTCAGATCGGCTCGGGTCTGCGCGAGATGCTGACTACTGCCATGATCAACAGTAGCCGTTTCTCAGTGGTGGAGAGGCAGGTATTAGGTGCTGTAATGCAGGAGCAGGAGCTTCTTGCTTCCGGAGCGGCAGAGCAGGGCAGCGGCCCTGCAAGGGGGCAGATCAAGACCGCAGACCTGGTGATCACTGCTGCTGTTACCGAGTTTGAGCCCAGCGCCTCAGGCGGAAGCGCGGGTATCGGCGGCGGCGGCGGAGTAGGCAGCGGCGTTTTGGGCGGCTTACTCGGAGGAGCATTAAATAAAGCGCATATGGCTCTGGATATACGTATCGTAGATACAGCTACTACCGAAGTATTGGCTGCTACCCGGGTGCAGGGTCAGGCATCGGATGTTTCCGGCGGCATTATGATGGGTTTCCTGGGTAGTTGGGGCTTAGGCGGCGGGCTTTCTGCTTATGCCAATACCCCGATGGAGAAAGCGATCCGCATCTGCATCATCGAGGCGGTACGCTATATATCACAGACTATCCCCGTAAACTATTACAAATACTAAACGAGATGGGAAAAAGAAAACGCAGAGGAAAACTTAACTGGCGCTCAAAGAGAGCCAACAAGGGTAGAAAACCCTGCATGGGCTAATTCTCAAGAGCCTAAACAAGGGAGGCCGGGTATGGAGGAGAAGCAGATCGGTAAGATCATGCATTACTTTGGCCACATCAGCGTAGGGATTATCGGGTTGACGGACAGCCTGAAGGTGGGTGACACGATCCACGTCAAGGGCCATTCGGATGATTTTACGCAGAGTATTGATTCCATGCAGATAGAGCATGCGTCAGTCTCCGAGGCGAAATCCGGAGATGCGGTGGGTATAAAGGTCGCCCAGAAGGTCCATCAAAACGATCTGGTTTTTAAGGTAGTCGCCTGAAGACACCAGCCTGCTTTTGTTAAGCCAGCCTTGATACCTTTTTATGAAAGCATTCGCTTTAATTTCAGGCGGCCTGGACAGTAGATTAGCCGCAAAACTGATCAGTGATCAGGGTATTGAAGTCATCAAGTTAAATTTCAAGATCCCTTTTCGCTTCCGCGATAAAAACCCACCTAATCCAGATCAAGAGCTTTTGAGAGTAGAGTTGCGCGAGGAATTCTTGCAGTTGATCAGAAATCCTGCGCACGGTTACGGCTCCAATATGAATCCCTGCATTGATTGCAAGATATTAATGCTTAAGAAAGCAAAAGAGTTGATGCCTGAGGCGGACGTCAAGTTCGTGGTAACGGGAGAAGTATTGGGGCAGCGGCCGATGTCACAAAACAGGCAGGCACTGGAGACTATTGCAAGAGAGTCCGGACTGGAGGGCTTGATATTAAGGCCGCTCTCGGCAAAGTTACTCCCTGAGACTATCCCTGAGAAACAGGGCTGGGTCAACCGGGAGAAATTGTTCGACTACAACGGGAGGAATCGCAGGCCTCAGATGGAATTAGCCGAACGGCTTAATATCCGGGAGTATGCACAGCCTGCAGGAGGATGTCTCTTAACTGATCCGGGCTTTGCTGTGAGGATAAAGGATCTGATGAGATACGGTAAGTTAAATCCCGAGGGAGTAGAGCTGCTTAAGCTAGGCAGGCATTTTCGCCTTTCAGATAAGGCGAAATTAGTAGTTGGCCGCGATGAAGGGGAGAATCACAGGATAGTCTCCCTGGCAGAGGAGGGAGATTATATTTTTTCTCCAGGGAGTGAGTTGGCAGGGCCCAGCGCGCTGGGAAGGGGTGAGTTTTGCGAAGAGCTGATCAGGTTATCTTGTGGCATAACCTGCCGCTATTGCGATCTTAACGGTGACCTTGAGGCAGATATACAATTTTACCGAAAGTCCGAATCCGGCCGCAAGCATGCCCTCTCTTCATTAAGGGCCGCCCCCGTTGATGATGCTCAGCTGAAGAGTTTAAGGATATGAAGGAAGCCTTATTATACAAAAAGTCAGAGAAGAATTCAGTCAGCTGTTATCTCTGTAATCACCACTGTAAGATCGCCGAAGATAAATTCGGGTTCTGCGGGGTAAGAGAGAATTCTAAGGGCGTATTAAATACTTACGCCTATGGTAAAGTAGTTGCCAGCCAGATCGATCCTATCGAGAAGAAACCCCTATATCATTTCCTGCCCGGTTCTAAGAGCCTTTCTATCGCTACCGTCGGATGCAACTTTCGCTG
>JBHPDM010000030.1:0-14113 GCA_042577285.1 Candidatus Omnitrophota bacterium
TTTACCAAGGAGAGGGATAAGAAGGTGGCGGCTATCAAGCAGCTGCAGGATAAGATGAACCTCTTAAGCGAAAAGCAGAAGGAAGCAGAGCGGGGTGAATTAGAGGAGAAGGTAAGGGCGCTGCAGGATTACGACCGCGAGAAACAAACCGACCTGCGTAAGGAGTTCAATGAAAAAAGGACCGAGATCCTTAAGGATATCGACAAGGTGATCAAGAATTACTGCAAGAAAGAGGGTTTCACCCTGGTCTTTAACGAGGCGGGCGTGGTTTATAATATTAAGTCTCTGGATATAACCGATAAGATCCTCGAGATATTAAATAAGAAGCGGTAGGCGGAAGCGGCATGAAACCTGGTAAGACCCTAAAAGAGATAGCGCAGTTTATCGGCGGAGAGTTGATCGGCGATCCTTCGGTGCAGATCACGGGCATTTCGGGGATAAAGGAGGCTGGAGAGGGGGATATTACCTTTCTGGCTAATGAAAAATATCTACCGCTGTTGGAGAAGACGCATGCCTCAGCGGTCATCACTTCGCGCGAACTTGATAAAGCGTCCCGCCCGATAATCCGCACTGATAATCCTTCGCTTGCCTTCGCGAGAATAGTTTCTTTTGTGATGCCTGAGGATGTGGTCCTTCTTGAAGGAGTACATCCCAGTGCGGTAATAGGAAAAGGTGTGTCGCTAGGTCAGGGCGCGGCAGTAGGCGCACATGCGGTCATAGAGGACGGAGTACGCATCGGAGATAAGACAGTGATCTATGCGGGGTGTTTCCTGGGGCATCATACTATAGTAGGAAATAATACCCTGATCTATCCTAATGTATCTATCCGTGAGCGTATAACCATCGGTGACCGGGTGATCATCCATAGCGGCACAGTGATCGGGTCGGATGGTTTCGGGTTTGTAGAGGTAGACGGCAAGTACCATAAGATCCCACAGACCGGGATAGTAGATATCCAGGATGACGTTGAGATCGGTTCGAACGTCAGTATCGACCGGGCGCGTTTTGAGAAGACGGTGATCGGGCGGGGGACTAAGATCGACAACCTGGTACAGATCGCCCATAATGTCACTACGGGTGAGAATTGTATCATCGTAGCGCAGGCGGGGATCTCCGGCAGTACTACCATAGGTAAGAATGTGACCCTGGCAGGACAGGTTGGTGTCGTCGGACACATCAAGATCGGTGATAATGCCGTTGTGATGGCCCAGGCGGGGGTGAGTAAATCCATACCAGCCGATACGATGGTCTGGGGTTATCCTGCCAAACCGATAGATAAGGCCAGAAAGATAAATGCCGCAGTTGCTAACCTGCCCAGGCTCTTCCGCAGTGTAAATGAGCTGAAGAAGAAAGTCGAAGAGCTGGAACAAAAAGAAAAGAATAAAACTTAAGCCTCAATGATGGAAAACCAGAAGACGATCTCAAGGGAGATAGAGCTTAAAGAGGATATCGGGATACATACCGCAGGAAAGGTGCGCGTGAAGTTTAAGCCCGCCGAGCAGGATGCGGGAATAAATTTTATCCGTACCGATTTGCCGGGCGGGCCTGTGATCAAGGCCTGCGTAGGTTCACTCTTATTCCAGGACCGTACCCCCCGTCGTACGTCTATCGGCAGAGACAATATTGAGATCCAGACAGTAGAGCACCTCATGGCAGCCTTGTCGGGATTGGGTATAGATAATATCAACGTGGAGATCGATAACGCCGAATTGCCTCGGCTTGACGGCAGCATTCAGAACTTTGTTGAGACACTGAGGAAGGCGGGAATCAAAGATCAGCCGGGGGAGCGAAGATATTTCTCTCTCCGTGAGCCGGTATTCGTAGAGGAGGCAGGGATATCAATAGTCGCTTTGCCCTGCAAAGACTTTAAGATCTCTTATACTTTAGATTACGGGCATCCGCAGCTTGGCCTTCAGTTCATGGAGATAAATTGCAGCAATCATGAATTTGTCGAAGAGATCGCTGCGGCGCGCACCTTCTGTCTTGAAGAGGAGGCGCAGGGGCTTCAGGCGCAGGGGTTGGGCAAAGGGGCCAATCATGAAAACACGCTGGTAGTGGGCAAGTCCGGGGTAATAAAGAATAAGTTACGTTATAAAGATGAATTTATCAGGCATAAAATAGCCGATTTGTTAGGGGACTTGAATGTTTTAGGTTACCCTATCAAGGCGCATATAATCGCTTTACGCAGCGGCCACTCCCAGAACCTGAAATTGATACGCAAGATCGATTCGCAGAAGAATAAGTATACTGTGAGCATGTCTGGGGCAGCCTTTGCCCTAAAAGGGGAAGGTGAATTAGGTATCGAGGAGATCAAGAAGATCCTGCCGCACCGGCAGCCCTTTTTATTTGTAGACAGGATTATTACCCTTGAAGAGGGTAAGCGCGCAGTGGGGATCAAGAACGTCAGGGCCGATGATTATTATTTCAAGGGGCACTTTCCGGGGAAGCCGGTGATGCCAGGCGTGCTGATCGTCGAAGCAATGGCGCAGGTGGGTGGCGTGATGATGCTTTCCCCCAAAGAGAACCGGGGAAAGATCGCCTACTTTATGGCTGCCAACAATATAAAATTCAGAAGAGTAGTCGAGCCGGGGAGTAAACTTGTGCTTGAGGTGACTGCAGGAAAGATCAAGTCCAGGACCGGCCAGGTATCCGCGCGAGCGCTGGTAGAAGGTAAAGTAGTAGCAGAGGCGGAGCTGATGTTCGCCCTGGCTAAATAAGGACGGTTATGCCGATTCATCCTACAGCAATAGTCGGAAGCAGCGCAAAGTTAGGCGGTAACGTCGAGATCGGCGCCTATACGGTGATCGGTAAAGGTGTGACTATCGGCACAGGTGTCAAGATCGGCTCGCACTGTGTGATAGAAGGCAATACCTCGATCGGAAAGAAGTGTGAGATATTCACCGGTGCTGTGATCGGGAGTCCACCGCAGGATCTAAAGTATGAGGGAGCTAAGAGTTACCTCCGGATCGGGGATAATAATATCATCCGCGAATACTGTACCTTTAATCCCGGGACAGAAGAGGGCGGCAAGACCGTTGTCGGAGATAATAACTTATTCATGGCATATTCCCATGTTGCGCACGATTGCACGGTCGGTGAGGGCTGCGTCTTTGCTAATAATGCTACCCTGGCAGGGCACGTGACTATCGAGGATAATGCGGTCGTCGGCGGATTGGTGGCAATACACCAATTCGTCAGGGTGGGTAAGCTTTCGATAATCGGGGGCTGTTCTAAGGTCGTGCAGGATATCCCGCCATATTCAACCTGCGACGGCCATCCGGCTAAGGTCTATGGCCTGAATCTTGTGGGGCTGCGCCGCCGACGCTTACCAAGAGATGAGATCAAAGCTTTGAGCGCCGCCTTTAAGATATTATTTAATTCCGGGCTGAAGATGAAACGCGCCCTGGAAAAAGCAAAGAAAGAATTAAAACCGGCCGACGGAATAACCTACCTGTTTAAGTTTGTCGAAAGCTCAGAGCGGGGCATCGTCTCCTCCTGCCGCCGAAAAGTAAAAGAACAATAATGCAAAAATTAGGATTGATCGCAGGCAACAGAAGGTTTCCAATCATGGTCGCTGAAGCTGCCAGCAAGAAGGGTGAGCAAGTCGTCGCAGTAGCGATCAGGGGAGAGACATCCGCCTCTATAAAGAAATACGCAGAGAAGGTCTATTGGATAGATTTAAATGAAATTGAGAAAGCCTTTGAGGTGCTGAAGTCAGAAGGGGTATCAAAAGTAATCATGGCAGGTCAGGTCAGCCCGCGCCTACTATTTAGCAGGAAACTAAAAGAGGGCCGCCAGTCCAGTATTTTGCTTGATAGCTTAAAGGATAAAAAGGCAGATACCATATTAGGGGCTGTCGCTTTTAGGTTGGAGAAAGAAGGGTTGGAAGTCTTGGATTCTACAATTTTTCTCAAGGATTCGTTACCGAAGAAGGGGGTGCTTACCAGGAAGCAGCCCAGCCCGCAGGTGCGGGAGGATATAGATTTTGGATTCGACCTGGCAAAGTCAGTCGCAGCCTTAGATATCGGCCAGACGGTAGCAGTTAGAAGTAAGGTGATCGTGGCGGTAGAGGCTTTCGAGGGCACTGATAATCTTATAAAGCGCGCCGGAAGGCTGGCCAGGGGAGGGATCACCGTAGTCAAGGTAAGTAAGCCCAAGCAGGATATGCGTTTTGATGTACCTGTAGTCGGCGTCAAGACGATAAAACAACTGGCCAAGGTAAAGGCAAAGTGCCTTGCGATCGAAGCGGATAAGACGCTTCTGATAGACAGAGAAGATTGCATCAGCCTGGCTGATAAGAAGGGGATCTCGGTAATTGCGTTATAGTTATGCGCTATATTTACGGACCGGTAAAATCACGCCGCTTAGGCCTCTCCTTGGGGATCGCCCTCACCCCTTATAAGACCTGTAGTTTCTCCTGTATATATTGCCAGCTTGCTCAGACTAAAGATCTCACCCTCGAAAGAAAAGAGTATATCCCTGAGCAGGATATCCTCTCTGAGTTAAACACCTGGCTGCAGAATAATGCGGAGCTTACAAAGCAACTGAATTATATCACTCTTTGCGGCCCGGGAGAACCGACCCTGAATCTGGGGATCGGCCGGCTGATCGCCCAGATCAAGAAGGCTTACCGGACGCCTATAGCGGTAATCAGCAATGCTTCACTTTTTGGTTTTGCCGGGGTGAGGAGTGAGTTGCTGGGGGCGGATTTAATCGTTCCTTCACTTGATGCGGCAAGCGAAGAGATCTTCCGCAAGATAAACCAGCCGGTCAAAGAGATAAGGTTGGAGGATATAGCGGCAGGTTTAGTCGCCTTGCGCAGAGAGTTTAAGGGTAAGATCTGGCTTGAGGTGATGCTGGTCAAGGGCGTCAACGATGACCTGCGTCAGATCAAAAGGCTTAAGAAGATCATAGACCAGATAAACCCGGATAAGGTGCAGATAAATTCTCCGGTGCGCATGGCTGCAGGCAGCAAGATATCGTCTGTCGGCAAGACTAAGCTTGGAAAGATCAAAGAGATCCTGGGCGATAAGGCGGAGATAGTATAAATAACCTGCAGGTTTCCGCGCGTGCTGAAATTTTTTGCCGTACAAAGAGTAATGAATCTGACGTTTTTCTCGCTCAGGTCGGTTTTTTAACGCCAGAGATCTTTCGCATTTCGGTGCCTGCGGAACTCGCACTTCGCGCGTCTTGCGCTAAGTGCTCAGACATCCTCGGCATCCCGGTTTTGTCGTCCGCCTACGACGGACTCCACCGGGATTCCCTTAATGCTCAAGCTCCTCTGGCTAAAACCTCCATTCGCTCGAAAATCGCCAGATTCATTTCTGCTATTTTCTCGCGCCTGTAGCTCAATTGGATAGAGCGCCAGCCTTTAGGAATCTATAGACCGGGTTCAGGATTCCATCCTGAGCTAGATTTTAGTTTGCGCCCATAGCTCAACTGGATAGAGCGTCAGTCTTCGGAACTGAATGTTGCAGGTTCGACTCCTGCTGGGCGCACAGAAAATTTGATGGACGGAGCTGGGCGTTGCAGGTTCGACTCCTGCCAGGCGCATTCCTACAAATTATGGATATAGCAGCTTTAGTCATCCTGATATTATTCAATATAGCCGGTTTTGTGCTGATATTTTTTACTACCTTTGGCACGCTGATTATACTTGCAGGTTCGGTTTTGTACGCTGTTCTGACCGGTTTTTCCCCGATTTCCTTTAAGGGCCTCTTGATACTCGGCGCGCTTTACCTTTTCGGGGAGATACTCGAATACGTGCTGATCATTGCCGGCATAAAAAAGTTTGGAGCTTCCAATAAGGCGATCATCGGGGCATTGCTCGGCGGGATAATCGGAGCTGCGGCGGGGGTGGCTTTGTTAGGTATAGGCGTTTTTATCTCGACTCTCTTAGGAATATTTTTCGGAGCTTTTTCAGCAGAATTAATATCGCACAGGGACCTGGTCAGGTCTGCAAAGGCGGGTGCCGGCGGTGTCTTAGGGCGGGTCTTATCTATAGTCGCCAAGGTGCCGGTTGCCCTGGGGATGATTTTTGTGCAGTATCAGTATATCTTTTAGTTATTAGCGAAGTTACCACGTTGTCTGCTGCTTTGGTGCTGGAAGCAGTGGAGAACAAAAAGGAGAGGATGATGGAGAAGAAAGTTCGTAAGTCAAAAAATGGTTTAGAAAAATTACCTAAAAATATTTATAAACAAATAATCGAAGAAATCTATGATTGCGTTTATTTTGTTAATAAGAAAAGAAAAATTATCTTTTGGAACAAACAATCAGAAAAGCTGACCGGATATAAGAAAAAGGAAATACTGGGAAAGTATTGTTATGATAACCTATTGAAGCATATAGATAATCGTGGCAAAAAATTATGTTTAATGGGGGGCTGTCCTTTAATGGTTGCGATTAAAACCAATAAACCCCAAAGCCATAGAGTATACCTTAGAAGGAAGGATGGTGTAAGAATTCCAGTAGATGTTCATACAAAATCTATAAAATACCGTGGCAAAACTATAGGCGCTGTTGAGGTTTTCAGAGATGCCTCTATGTATGAAAGAGTAGAAAGACAAAAGGAAAGGGCTAAAAACGCTTCCCTCTTAGACGTTTTAACATCCCTTCCTAATAGGAGGTATATAAATAAAAGACTGGAGACAGAGTTAAATAGATTTATAGAAAACAGAGAAGAATTATACGTATCTATTGTCGATGTGGATCATTTTAAGAGAATAAATGATACTTTCGGACATAAAAAAGGGGATCTAGTTTTGATAAAAATATCTCGTATACTAGAAAACAACCTGAGGGCTACAGATTTTGTTGGTAGATACGGTGGAGAAGAATTTTTGATAATACTGCCTAATACTCCCAGAAAGAATTGCCGTATAGCGCTGGAGAGGATAAGGACTTCGGTTGAAGATTCCTTGCCGCTGGATAAGAAAGAGAAAGTAACCATAAGTATAGGGACTGCAAAAGCTAAAATAAAAGATAAGCCAGACGGGATTTTTAAAAGAGCTGATAAAGCACTCTATAAGGCCAAGAACAGCGGCAGAAATACAGTCAAGTTTGCTTAATATAAGTAGTTTAACAGAAGGAGAAAAAAATGGACTCAAAAGAATATCAATCTAAAGTGATAAGTGTATTAATACAGCAAGAGGAGATAATGAGCCAATTATATAAGGTATATGCCGAAAATTTTCATGACTATAAAGATTTCTTCCAATGTATGGCTAAAGATGAAATCAATCATGCGAACCAAATACGCATGTTAGACTCTAAGCTCAAGCAGGGGTCTGCCTATTTCAATAAAGATAGATTTAACATAGAAGCAATAAAGAGTTCAATTAAATTTCTTAATAAGACGTTATCTGAGGCGAAAGAAAAAATACTGTCTTTAGCCAACGCGGTATCCATAGCCAAAGATTTCGAAACTAGTATAATTGAAAAAAAATATTTTCAGGTTTTTGAAGGCGATACGTTAGAATTAAAGCAGACTTTGTTGAAACTTGAGGAGCAACAAAAAATCCATATTCTTAAAATTGAGGAATTACTGTTTAAAATTACTTCCCAGGAATAGGAGGCAGAGATGAAAAGCAGTAGAAAATGTGATTATCAAGGGGGTAGTAAAGAAACATGCTGCTGCAAGGTAATTGGTATATCGACTATTACGCTTATGGTAGGCCGAAGAGGGAGGATTGATGCAGACAGTCGCGCTTATAGCAGCAATTGTATTGCCTTTGTGGAATATACCGCTTATTGTTAGGATCGTAAAAAGGAGATCTTCTAAGGATATCAGTTTATACTGGGTATTAGGTGTATGGACATGCTTTTTATTAATGGCGCCCGACGCCTTTCGTTCTGCGGATATCGTCTGGCGCGCTTTTAATATCATGAATCTTATACTTTTCACTGCGGTAGTGATTACAGTTTTGGTCTATCGTAAAACAGGCAGATAGTTTTTCCTCGACCTAAAACACATATTGCAAATCCAACCTTTTTGAGTTAAAATATTCACATACAATCAGTTAAAAAAAGGGCTATTAGCTTAACCGAATAAAGCGCCGGTTTTAGAAATTGGATGTTGCAGGTTAAATTCCTGACAGGCGCATAAGTTTTTTGCATGAATAAAGGATGATAAATGTCTCCAATAGTATGGTATACTTTAACTAGGGAGGAAAAAGCGGGAGAGGGTCATGGAAGATCATAAGCCAAGCATACTGGTCATTGACGACGAAGAGGACGTTCTTTATTGTCTTAAGAACTACCTCGGCCGTAAAGGATATACTATAGACGGCGCCTCAAGCGGAGAAGAGGCGCTTAAAAAACTATCCAAGAAGAAAGCAGATCTGATCCTGTTAGACGTAGTTATGCCGGGCCTTAAGGCTACGGAGGTAGCCAAGGTTATCAGAAAGAAGTATCCGGTTACAAAAATTATAGTCGCTACTGCCTTTCCTAAAGAAAGCGAAGTATTTAAGATAAATAAACTCATGGATGCCCTGCTTCTTAAGCCTTTTAGGCTGGCGGGCCTACTCAGGAAAATAAGGGAAGTGATCGAGCGGCCGGAGGGCAGTACAGATGCCGCAGCGGTAGCTACGGAGACAGAAACAAGACTGTTATTTTTGAAGGCAAAGCTGCTTTTTGTGGAACCTGCGTTTGAGATCTATGAATTTCTGCACCGGTTTTTAAAAAAGTTAGTCAAACGGGGGCAATATTATGAGTTAGACTTAGCCGCAGATGAAAAAGAGTTAAAAAGGCGATTGAAATTTTCCGAACCGGATATAGTGATCTTTGAACAATCGTACTTAGACAAGCTGGATCCGGAAGTGCCCGCCAATATCCTGCTTAATTCTAAAAGGACGCGCGAAGTAATATCTTTTGATCTGGCTGGCGCCGTGAAGGATCAGGAACAACTAGATTTGCTTTACCATCAGATCCGAAAACTCTGCATCAAAAACGGCCTCGTAGAGATAAAGTAATTTCATTATATTCCGCATAAATCAGTAAGCGTTTTAACGTAAGGGAGGAGCGATGAAGTGGATTTCGCATATAATAGCCCGGGAAATAGGCATCTTGTTGATTATCAGCTTGCCTCTTTCGCTGTTAAATTTTTATGCGTCTTACATCTTTGGAAAAACACATGAAGAGTTAACGCTAGAAAAATATTATAATGATTTACAAATGATCTTACCAAGCATCTTTTTTATATATTGTCTTTTCTTTTTTGTTCGTTTACTTATGCGGTTTTCCAAAAACAGAAAGAAGGGGTAGCAGCGGCAATCTATCAGGAAAAAGCAAACTGGTCTTTTTCGTATAATAAATCACTTATTGCAAATCCCTCCTTTTTAAGTTAAAATATTCGGATACAATCAGTTAAGAAAAGGGCCATTAGCTCATCCTTCGATTTCACTCAGGATTTCGCTAATGATTATAATTAAATCAGGGCCATTAGCTCAATCGGTAGAGCAGGACACTCTTAATGTCAAGGTTGAAGGTTCGATTCCTTCATGGCCCACCATCCCTCGCAGCATGCGATTAATAGATGGCTGCTCGGGATAGTCCCGAGCTTACGTTGGTCTGCATTTCAGAAGTGAGGGGCCAATTCCCTGTGAAAAACTACGAGATTCTGGAGCACACGGCTGATATCGGCATCAGGGTAAAAGCAGGCGATGCGCAGGGCCTCTTTAAAGAGGCGGCGCTGGCTATGTTCGATATCATGGCCGAAAGACAGGGGCCAGAAGCAAAAGGCATGCACGTCGCGATAGAAGTGAAGGCGGATGACCTGCAAGAGCTTTTTGTAAACTGGCTGAATGAACTCCTCTCCTTATCCGCAGTAAAAGAGCTGATTTTCACAGATTTTCAAATAGAACAATTCGATGATAAGAGCCTGAAGGCAAAGGCTACAGGGAAAGATTTGAAGAGTTATAAAGTAAATACCGAGATCAAGGCAGCCACCTATCACGGGTTAAAGATCGAAGAGGCTGGCGGGGATTGGGAGGCAGAAGTAATATTCGACGTCTGAAGCCATGCAGGGATATTTAGAGAAGATTGACGATTATCGCTGGCGCATACCTAAGAGCTACAAGGACGGGATGCGCGTGCCGGGGATCATTTATGCGGATGAGAAGTTGATCAAGGATATCCGCTGCGATAAAGCACCGGAGCAGGTAGCGAATGTCGCATTCCTCCCGGGAATAGTAAAGGCATCATTGGCGATGCCGGATATACACTGGGGATATGGTATGCCCATTGGCGGTGTAGCGGCAACAGATATTGATAACGGAGGAGTTGTAGGGGCTGGCCTTGTGGGTTATGACATAAATTGCGGCGTGCGGATGCTTAAGACTAACCTAGAGTTCGATGAGGTAAAGGATAAGATAAAGGACCTGATCAGTGTGCTCTTTTCAGATATCCCTTCCGGCGTCGGTTCCAAAGGCGATATCCGCATCAGTGAGAGGGAAGAGAGAGAGCTTTTAGTCAAGGGCGCTCGGTGGGCGGTAGAGAAGGGATTCGGGACAGAGAGTGATCTGGAGTGTACCGAGGAGTATGGAGCAATTCAGGGCGCAGATCCTGACGCAGTATCAGAACGGGCGTATAAGAGGGGGAAGGCGCAGTCCGGTACATTAGGGTCAGGGAATCATTTCTTGGAGGTCCAGGTGATCGACGAGCTCTGTGACCGCGACCTTTGCGACAGCTTCGGTCTTACCCTGGGCCAGGTCACGGTGATGATTCATTCCGGGTCGCGGGGTTTTGGCTATCAGGTCTGCGATGAATACACGAAAAGCATGATCCGCTGCCTCTTAAAGTACGATATCAATGTTCCCGACCGGCAGTTGGCCTGCGCGCCGGTTGAGTCAGTAGAGGGCAAGGCTTATCTTGGAGCGATGAGGTGCGCAGCAAATTACGCCTGGGCAAACCGCCAGTGCCTGATGCACCTTACGCGTTTGGCTTTTGGGAGAGTCTTTGCGAGGTCCTGGCAGAAGATGGGTATGGAACTTATTTATGACGTTGCGCACAACATCGCTAAGATCGAAAAACACGCAGTAGCCGGCAAGGAGAAGAAGTTATGCGTGCACCGGAAGGGGGCGACGCGCGCCTTTGGCCCCGGGCACCCTGCATTACCAGAACGCTACAAAAAAACGGGCCAACCGGTGATCATACCGGGAGATATGGGCAGAAATTCTTATCTTCTAACCGGCACAGAGAAAGCGATGCAGGAGACCTTTGGCAGCACTTGCCACGGTGCGGGGCGGCTAAAATCCCGCACTGCCGCATTGAAGAGCGTGAATACGAATGCGCTATTGAAAGAACTGGCTGCAAAGGGTATAATTGTAATGGCTTCGGGCCGCGGCACTATTGCCGAGGAGGCGCCGGAGGCCTATAAGGATGTAAATGATGTGGTGGATGTTGTGCACAAGGCAGGTATCTCTAAGCGTGTCTGCAGGATGCGGCCGCTGGGGGTTATAAAAGGATAAGGATCAATATGCTGGATGTAAAATTTATAAGGGACAATACGGATGCAGTAAAGAAGGCGATCAAGGAACGCGCCCTGAAAACCGATCTTAATGGCCTGCTTAAGGCGGATGATTCCCGGCGTGCGATCCTTAACGAGCTGGAGGGGTTGCGCGCGCAGAAGAATAAGGCGAATGACGAGATAGCCATCCTCTTAAAAGAGAAGAGGGATGCTTTGCCTAAGATCTCTTCGATGAAGTCGATCTCGCAGAAGATCGATAAACTGGAGGAAGATTTAAAAGCCGTAGAGGCGATCTTGAATAAATTGCTTTTGGATATACCCAATGTCCCGCACAGCTCAGTGCCGGTCGGCGATGAATCCAATAAGAAGGTCATACGCACCTGGGGGAAGGCGCCGAAATTCGATTTTGAACCGGCCACACATGTCCAGCTTGCCCAGCGCCTGGATATTATAGATTTTAACCGCGCCACAAAGATCAGCGGCACAAACTTCGTACTTTACAAAGGACTAGGAGCAAGGCTGGAGCGGGCGCTGATCAATTTTATGCTTGACCTGCACACAAAAGAACATGGCTACACCGAGATCTTCCCGCCGTTTTTGGTTAACCGCGCTTCAATGACTGGCACAGGACAGCTCCCAAAATTAGAAGAGGATATGTACCACTTGAAGGACGATGATCTTTTTCTGATTCCTACGGCAGAGGTTCCGGTGACGAATATCTTCCGAAACGAGATCTTAGATGAAACAAGGCTCCCGGTTTATTATACCGCCTACAGCGCTTGTTTCCGCAGGGAGGCCGGTTCCTACGGCAAGGATACAAAGGGACTGATCCGGGTGCATCAATTCGATAAAGTCGAGCTGGTAAAATTCGTAAAGCCGCAGGATTCCTATGAGGAATTAGATAAGCTCCTTGAGGATGCTGAGAGCGTATTGCAGGCCTTGGGCCTTGCATACAGGGTGGCGATCCTACCGACGCAGGACTTAAGTTTTGCCGCCAGTAAATGCTATGATTTAGAGGCCTATGCCCCGGGGATCGATAAATGGCTTGAGGTATCAAGCTGCAGCAATTTCGAAAGCTTCCAGGCGCGCAGGGCGAATATAAAGTATAGACCGAAGTCCAAAGACCAAAGACCGAAGACCGAATACGTGCATACACTGAACGGTTCCGGGATCGCGCTGGCGCGTACAGTAATCGCGCTCTTAGAGAATTACCAGCAGAAGGATGGTTCAATACTGATTCCGGAGGCCTTAAGGCCGTATCTTGACGGCTTGACTACGATCACCGTAAATCCTGTGCGTAAGCTTAAGGATCGATGAAAAAGAAAAAGTCTCCTGATAAAGAAGAAGCCAGGCCGGACGTAAAAAGAGGCTGGCGTGGGGAAAGAAGCGATGACCTGACCAGGCGGTCCAGGAGGCCAGGCAGGTTGTTTGGCCTGATCAAATTTATCATAGGGATTTGCGTTCTGCCTTTTGTTTATTCGACCTCTGTCGCCTTCCTGTGTCAGTTAAACCTGCTTGCAGCACCGCTGCGCAGCTTTTTTTGGTCGGGGACAGCAACATTTTTGATCATATATCTTTTTGTTTTCGAGCCGGTAGGCATATATTACCGGGGATTCAGGTTTCTCGAGATAATCTTTACTTTTTTCAGCCCGCTCTTGAAGGTCGCTCCCTATGTATTGCCGATTTACAGTATTTTTATATTCGCAGGCTACGCCTTGTATTCCGAGCTGCCAAGGGCGAGGAATCTCGATACCTGGTTTTTGTTCTTTTTTGCCTTTAGCCTTACACTACACGTGGTCTTGGGGGCAAATCAGGTGCGTTCCAAGAAGGAAGGTTTTTTAAAGTCTGATTATATATTCGGATTTTCCGTAGTTTATATCGTTGCATTGAGTATAGCTGTCGCCTGCTTGAGCGTATTCTTTAAGGATATCTCTTTTATCCGTTTCTTTGAGCAGGCATCCAGCGAGGGTCAGGGTATTTTTGCGGCGGTATTCGGAAAACTATTTTAAGAGTGGTGATTAGCTGTGGTTTCGGAGGCGTGGCAGAGCGGTTGAATCCCTCGTTTCGTGCAACAGTATAACTGAGCCTCGGGACAAGTGCGGCGGTCTTGCACTAAGCGGAGCGAAGGAGTCCCGAGCGGGTTTTGCGAGGGAAAAACAGGTGGGGTGGCTGAGTGGTCGAAAGCGGCAGTCTTGAAAACTGTTGTGGGCGTTAGTCCACCGTGAGTTCGAATCTCACCCCCACCGCCAGAATATTACCGATAAGCAATGTGAGGAGGTGTTTGAAATGATGCAAGAGGTCACTATTTTCGATACGATGAGGTTGGTCTATCGCTGGATGAGCCCAGTGCTCTTTATACTTGGCCTGGCCTTGCTATTTTTAGGACTTGATAAGTATAATAGTATCGAAGAGAAATTAGGTAAAGAGATCGGCGGGATCAAGAAGCGGGTAATTCCAAAACTTGAGACAAATACTTATGTTTTTCACCAGCGCCTGTTAGAGGGTAAGATGCTAATCGGCCTGCTTTGTATCGTGTGTTCCGCGATATTCTTCTTTTTTCTAAAATAAGAGCAGCATGAATTTTTGAGAGTTGCCAGAGCGGTTGAATCCCTCGTTTCGTGCAACAGTATAACTGAGCCTCGGGACAAG
>JBHPDM010000031.1:0-14044 GCA_042577285.1 Candidatus Omnitrophota bacterium
CTCTTTTTGCTAATCGGGAGAGTGTCCCCAGCGTCCCTTAAGTGGAGAGCCAGAGGCGCTTGTCGTCATAGAGCCTGATATCGCTCTCATTGACCCGGCGGCAGGCGTATTTAAGGGCCTGGGCATAAGGGGCTTCCGGCGGAGGCTGGAGAGTCATGAGAAAGCTGTCTTTACGGCGTTTCAGGGTGCCGGGGAGGCTATAGAGCTGCTCTTTCATAGTGCCGATGCTCTTTCCCTCCAGGCCAATTGGGAGAAATTGTTGCCTGACGTAGAGATCAAGCGCGTTCAAATAGTACTCGAATATCCTATTTATATCGCCTGCTGCCTCCCTGTCTAAAACGAGACTTGAGGCAGATACCACGGACTGAGAACTTCCGGTGTAAGTGAAGAGTTCTATCTTACGGCGGAAATCTTCAAGCCCCTCCTCCAGGTTCGGCCAGCGGCTTAGGTAGAGATTCACCAGTTCAACTAAATTGAACTCTCTTCCGGAGAAATTGCTCAGGATCACAAATCTGATCTTCTCGCCGGGCTTCCTCTTCATAGCGCAGCCGCGTAGGGTTATTCTCTGGTTTATCTCTGGCTGCCATAATTCGATCTCTGCCTCGGCAATATAAAAATTCTCCTCCAGCGGCTCAAAATAATACGGCTGGAAGGGGCCGATTGATTTTACCGTGCGGTATTGCGAGAACTGCCAGGGCCAGAGGCCGAAGACGAAGTGGCGCTTGAAACTCTCCCTTACACGGACAGTCTCTAATTCTCCAAGCTTTGGTCCGTAAAGAGTAAGCTTTGATACCCTGTTCTTTTGTGATTCCATGCTTGACATCAGATTAAAAAATTCCTTAACCGGGATCTCGCTCTCCGGAACTGCAAAGAGGATTATAGGCTTATTCTGCTGGAAGTATTTGTATATGTAATTCTTTATATTGTATGTGGTTGCGGAGAATGAATAGGGGATCTGCGGGATCGACCAGACTGTGCGCAGCTGGCCGTCCATGTAGAATTCGGTTCCATCTAAAAGGCTCACTTTGATACAGCGCACCTCCTGAAATATAGTGGAGACGATCCTGGAAATATCTGAAGGCAGGGCGCTTACGGCTTGTAATTCTTTAAGGTGAGCTGAAGCAGCCTCTGGTAAAATTTTCTTTCCGGTTAATACTGAGAGGCCTGCGTATATATCCGGAGTGTTTCCGAATAAACCAGAATAGATATGCGCTTTAGTTTTAGCCAGGAGATCATTATCCTCCCAGGTCAGGCGGTACTTGATCGCCTGAGTTATGTAATAAGAACCGCCGGATAAATAATCCGCTGCTTCAAGGAAGATTGCACCCAGGCCAGCGGCTGTTACTTCCGGTCGGAGGGCTTCTGCGGCTTTCTGCTCGGCTTCGGCTAAAGCATTTACTTTTTCTGCTTCGGCCTTTGCTTTGTCTTCAGCCTCTGCCTTTGCCCTGGTTTCAGCTTCCTCCTTTACCTTGCGCTCATCTTCTGCTTTAGCCTTTGCCTCTGCTTCCTCCTTGGCCTTTCTTTCAACTTCAGCCTTAGCCTCAGCCTCTTCCTTAGCCCTTTCAGCCTTTGCTTCAGCCTTTTTTCTATCCTGCTCCTGAGTCTCTTCTTGGGCCTTTTCAGCCTTGGTTTGTGCTTGGAGATTAGCCTCGCCCATAGTTTTAGCTTGATCTTCAGCCTGCGCCTTAACTATAGCTTCTGGCTTTGATTCCAGCCTGATCCGGGCTATTTCATCTGCTTTAGCTTTAAGCTCAGCTTCAAATTTAGCGATCTCCTCTTCCCGGGCTTTAGCTGCTGTCTCTTTGCTGGCCCTTTCTTCTGCCTCAGCTTTAGCCTTAATTTCAGCCGCTGCTTTGGCCTCTGCTTCCTGCCTAGACTTCTCTTCAGCCTCAGCCTTTGCCTGAGCCTCAGCAGCCTCCCTGGCCCTCTCCTTGACCTCTTCCTTAGCCTTGGCCTCGGCTTCTTCTTTAGCTTTTCTCTCTGCCTCTTCTTTGGCTTTGGCTTCTGCTTCAGCCTTAGCCCTGGCCTCAGCTTCTGCCTTTGCCTTAGCCTCTGCTTCAGCTTGAACCTTGGCTTCAGCCTTGGCCTTAGCCTCAGTTTCAGCTTTTGCTTTGGCTGCCGATTCTCTCCTCTTGCGATCTACTTCACGCTCAGCTTCGACTTTTGCCCGCGCTTCAGCCTCAATCTTCTTTATCTCTTTAGCCTCAGCTTGAGCTTGAGCCTCAGGAACGACTTTATTTTCCGGTTCAAGTGTAACTACCTGCTCAGAGGACTCGATTACTTCTATATGCCCTAGCCCTACTCTGCGTTCATATTTTCTTCTCTCCCGCCTCCTACCTACAGGCATGCTCAGCTCTGACTCTTTAAATACCCCGTTGACGCTAGATTTGCCTACCTTTAGCTGAAATTTCTCAGAAGCCAAGGCAGCAGCCTTACGGCAACTGATCTTAGGTTCAGCCTGCTTAAGCTCAAGCAGGTATTTTATAACTTCCGGTTTAAGCTTATATGTAACACCCATTTTCCACCTCAAAAAGTGTCCAGTGTGGACATTGTTAAGTGTAAATAACTATACCACAAATCCCCAAAAAATCAACCAAAATAACCAAAAGGGACGCTCTTTTTGCTAAAGCGGAAACTGTCCCCTGGCTAAATTTTTTAGTTAGAAATTATGATTACTTGCGTCTATTAGGGTAGGAGGTGATCAAAATGCCAAGAGGACCAAGGATTCTTTTAGAAAATGCATGCTACCATATAATCAACCGTGGGAACCAAAAACAAGACATATTTTTTGATGAAGAGGACTTTCGCTACTTTCTGAAATTCTTCAAGCACTATAAGAAAAAGTATCCTGTAAAAATATTTGGCTATTGCTTAATGCCCAACCATATACACATAATATTGCAAGCCAGGTATTCAAAGAATTTAAGACTCTTCATGAAGGGATTGGCGCAAACATACACTGCTTGGTTTAACGACAAATATAAAAAAGCCGGCCACCTCTGGCAAGGACGATTCAAAAATATGATCGTGCACAAAGATGAATATTTTCTTGAATGCATTCGATACGTTGAAACGAATCCTGTGCGCGCAGGATTAACAGCGTCGCCTGCGGAATATACTTGGAGCAGTTACCGGGACAGGCTATACGGAAATAAAAATAAGATCTTAGATTTACCTGATAGTACCTAGTGTCATGGGGACACTCTCCCGATTAGCAAAAAGAGCGTCCCTTTTATATGCAAGGTTTAGACAGGGATTAAAGGGCATGAAATCAGACGGGTTATGCTGCTTAAGGCATTAAGTTAGTAACAGCTAATTAACAGGGGATCATGTTTTTAGGGGACACTTCTTGCTTTGGCACAAGAAGCGTTTTTAATTTTGGGAGGAGGATTTGATGCGTTTAATTTCGCGGGGAAGGTTCTCCTGGAAATTAATTGAGAAATGGAAGCGGTCATCGTTTGCTTCGGTGAGAGTCTTATCAAGCGCGGGGAAACCCCATTCCAACCGGATGAAGACTTGATTAAAGAGTCTTATCCTTAAGCCAACGCCCACACCCATAAGATTCACGGATTTCTTTTCTGTAAGCGCGGCTCCCCGGCGCTCTCCCCAGCCGTAATCTAAAAAGACTAATGCCGTCGTCTGCTCCCGTATGGATCTCTCAGCATAGGGAAGTCGCCAGCTAACCGGTATGAAGAAACTCGGAAAGAGTAATTCCGCGCTCCCAAGTATGGCGTTATCCGCCAGATAATCATCCGGTGGGTAGCCCCTTACTGAATCTATACCCCCCAATCTAAACTGCTCCTGCGGCATCAGTTTAGTGGAAGAGGTCTGGGCCTGAAGCTTCAGATTGGCCTGCAGATTCCGGGAGAGGTTTTTCTTCTGCAGCACGCTTAATTCGATCTTACTGAAGACTGATTTAGCCCCTCTTGAGGCCAAGGGATTTCCCTTTTCGGTTGCGCCAAAAGCAGTTACACCTTGTGAGAATTCAGGTGAAATCGTAGTAGTACTGTTAAATTTACGGATCTTAAGGCTGCCTCCCAAGCGAAAGATGCGCAGCCTGTCCCGGCTGTAAACGCCGGTGTTGCGCCTGACCGTCTTATCCTTAGCTTCAAAGCTAAAATATAAATCCCCCTTATGTTCGTCCTCCTGGTAAAGATCCTGACGCAGGGAGATGCTGGCATTCTGGGCAAACGATATCAGATCAGACGGCGCATAATCTTTCTTGGGGGTAGATTCACTTTTGCTGAAACCATATAATACGTATGCACCCCTGGGGCTGATCGGAATATTATGGTAAATATATTTGCCGCTGAAATGCTTGCCGTAAGAATAACCCCCGAGAAGCATATCGTCATGCCCCAGGAAATTATTATGCCTGAAGCCGATGCCGCTCCTTCTAAGTCCGGTTGATACTATACCTTCATGGTCAAAGGTATAAAATAAGTGGATGGGAAATTGTGTTTCAGGGGTAAGGAGGACATCTGTGGTGCCGGGATCATCACCTGCGTGCAGAGTGGCTTTTACCTCGCGGTCAGGGTTCTTACCCATGATCTTGAGGCTCTGAGAGATCCTATCATAGCGGAGCACTTCCCCTTGAGAGATCGGCCAGTAATTGCGCAACTTCTTGGATCTAAAGTACTTATGATCTTTAATCCGCAGCTGACCCATCCTTGCTTCAACAACCTGCAAACTGACAATCTGACCCCTTATCTCCTGCGGTGGCAGAAATACTGCTGCGATTACTCCCCGCTCTAAATACTCCTCCTCTAGTTCTTGGGTTAGTGAATTTAGCTCACTTAAGGTTACCCTTCTATTGGTATATTTATTAATCACCTCTGAAAATTCTTCCGGGCTAAAAGTCTCAGCTCCGGTCAACTCTACTTCTCTTATGAAAAAAGTCTGTTCCCCTTCTTTGACCGGAGCCTCTTCTATTTCTATCTGGCCGGGCTTCTCGGGAGGGAGTTTTTTTAGCTCCTCCTCGATATCTTCTACGGTGAAACGATCAGTTTCGCGCGTGGCCTGCTCAAAGTCCGTTTGAGCATGAAGCACGACAGGGACTAACAGGAAAGAAAGAATAAAGGTTATTGCGGCAAAACGCCTAAAAATGTGTGTTCGCATTAATGTTATAATAAACACCAAACTCCTCTTTGTCAACAAGAAAGTAGGGACGCTCTTTTTGCTAATCGGGAAAGTGTCCCCTAGGGGGACAGTTTCTGCTTTAGCAAAAAGAGCGTCCCTTCGGAATATTGCTTGACAGGGGATTGAATTTGGGCTATTTTTAAGGTATACTTTAAGTAGGAAAATGATTTAAAGAGGAGGAAAGCCATGAGAACACTTAAATTGCTCTGCGTTTTAGGCTTAATCTTAGGTCTGACGTGCACGGTCTATGCTGCACAGACTCCACGCATCACTACGATCATGGAGGTCAAGGGCACGGTCGAGGTAAGGATCTCCGGCGGAGCATGGATCCCGGCTGAGGAAGGAATGATCCTCAAGCAGGGCGATCTGATCCGCACTATGGAGGCATCTTCGGCGAAGGTCAACCTGGATGGCAACGGAGAGACAGCGATGGTCCAGGTAAAAGAGAACTCCCAGATGATGATCGCGCAGTTAGTCGAGGATATAGAAGCGGCCACGCAAAGCACGCTCCTTGACCTGGCCTTAGGTTCGGTTCTGATCACGGCAAAGGAGCTTCACTCCGAGACATCAAGGTTTGAAGTCAAGACCCCGACCTCAATCGTAGGCGTGCGCGGGACTACCTTTGTCGTCACCGTAGAGGCGATCGAGTAAAACTTGAGAAGAGCGGGACAAAGAAGATACCTTCCTTCTAATCTAATCCTGGCGTTTTTTGTCGCCTCCCTGATCTTATTTCTCTCGCAAGGGGGATTCCTTAAGCAGCTGGAGCTCTCTGGATTAGATTTTTCTTTTAAGCTAAGAGGCGCCCTTCCTTCAAATCCGCAGATAGTAATCATCGAGATCAATGACAAGGATATCGCCAAGGTGGGCCGCTGGCCATGGGACAGGTCATGGCATGGCCTGATCACCCGCGCCCTCAGTGATATGGGGGCAAAGTACATCTATTTTGATATCATCTTCTCGGAGGCGGCCAGCGAAAAGGATGACTCCCTCTTTGAGGAATCCATAAAACACAGCAAAAACGTCTACCTCCCCCTTGTCTTCCAGGACAGATCCCTTGATGCAAATAAGGCCCTCTTTCCCATTGAGCGCTTCTCTAATCATATAAAAGGAACCGGTTCGATCAACATCTATCCGGATATTGACGGGACCTTTCGCAGGATACCGCTGGTATTTCGGTCCGGGACGGAAGTTTATCCGCATGCCGCCCTGAAGCTGGCTATGGATTACAAGGGCCTCTCAATAAAGAAGGTGCAGCAAGAATCCCTTCTTCTCGCAGGGCCCGCCGAAGAAATCGAGGTCCCGCTTGTCGAAAAAAATACCATGTTAATCAACTGGGCGGGAAAATGGCAGAATACCTTTAAACACTATGGGTTCCTTGAGACCCTCGCCGCCTATGATGACTTCCGTAAAGGCAAGCCAACCCAGATCAACCTTGAGGATTTTAAAGACAGTATCTGTATGGTGGCGGTAACCGCTATCGGGCTTTACGATATACAATCCGTCCCCCTGCAGCCGGAGTACCCCGGTATCGGAATACTCGCTACGACCGTAAACAATATACTGAACAAGGATTTCCTGCGCACCCCCCCGGCCTGGATAAGCATACTCATCCTTTATATCCTCACCCTGCTGCCTGCGTTTTTGATCTTCGGGGAGCGCCCCCTGCACGAGACGATCTTTGTGCTTGTTGCTGCCGGAGTCTACTTTACGGTAAATCTCCTTCTCTTTAAAAAGGGTATTGTCCTGAGTCTTTATACCCCGATCACCGGGCTATTGGTAGGTTCTTTAACCGTAGGTACTTATAAATTCATACGTGTGGCAGTAGAGCGTAAAAGGTTCTTTAAGCTGGCGATCAGCGACGTGCTTACCGGCCTCTATAACGTCGGGTACTTTAAAGTACTCTTGAACGCTGAATTTATGGCGATGAAAAAACATGATCCTCATAGAAGATTTTCAGTGATCATGTTTGACGTTGACCATTTTAAAAAATTCAATGATACATACGGCCATCAGGTAGGAGATCTGGTGCTTAGGGAAGTATCCTCTGTCTTAGGTAATTCGGTGCGCTCCTCGGATGTTGTGGCCAGATACGGCGGAGAAGAGATAATCGCGCTCCTGCGTGGAAGTAATATAAAAAACGCTCTCGATGTCGCGGAAAAAATGAGAAAGAATGTCGAAGGACACACGATCCTAGACGGCGACCAGACCTATAAAGTCACCGTAAGCGTAGGGGTTTCAACCTTCCATCCCGGCGATAATGACGATTCAATAATCAAACGCGCCGACGAGGGGCTCTATAAATCAAAAGAGGACGGCAGGAACCGCGTATCTACCGAGGAGGGCATTGATCACCTTACCGGGCTATACAACCAGGCTAAATTTACAAAGATCATGGATATGGAATGCGAGATGTCTAAGGCCGAAGTGAAGAAAGAATTTACCCTTATGCTGGTCTCAATCGATAAGCTCCAAGATCATACGAATAATCTCGGCGTCGAAGAGGAAAATCTTATATTAAAGGGCGCCTCCGCTGTGATGGAGAAATTCGTGCGCTGCTCTGATATTATCGGAGAATACGATACGCATAAGATAGCGGTGCTTCTGCGCGGCGCCTCGGCTAAAGACAATAAAGTTATAGCTGAAAATATAAAAAAGGAAGTAGAGAAATCTCAGATCCAGGGAAAGTTAGGAAACTATAAGCTAACCATAAGCGCAGGGCTATCTGCTTTTGTGGAAGGTGATAACGCTAAGTCTATTATAGAGAGGGCAAAGATGGCCCTAACTGAAGCGGAGAAATCTGAAGGAAACAGCGTTTGTAAAGTTGAAGGTCTAGCAAAATCAGGTTAGCCTGATATCATCCCCTATTCCAGTCGAAGCTTCATCGATCACGCCGGCGGGGAGTTCAATCACAGAATCAGCTTTCCAGTAAACAGGTGTCAGCCGCCAAGGCCTCAGGCGTTTCTTCAGGGCGACAACCTTACATTCTTTATCTATAAAGAGAGCATCTATTATAAAACGCATGAAAAAGGTATGAATCGAGCTACATGGCTTTATTACCAGCCCCTCACCGCGCTTAAGCCCATCCCTGCCCAGTAAACCCTTTAGCCTCTTCAGGCAGCTGCCAGCTAAAGCTGCATCCTCGGCCAGTATCGTATTTCTCGTCTTATTAATTATCTTCATCATCCAAAAGGGACACTCTCCCGATTAGCAAAAAGAGCGTCCCTTATTTTTTGAAGAGGTCTTTGGGTAAAGATATGCCCCGCATCCTCAGGTCTTCGATAAAGGAAGGAATATATCCGGTAGCTCTAAAATCCCCCTTGATCCGTCCCTCTTTATCCATACCCGACTGCTTAAAAATGAAAATATCGCGGATATCTACGTGCAGCTCATCCTTCATCCCGGCGATCTCGGTGATCTGAGTGATCTTACGGCTTCCGTCGTGAAGCCGGGCAGTGTGTACGACCAGATTTATGGCTGAGGCGATCATCTCGCGGATCGCCCTGATCGGCAGCTCGATATCCGACATCAGGATCATCGAGTCAAGCCTGACCAGGACATTGCTGGTGGAATTAGCGTGAATAGTAGTCATCGAGCCATCATGGCCGGTGTTCATCGCCTGGAGCATATCCAGCGCCTCTACGCTGCGGCATTCTCCGATCAGTATCCTGTCCGGGCGCATCCTCAGCGTATTCCTGAATAGGTCCCTGATCTCGATCGCGCCCTTGCCTTCAATGTTCGGGGGCCGGGACTCCAGCCTGACCCAGTGCTCATGGTGCAGCTTTAATTCCGCGGCATCCTCAAGGGTGATGATCCGCTCGTTATCCGGTATGAATTCTGAAAGTACATTAAGGACCGTGGTCTTTCCGCTGCCGGTGCCGCCTGAGACGATAATATTTTTGCGCGCCAGGACGCAGGCCTTGAGGAACTCAGCTATCGACTCATTCATCGTCCCCATACTGATCAATTCTTCGACCTTAAACCTCTCCTTCCTAAACTTCCTGATAGTCAAAGATGGCCCGGTCAGAGAAAGCGGTGGTATTATGGCGTTGACGCGCGAGCCGTCAGGAAGCCGGGCGTCTACCATCGGCACTGATTCATCAATATGCCTGCCTAAGGGCGCCAGGATGCGCTCAATAATCGTCCTGACCTGCTCATTACTGATAAATTTCTTATTAGTGACCTCGATCTTACCGCTTCGCTCTATATATATCTCATCCTTATTATTCACCAGGATATCGGTTATCGTCGAATCATCCAAGAGATCCTCTAACGGCCCCAACCCCAAAGCCTCATCAAGGATATCCTTTACCAGCTGTTTGCGTACATCAGAAGACGATAGGAATGAGCCTGACTCTTCGGCCATGAGATTAGTCACGGTCATCTCCGCCTTATCTTTAAGCGCCTTTAACTTTCTCGTGTCGCTGAAGATACTTAAATCCAGACGCTTCAGGTCCATCTTTTCTATAAGACGGCGGTGTATCCTGCGCTTAAGCGTAATCTCAGGGTCGCTATCCTTACCGGGAGCAGCCCTTGTCACCGGCTCGACCATCCCGTGCTTCTTCCAGAATTCTCCGGCCTTCTCCAGCAGGGATAGATTTTTAAAGAGCGTGCTGTCTATTGTCTCGCGGCGCTCGATGAAGAGTTTTTCATTCCTTACTAACTCTCCGGCGAACTTCTTTATCGCCTGGGAGATCTTTGCCTTGGGATTGTCAACTACCACCGGGATCCCGCGGTTGACCGCTAAACCCACAGTCTTACCTTCGGAGGGGATCATAGCGACGATCTCACAGGGGAGGCTGACCCTCACCTCCTGCCAGCTGATACTAGATAAGGATTCTGCGCGGTTAAGCACGATCTTGATCATCGACAGCGGCAGATGCAGGAACTGCAGGATATCCAGGGTCCACTTGGTCTGGTAGATCGAGAATATATCCGGGGTGACGGTCAAAAGGATCAGGTTTGCCTGATTTAAAGTAGCGACAAAGACATCGTTAAAATTATTTCCGGCATCTACGATGATATAATCATAATCTTTATCCAGAAGGCTAAAGACATCTATGACCGCCTCCGGCTTCAGGTGTGACGCCTGCTGGGGCTTTAAGACTGACGGGAGTAAATCCACCCCTAAAGAGGAGCTTCTGGTGAGAAAATCCTCCTTCCTGAATTTACCCGGCTTCTCCTTTAGCGCGCTGACCATCTCAACCATCGACTTCTGCGGGCTGAAGTTCAGCATCTTGGCCATTCCACCTACTGCCCAGAGGTCGAGTTCCACAAGGCAGACGCGCGCCGCGCTATCTTTAGCAAGGGATACGGCAAGGTTGGTAGAGACTAAAGTCTTACCGACGCCGCCTTTGGTACTGAATATAACGATTGTCTTTGCCATTTTTAATTTAGCCGATAGACTATCGGCACATCTATCCAGAGCTCGTTCTGCTGTATGGAAGGAGGAAAAGGTGGATAGGAAGAGATCCTTTTTGCTACCGCAACCGAGTGGTCATCCAGCTCTTTACTGCCGGATGAACTCTTTACTGCCGCATCAAGGACGCTGCCTGTGTGGGAGAGGTGCAGGCTAAGTTTCACCGTCCCCTGGGCATTAGTCTTTTTGGCTGAATCCGGATATTTCAAATTCTTTAGAATGCGTTTCTTTATGATCTCTGAATATCTCCTTACTGCTTTTTCAGAAGGGATCTTCACTTCCTTCTTGCCGTTTAGCTGATAGACTATCGGGATATCAACCTGCAGCTCTTTCTGTTTGACTGACCTGGGAAAACGCGGGTAGGAAGCAACGCTCTTCGCCGCGGATAATGTATTCCGATCGAGCACCTTGTAGCCGGAGGAGGATGTGACCTTCGCCTCCAAAAGTTTTCCCTTACGGGAGATCCGTAGACTTAACTTTACCGTGCCCTCGGCGCCGCTCTTCTTTGCGCGCAGGGGATAACTTAGATTCTTAAGGATCTTTCGCCTGACTGCTTTCATATAAGATTCAGGCGGCGGCAGATCCTTCTTCACAGCAGCTACCTCAGGCTCCGGTTTAGGCTCGGCTGCCTTCTTTGGAGCCTCTTCCTTCTTCGGGGGGATCATGCCATCATCAGTCTTAAGCAGGGTAGGAGTAAGCATGATAAACAGCTCCGTGTCGCCCCTCTCACCAGTACCGCCACCCCTCTTGGTCTGCTTCCTTTTAAAAAGCCAGCCGATAATCGGGATATCTCCTAAGAAGGGGGTCTTACGGTAATCCTCCTCAATCTTGACCTTCTTCAGGCCGCCGATCACCATCACCTGGCCGTCATCAAGGATAAGTTCTGTAGAGGCCGAGCGCTTGCTTAAAGGATACGCCCTGGCAGTAGTAGTGGTGGCGCTGCCGATAGTCTCTGCGGTGCCGACATCACTTACCTCGACGTTTAACGCCAGGTGGATACGGTTTTCTTTATTCACCGTCGGCTTGATCTTGAGTTTTATCCCGTACTCCTTATATTCTACATTTGTGCCCTCGGAGCCACCGAACTCGATCACCTCTGTAGTGATGATCGGCTTCTCGCCGCCGACTAATAGTTCGGCTTCCTTGCCGCTGAGGCATGCCAGGTGCGGACGTGAAAGTATGCGCGCCTTGCCCTCCTGCACCAGAAAATCTATGGTGGCGCTGAATTCATTACGCGGCCAGTCAAAGATATGGGCGATGGCATCAAATGATCCACGCAAGACCTTAGAGAAGCGCGTTGATGGCTCTGCGACATTTACCGAGCCGGGCATGCTAAAGCCAAGGGTCTCTGTGGCATCTTTACTCAGCTCTAAGACCTGCACCTCGATGTCAACCATCGTCTCATCTTCCCTAACCTCAATCAGATCCAGGACTTTATCAGTCAGAGAGCCAAGGGCAGTCAGAATCTTCTCTCTCTCCTTGGAACTGGTGACCCGGCCAAAGAGGAAGATCTTCCCCTCCTTCTCTTCAGCGCTGGCATAGACTTTCTTGAATCCCAATTTATTTAATATATTATCGACGCGCAATTTTGTCTCAGAGAGATCCTCGGTAAGAACGATGACCTTGCAGGAGTTTTCTCCGGAGTTATCCCAAAATACCAAAGTGGTTACGCCGGCTGCTCTGGGGTTGATGGCGATAGAGGTGGTGGTGACTTCCTTGATATCGGCGATCTCCGGCTTGCTTATTGCGATGCGGGTGGGTTTATCCGCCGGGATGATCTTCACTTCGCCCAGGTAGACCTCAACTTCCTTCTCTTGTAAATCCGCGGCATACCCCTTAAAGGATGCGACGGTGAATGCGGCGATCAAAACCAAGGCAACTAAAGATAATCTCCTCAAATCACTCTCCTTTATTTATAAACCGGGACTACTTCTTTATTTACCCCGAGATAAACCTCTACATAACCTACTGGTTCACCCTGCTGCTCCTGTTCTTCTGCCTGCTGTTGAGGTAGAAGGTTCAAATACTGAAAGAGCGTTGCCCAGCTTGCTGGTTGTACTGATTGCTTCTGGGAATCCGCCGGTGAACGTAGAACTAATCTAATCCTCCCCTGCTCTTGAATAAAAGCACTCAAGCTTGCTTCCTGCGGAGTGAGCGCAACGGTGATCAAGGAAGCATCCCTACTCCTAGATTCTGGACGCTCATACCTGCCCCCCTCTTGACTCACAGCTACTGCGCCGCCTGTATCCTGGCCCACGGCAAGCACCAATACATTCTGGAACAAGGGCATAACTGCCACTTCATTCACCACCTGTCCCTCCGCTCCCTGTGTAGGCACAGGCAACATCCCTATTATGTCTACATAATCTCCGGGCTTGATCATCCCGACCAAACCAGTGATATTATCGACGGAGACGGTAATCGCCCTTTTGCCTATGGGGGTAACTTCAGCCAACGCGCCTCCGGCCCCCCTGCTGGAATAAGATAATTTACTTAAGGTAAGCTGCTCACCCTTAGAAATAGGCGCAATAGTCAACATCCCGGTAACCCTATCTATAGCAGTGACTGCCTTCGGCTGTACAAACTGGTTGGGAACAATCTTTACCTCTAACTTATTAGGATCAATAGCTACTCCACGCGGAATATCTTCTTTAGCTACTAAAACCGAGGCCTGGTTCTTCTCAAGCTCATCCTTAATTTTTTCAACCTTCTTCTTAGCATCCTCAGTGATCGTCTGCTCCTGCTGTTTGATGTAGGTATTAGTCATAATAATCGCCGCTATTGCCAGGACGATTCCGACAATCAGGATAATTAGCCGCTGTTTCTGCATCTATTTTATCTCCCCTTCGTAAAACTCCATCTTGGCTTCCCGGGAAAGCTTCCCGATCAGATCCTCGATCTTCTGCTGCTGCTTAAGAAATGTCAGGCCGCTCTTGATATCATCCCACATCTCCGTGAGCGATTTCTGCTTGCCGCCCTTTTTGGATTCTAACTTTAGGATATAATAGCCATCCGGACCCTTAAAGATACTGCTGGCCTTACCTACCTCGAGCGATTCAGAAAAAGCTACCTCGTCAAACTGCGGGAATTTATCTCCGGGCTTGACCATACCGAGGTTGCCGCCGTCTTTAGCGCTGGAAGCCTTTGAATACTGTCTGGCCAGAGTACTAAAGTCTGCCCCCTGAAGCACCTGGATTAAAACATCCCTTGCCTCGGTCTCCGTAGATACCATGATCTCACGGATCTGCCTCTCTTCGGGCTCCTTGAGCTGATCTTTATAGGCGTTGTAATAATCCTCTATCTCCTGCGAGGAGACATCCATTGCCTCGGCCTCCCTCTTGATCAACTCCACAACCAAAAGGTCCATCTTTGTCTTCTCAAGGGCTATACGCACGTCTTCGCTTCGGTCCAGGCCGCGGTCGGTTGCCTCCCGGTAGAGAAGCACCCGGCGGACCATCTCGTTTTTTAGGTAATTTATCTTCTGTTCTC
>JBHPDM010000032.1:0-12132 GCA_042577285.1 Candidatus Omnitrophota bacterium
ACTCGGGACTTCGTAATTAGCAAGTTATAGCAGTTACTTCGTTAGATTCAGCCACTTCCTGCGTCTATTAAGTGAGGGCGCAATTTACGGAATGAAATGAACGTAATCCTTCGATAATCTCAGGATTACGTCCTGAGCGCAGTCGAAGGACGTAAATTGCATGCCCGAACTTATCCCGAGTCATGGTTAAAAATAAATTAAATGACGAGGGATTATGGTAGGAGGTGGTTAAAATGAAGAAGGCTATAGCTGTAGGCGTTATCGCAACCAAGATTCTAGAGATAAGAGGCAAGAAGGTAATGCTGGACAGGGATCTGGCTAGGCTTTACGGGGTATCTACAAAGGCTTTGAATCAAGCGGTAAAAAGAAATATTAGACGTTTTCCCGGGGATTTTATGTTTCAGTTAACCAAGGCGGAGCGTTTGGAGCTGGTCACAATTTGTGACCACCTTAAAATACTCAAATTTTCCTACCAATTACCTTATGTTTTCACAGAGCAGGGAGTAGCTATGCTCTCCAGTGTCCTGAACAGCGAGAGGGCAATTCGCGTCAATATACTGATCATGCGCGCCTTTGTGAAGCTGCGCAGGCTCGTATCCGGACACAAGGAGTTAGCGCATAAATTAACAGATCTGGAAAGGAAGATTGAGGGGCATGATTTAGATATACGGGATATCTTTGAGGCGATACGGAAGTTAATGGGGATACCTGGCGGGCACAGAAAGATAGTCGGTTTTGCGGATAAATGACCAGAAACCATGAAAAATGTAAATCTGTTGACAGGAACTTGAAGTAGGTGTATATTGGAACTGACAATCAGGTGAGTCCCGTGTTTGAAGGGGGAAGTCCCGGACGTTAAAATCCTTAAAAAGGATGACCCCGGCTTTTCCAAGATCATAAAATGATCTTGGAGCCGGTCCTTCGGACGGATTCCTTGCGGAATCCGGGTCAAAGTAAAACCTTCGCAAGACGTAAGTCTAGCGGGGGTTTTTTATTTTCTGTCCCTCGTAATCGGAAGCTATATCTGGTTACTCGGGACTCGTAATAACAAGTTATAGCAGTTACTCGGAGGCAGTGATGAAACAGGCGCTATTGTTCGGGGAGAGGATATTATTGGCTATTTTTATCTGTGCCGGAGTGGTTTTTGCCCCGACTTTGATATATGCAGAAGATGAGGTGCCTGTTTCAGAAAGCGCTGTTGCAGAGGAGGAGCTGAGTTTTGATGAAAGACATAAGGACAAAAGCGCTATCACGCTCCTTTATAAAAAAATCATAGATGTAAATGATGACTATTCGTATTCCGAGAAGGTGCATAGAAAATACCTTGTCCTGAAGGAGGGTGCCAAGAGTTTAGGGGAGATCAGTTTGAGCTATGAAAAAGGAAGAGAAAGAATCATAAACCTGAAGGCTCATACGATCACTCCTGACGGCAGAAGGCTCAGGTATTCTAAGATACAGGATCTGAAGAGCTATAGCGGGTTCCCGATGTATTCGGACCTGAGGACGAAGGTAATAACCTTCCCGGAGGTGACTATCGGTTCGGTCGTAGAATACGAATACACGCGCATTTCAAAGGGCCTGCCGATCAAGGATGCCTTCTGGTACTACGATTGTTTTGATTACACCTGGCCAGTGAAGGAAAAGATCCTGACGGTCAGCTTCCCTAAGAAGCTGGGCATCCTTTATAAGGAGTTCAATCTGCAGTATCAACCTAAGATAAGCGAAGATGAATCCAGGACGACTTACTCCTGGCACTTAAAGGAGCTAGGGAAATATGAGAAATCAGAGGGAGCTACTCCACCGTTGAGGCTGGAGTTCGTCTCTGAATATATCGAGTTCTGCTCGATAAAAAGCTGGAAGGATGTTTCTGATTGGTACTACGATTCAGCGGAGAAGAACTCCGAGATCAGCCCGGAAATAGAAAGAGCGGCGCGGGAGATCTTTAAGGATAAGGATACAGTCAGTGATAAGGTCAGGGCTTTAGCGAAATACATCCAGGATAATTTCCGCTATGTATCCATGTCATTCGGCAAGCATGCGCTTGAGCCGCACCCGGTCAGAGAGGTCTTCCGCAATAAGTACGGGGACTGTAAGGACCTCTCGATCCTGTGCAGGGCGATGCTTAAGCTCGGTGGGATGGAATCTTATGTAGCACTTTTTAATGATGAATTTAGCATCACAGACCCGCAGTATGATCTTCCTATACCGGTTTTCTTTGACCACGTACTACTTTTGGTGATAGATCCGCAGGAGGGGAATTTCTTCTTTGACCCGCTTTTAAAGGGATACGATATCGGCGAATACTACCTTTCTTACCAGGGGGCTCATACTTTTGTGATCACCGAAGACGGGGGGAGATTTGAGCGTTTTCCGGAGTTTGACGAAGAGCGGAATTCATCAAAGGCAGAATACGATATCATCATCTATGATGACGGCTCATCGCTTATAGAGACTAAGCTTACATACGACCTGGACGCTTCAATAGAGCTGAGGCAGGGGATGAAAGCATTGAGCGATGAGCAGCGGGAGGATTTTGATGAGCTGATGAGCGCTAGGACCGCCGGCTCAGGGAAGTTGCTTGACCGCCGCATCGACGGATTGGAGGACGAGTACGGCCAGTTGGTTGTTTATTCCAAGGTAAAAAGGCCGGAACATTTCCAGGTCACTGAGGGAATGATCATCATTGATTTTGCAGGGCTGGCCAGGCCGGGCCTTTTTGACCCTAAGGAGAGGAAGAAGCCGATCTTCTGGCCGGAGAACATGTTTGTGCAGACCAAGGCCGTTTATCACGTCCCGGAAGGTTTCCGGGTTTCACACATGCCAAAAAGTTTTCATGTCAGAGAAGGATTTCTGGAAGTAGAGAGGAAGTTCATAAGAGAAGGCAATGCTATCACGGTCATCCAGGATAACCGCACCAAGCGCATGGAGATCCCTAAGGAAGAGTACGCCAAGCTGAAGAAATACTTCAAAAATATCACCCAGCGTACTAACCAGCGCATAATACTGAAGGAGAGGAAGCCGATTTTAGGGGAGATCAAGGACTTCTTCAGCGGCCTCAAAAAAGACTAACAATAAGGACAGGGACGCTCTTTTTGCTAAAGCGGAAAGTGTCCCCTAAATGAGGGATCCCAAGCACGAAAGTGCTTGGGATTTTTTGAAATAGCGGTATAATTATAGCGATAAGCAGAATCATAAATATAGAAGGGAGGGTGGCATGGCAAGAAAGGCGTTATTTCTGTTAGGGGTTTTCATCTTTGCTTTGGCAAGCGCTTGCGCGGCAGAAGAAGTAAAACCTTTGCAGTTGGCACTCATTGATACGATCCAGCTTGTTCCGCAGAGCGATTCGATCAAGGGGCTTCGGTTGGAAGTTTATGGTGTCAACAGAAACATGACCGGTTTAAGCTTAGGATTCGTGCATAAGTCTACCGGAGATGTAAAGGGAGTAGAATGGGGGATCGTGGGAATCTCCGAAGGAGATTTTTTCGGTTGGCAGGATTCCTGGATTTACAGCTATACTGCAGGAAGGTTTGTGGGCCTGCAGGGCGGGATCGTCTCTGTCACTGAGGGCAGATTTACCGGCTGGCAGGGTGGCGTCGTAAGTTGGACCGAGGGGATGTTTAAAGGCCTTCAGAGCGGCTTTGTGAATATCGCTGAGAGTGATGCCAAGGGCGTTCAGCTGGGGGCTCTTAACTGGACTGAGAATTCTTTTGAAGGGGTTCAGCTGGGCATCGTCAATCACGCGGGCACGGTGCGCGGACTGCAGCTTGGTATTGTCAACCACACCGATTCTCTTGACGGCTTGCAGATCGGCCTTGCCAACTACAACGGCAATAAAGATCCGTTGGAGTTTATGGTGTTTGTTAACTGGTCGTTTTAAAAAGTTTAATCTTAATAAAGAAGTATAACTGCTTAGCGGGTCCTGTCTCGGACTGTTTCCTCGGTGCATTACGCACCTCGGAAATCAGTCCGAGCCACCCGCTAGCGCAGATTCCCAAGCCTGAAAATCGCTTGGGATTTTTTATGGGGGAGATATAATAGGCTAGCGGGTTCTGTTCACGCAGGAGGCGGGACATTCGCTAACAACAAATTCCAGGTAGTTTTGCTTTGATTTTTGCTAAAAAAATATCATGAGGAAGACTAGCTTTTTTGTTCCGCTATTGATTATTTGTATGGCAGCCTTTATCTTGGGTGAACTGATGATCTTTATCCTCAGCCCGCGGGTATATATGTATCCGCGGATGAAGTTTTCAGCGCAATACGGGTTTATGCTATATGAGAACTGCAGGATGGTACATGGGGTACCCTGGCGCTGGAAGGTCTTCTACACGATAAATGAATACCAATACAGGGGAGAGTCTGTTTTGCCGGCAGAGAAGTACGACAAGACAAATATCGTTATTTTAGGTGATTCCTACTCATTCGGATACGGCGTCAATGATTCAGCAACGTATCCGGCGGTAATAGCTGCTAAATTAGAGAATGATTTTAACGTGATCAACTTAGCTACACCCGGCTGGGGCCTGACGCAGCACATCAGGAGGTATTATGAATTCGGGCGGCTGTATCTTCCCAGGATAGTCATACTGCAATTCCATCCCAATGACCCGGAGGAGAACTTAGAAAATAAAGTCACGGCAATCGAAAACAAGAAGTTTAAATTTCAGGACTCCGGGAACACATTTAACCTGATAAAGAAGTATTTATCCCGCTCGATCATACAGAAGAGCCAGATCTATAATCTTTTCAGGGAGTCAGGGTTTCGTTTCTTTGAAAGAAGGGCAATGGTACGAAGCGATCCATCTCGCCAGACTGGCGGCGGAAGCGAAGAGGGGATTTATCCGGGCGATGATTTTTACAATGAATTATTGGAATTATTCGCAAAAGATTTACGGCGGCATGGCAGCGAATTGATAATGATCTCTACAAACGGCGGCCTGGAGCAATTCCCCAAGATCAAGGCCAAGGTCAGCAGTTTAAGCTCCCGGGGATTTTTGGCTTATTATGACGTAAGGCCATGGCTTAAGGACGTCTCGGGCAAAAGGGCTCCTGACGGACATCTTTGGGGTAAGGAAGCGCATTATATTCTAGGAGAGAGGCTTTCGGAGATCATCAGACGCTAGTCTTTAGGGAAAATCCCTATTGGCTATCCCAAGCGATTTTGTCCCTCGTAACTAGAACTAATAGTTGGTTACTTGGGATTTTTTGGGCCTAGAGATATAATATAGCTATGGCTAAGAAGATCCGCTACGAAATTGATCCCCACAATAGACTGGTGGGGAATTTTTATGGAATTAGGAGGGTGCTTGACGGAAGGTTTAAGCTGGATAGGAAGAATACGCTGACCTACCACCTCAAGGCGCCGGTGCCTAAGGATGTAAGAGCGCCGCATCAGGTGAAATTAAAGGGTGAATGGTCACTTACCAAGAAGCATGACCTGCGCCTGACCTTTGATAAATGGAGGAGGCAGACTTTCGGGGATCAGCTGACACTTAAGGGTGAGATCCTGGCGGCGAAGAAGAATTCCCTGCTCTTTGGGGTGACCGGCCGCAATAAGAACGGGAGCGCCACCTTGTACGGCCTTGAGCTTGGAGGGAAGTGGCAGGCAGATAAGAATAACCGGCTCACCTTCAGGGTGGCTAAGGCAAGCGGCAGGTATGATACCTTGACCTTTAGGGGCGCCTGGCAGATCAATAAGAATTATGAGATCACCTACCGCTACTCAAAAGAAAACCTGGTGCGTAAAACTAAGCGTGTGTACACGCTTAGTTTTAGGGGGCACTGGGATATTCTAAAAAAACGGAGGATTTCATACGTTATTGATAAAAGCAGCGATTCTGAGTTAAATTTTAAGAGCAGCGCAGGCATATTTAAGGATAATTACATAAAGTACGAGGTAGGGATCGGGCTTACTAGAAGAAAAGCCGCTATTAAGCGCGTGGTCAAGCTCTTTGGTAAGTGGAGGATCAAGCGGGGAGTGGGTTTAGTCTTTGAAGTAGAGCGGGGAAGGGGAAAGGTGCAGGCGATCGTGCTGGGTGCAGATGTAAGATTGGGAAAAAAGAACACGGTTTTATTCAAATTGAAGAATAGATCGAATCAGGATATAGAAAGAAGCGTAGAGCTTAAGCGTGATATCTTAAAGGGGGATGGCGAGGCTTTTTTGCGCCTGCTTAAGTCTAAGCGTGAGGCCACCATCCAGGCAGGCGCGGGCTTTAGGTGGTAAGTTGACAGATCAGAAAAAGATGGTATAATAACACTGTAACAAATTCAGAGATTAGTAATCTTAAAGCCGCGAGGAGAGTACTAACCTTAGCGGTTTTTTTTATACGTTAGGCTAGCTGCCTAAAAGGGGGGAGAGATCAAAAAGATAAATGTCTCAAAAAAGGGAAGAAAGTGCAGGCACCGTAATTGCCCGCATATCTTAAGTATCTATAATGACCAGGCTTACTGCCATATTCATATCAGCCGGGGCGAAAACAATTCTAAGCAGCGCAAATCTTAACTATGATGACGCATAAGACTGTTAATGCGAGAAATTCAGCGCATAGCCCCGAGCAGCCCGCAGCGAGCTTCTACGGGATGGGGATAGCTCCCGGGATACTTGATATCCTGGCGCGGATAAAATTTACCGTCCCTACCCCGATCCAGCTTAAAGCGATTCCTTTAGCGATCGAAGGTAAGGATGTCGTGGGCATCGCACAGACCGGGACCGGCAAGACCCATGCCTTTGCAATTCCCATGGTACAGCGCCTGGCGCAGAAGAAGGGGATAGGCCTGGTGCTGGCGCCGACGCGGGAACTGGCTATTCAGATCGATGAAGCATTTCAGGGTATTGCGCATGCATTCGGTATGCGCACAGTTTGTGTTATAGGCGGCGCTCCCTTTGACCCCCAGGAGAAGGCGTTGCGTAAGAATCCGCGCGTGATAATCGCCACTCCCGGCAGGCTGCTTGACCACATCAGCCGCTGGAACGTGATCACCGATGAAATAGTGATGCTGGTCTTAGATGAAGCTGACCGGATGCTGGATATGGGGTTTGCTCCGCAGATAAACCTGATCTTGCGCGCCCTGCCCAAGGAAAGGCAGACGATGCTTTTTTCAGCGACAATACCCGCAAAGATCATGGAGATCGCCTCCAAATACATGAAGCTGCCGGTTTCGGTTGAGATCGCTCCTTCCGGAACTACTGTCGAGCGAGTCACTCAGGAGTTATTCATCGTCAAGAAACATGAAAAAATAAAGCTGCTTGGCAAATTGCTGGCGCAATACCACGGGGCGGTGCTTTTATTCTCGCGCACTAAACACAACGCAAAGAAACTCAGGCGCGCCATCCGCGAAATGCGCTATAGCGCAGCCGAGATACATTCTAACCGCACTCTCCCACAGCGCCGCGAAGCACTGGAAGGTTTTAAATCCGGAAGATATAAGGTGTTGGTCGCCACAGATATCGCAGCCAGGGGGATCGATGTTTCCGAGATAGAGGTAGTGATCAATTATGACCTGCCTGAGGATGCGGAAAACTATGTCCACCGCATCGGGCGCACCGCCAGGGCAGGGCAGAAGGGGCATGCGATCTCTTTTGCTACACCTGATCAGCGTGGTAATGTCAAGGATATTGAAAAATTAATCCGCTCTTCTTTGCCTGTCTCAAAACATCCGCATATGCCTGCGGAAGAATTCGACAAACCCGGCCGTCACCCTCAACCCAGGCAATCTAAGGGCAGTAATAGGCAAAGGCATTACCGGCAGCGCAGGCATTAGAGCGTTAATCACAGGATTCATCCCAGGCAGCCGTAGAAAGACTCGCTTGGGATTTTTGGCTGTAAGGGGTATAATCAAGGAAATATATGGAAGAGATAATCCGCGAAGAGAAACGATTAAGTCTTTTTGAGAAGTATCTTACGCTCTGGGTGATCGGGTGCATTGGCCTGGGGATCCTGCTGGGCAAGGTCTTTCCGCAGACAGCGGTTATGCTGGATAGGTTCTCTGTCTACCAGGTGTCAATACCGATAGCGATATGCCTATTCTTTATGATGTATCCGATCATGGTGAAGATCGATTTCACCGAGGTGATCAAGGCCGGCAAGACCCCCAAGCCCGTAGCCCTGACCTTAGTCGTCAACTGGTGCATCAAGCCCTTTACCATGCTTGCTATATCTTGGCTGTTTCTGGGAGTTTTATTTAAGGGGCTGCTGCCGGGAGTCGAGATAGTCAAAGGCGGGGGCCAGGTAGAGCTGTACAGGTCCTATATCTCAGGCTGCATATTGCTGGGGATCGCTCCCTGCACGGCGATGGTGCTGATCTGGGGGCACTTAGCTAAGGGGAATGACGGCCATACCCTGGTGATGGTGGCGATAAATTCCCTGGCGATGCTCTTTCTTTATGCACCGCTGGGGGGATGGCTCCTGGGGATCAACAGGATGCCGATCCCCTGGCAGACGATCTTTTTGTCTGTCATGGTCTATGTTGGTCTTCCGCTCTTATTGGGATATCATACGCGCAAGTTGGTGATCTCCAGAAAAGGTCTTAAGTGGTTTGAGGAAAAATTCCTGCACTATTTGACCCCGGTATCTATATCTGCCCTGCTGACCACCCTGGTGCTTTTGTTCTCTTTTAAGGGTGAGCTGATCATCGACCAGCCGCAGACGATATTTCTGATCGCAATCCCGCTTTTTTTACAGACCTGTTTGATATTCGCCATAGCTTATGCGGCGGGGCGATGGCTGAAGCTGCCATACAGGGACGCCGCACCCTCTGCCCTGATCGGGGCGAGCAACCATTTTGAAGTGGCGATCGCTACCTCTACCGTGCTTTTTGGGTTATCTTCGGGAGCATCTTTGGCGACGGTGGTGGGTGTGTTGATCGAAGTACCTGTGATGCTGATGCTGGTAAGGGTGTGTCTGAGGACTCGTCATTTATTTCCCGAGCGGGCTTAGCCAAAAGTTTTCCAGAGCCAAGGGGAGAATCTGCCTGATCCTAGGCGCTGCAAAAGTACTTGGGATTTTTGGTTTACCGGGGTATAATCGGATAAGAGGTAATTATGTTTGATACCACCAAAAAAAGACACAGGTTAAAGGTGATCGCCCCGGCATATCCGGCGTTCAATATCTACTCTTTCGTCGCTGATAAGACTACGGCCTTGGGCCCGGTGTGTGTGGCAAGCGCGGTCAATGAGATGCCGGGCTGGGATGTCGAGGTGATCGATGAGAATAATATGCGCAGGTACGGCCCCAGGGAACCTAAGGGTGATGTCAATCATGAGTTCCTGGAGTCATTAAGGCCGGCGGATGTGGTGGGTTTTTACGGAGGGCTGACGAGTACTATACCCCGTCTGTACATGCTGGCGCAGTATTACAAGAAGAAGGGTGCTATCACCATTGCCGGCGGCCAGCACTTTGTGGATGAGAATATTGCCGAGGGGCTCTCTTCGGGTCTTGATTATATAGTAATCGGAGAAGGGGAGGAGACGACCAGAGAGCTTTTGCATGCGATAGAGAGGGGCGAGGATGTAAGCGGTATCAAAGGTATCGCCTACCTGAAAGATGGCAAGATTTTTCTGACACCCTCAAGGCCGCCGATCACTGATTTTGATAAGTTGCCGATACCGGATTTTTCTCTGGTGCGTTACTCAAAGATAAAGATATTCCCAATAGAAAGGATCCGCGGCTGCGGGATGGATTGCGAGTTTTGCGCGGTCAAGGGCAAGCCGAGAATCGCTTCTGTGGAGAGGATGCTTGAACGGATCAGCCAGCTTGTCGAGACAAAAGACGCCAGGCATTTTTTCATCGTTGATGACCTCTTCGGCCAAGAGCGCGATGAGACGGTCAGATTCTGCCGGATGTTGCGTGATTACCAGAAAAAGATCGGCAGGAGGCTGGATACGACTGTGCAGATCAGGCTGGATAAGTCTCAGGACGCGGAGTTGCTTTCTGCGATGCGTGAAGCAGGTATAAATACGGTGGCGATCGGATTTGAGTCGCCGATCGATGAAGAATTGAAGGCGATGAACAAGCATATCAAAGCGCAGGATATGATCGCGATGACCAGGATCTTCCATAAATACGGCTTTTTGATCCACGGGATGTTTATCTTCGGCTATCCGTTAAAAGATGTGTCTTTCAGTATGCCGGCGGTTCTCAGGGTAAAGCGCTTCCGGGATTTTATCACGAAGGCCAGGATTGACACCGTGCAGGTGTTGTTGGCCGGGCCTCTTCCGGGTACGGAACTGAGGCGCAGGCTTATGCGGCAGAACAGGGTTTATTCTAAGGCGGACGTTGGCTGGGAGTATTATGACGGCAACTTTCCGCTCTTTGAACCGGATCCGCCCCTGACCGCCGAACAGATGCAGGATTCTGCGTTGAAGATCATGGGTAAGTTTTACCGCTTCCGGCATATGTTCAGTATCGGCCTGAATATATTCGTTTTTCCTTCGATTGTATTTTTTCTGCACAATATCAAGGCCGGCTGGAGGATCTGGTACCGGTCATGGCGCAATGACCTGATCCGTTTCGGCGGTTGGCTGATAATGAAGAAGTGGAATGCGGATTTCAAGGCCAGCGGCTTTACGCAGAAGCTCAAAAGCGCCAAGACACGCCTGAAATCATCCTAGTTTATTCCATTCATGAAAAAAATCCGCTACGAAATCGATCCCTACAATAGACTTGTGGGGAATTTTTATGGGAGGGAGGGAAAATGCGCTGGAAAGTGTGGTTTGCGTTAGGGTTACTGCTGTTATTATTCATCTTTGTCGCTCAGAACTACGAAGTGGTGAATATAAATTTTCTCTTCTGGTCCTTTAAGACCAGCCGGGCGATCGTGGTGTTTTCTTCCCTGGTCACAGGAATAATCATCGGCTGGATAGGGGCGGCCTTAAGAAGAAGATAGGCTTAATGAGTAACAAAAAGAGATTAATTATAGTCGTTATTTTTGCGGCGGCTGCTTTGGCGTATTATATATTCTTTACTGCTGCAGGAGCTAAGATGATCGTTAAATCACTTATCCGCAAATACGCCGCAGCGCGCAAGATAGAAATAAAAAGCGCAAGGGGCAGTTTAGCAGGCGGATTTTTACTGCAGGATGTCAATGCCACCGGTATCAGGGGGTTGCCTGAAGGCTCAGAGCTGAAGATCCAGAAATTCAGCGCGAGAATGACTTCTTTAAGTCCGGGCGGGTTAAATTTCGAAATATTCAATGCCAGGCTTAATATCGCGGGTGTGCGGCAGGTATTGTTTCAGGGGAATTGCAAAAAGGGAGCGTTGGATCTTAACATCTATGCGCAGGGGATAAACCTCGCTCATACCTTAGGGTTTTTCAGCGAAGAGGAAAATCTGAAATTTTTATCCGGTGAGCTTACCGGCCTGGACGCGTATATAAAGGGACCTTCAAGGAATCCGGAAATAAGCGGGGATCTGCTTATCGAGAGCCTGTCTTATAAGGGGTTTTCTGCTTCGGATTGCCCCGTAGTTTTTAAGATGAAGATCGAAGATCTAAACCAGCCGCCGCGGATTAAGGGTGAGGCGGTCTTTGGGAAAGGGGAAATATCCGGGCCGAAGACAGCAAGGATCAGGCTTGAACGCAGCACGGTCTATTTTTTAGGTGACTTACGTAAGCCGGGGCTTAATATAAAGGGAAATGCCGCGGTGGGAAAATATATTATAAGGGTTGCCCTGACAGGAACGCCGGAAAAACCCGAGATCATGCTTACTTCCGAGCCGCAGGCATCGCAGAGCCGGCTGCTGGTGATGCTTGCCACGGGAAAAAGCTGGAGCGGTACCGAAGAGGCCTTAAAAAAGGGAGAATTATCGGTTGATCTGGCTAAGGATTTTGTCGATTACTTCTTTTTCGGGGGCGCTGGAAGCAAACTTTCAGAGCAATACGGCATTGATGTCTCGGTGCAATACGCTAACGGCAGCAGGAAGGTCGGCGTAAAAAAGTCTATTTCCGAAAAGGCACAGATCACCTATTCTACCGAGCAATCCCAAGCAAAGGCCGAAGATGGTAAGCCGAAGCAGAAGATCGGAGGGGAGTATCAGGTTGCCGGGGGAGTTTCCGTAGGCGCTGAAAAGGAAATAGCGCAAACCAGGGATAACGGTCAGGATACCCCGGAGGGTAAAGAGCAGGAAACAGACGACAGCG
>JBHPDM010000033.1:0-12019 GCA_042577285.1 Candidatus Omnitrophota bacterium
GGGGCAGTACCAGGATTCAGTAGAGCTTTCCCCGATCGTTGTGCGGCCGTTCGGCGCTGAGATATACGAGCCTGAGATAGGAGCTTTAGAGGTCAGCCGCGTTCTTTCCGGAGAGGTGCTTGCGGTGAATAAGGGTAATAATTTCGTAGTGATCGACCTGGGCTCAGATGCCGGCCTGGGAGTCGGAGATACACTGCGCGTCTTCAGGAACAATTACGCTTTTGCCACCATCGAGGTGATCCAGGTACGCGCAGGGATCGCTGCCTGCAACATTAATCAGTCGATCGGCCCGATCAGGGCCAAAGATCAAGTCAAGACAGTAAGGCTTCTTTAATCCATGGTGCGCAGAAGAACCACCCCCTCCAAAACAATCTCTATAAATGACGTTGCCCGCCGTGCAGGCGTATCGATTACTACAGTCTCGCGCGTAATCAATAATGTCGCCACGGTAAAGTATAGGCATAAGAAGGCGGTGCTTGATGCGGTAAAGGAGCTCAAATATCAGCCTTCTGTCCTGGCGCAGAGATTAGCCACGGGAAAGAGCAATGTCGTGGCGCTGGTGATCCCGCGCTACGAAGGTATATTCTACTCATTTTACGCGCTGGAGTTGATCCGCGGTATCGGAACGCTTTGCGCAGTATTAAAGTTAGACCTTCTGCTTCGCCTCACTGATAGTAAAACTGAGGCCAACCTCACCAGCATCGGCGGAGCGATCTTCGCCGATATCATCGGTAACCGCCAGCAGCTCGAGGATGCGTTGAGGCAGGATATCCCATGCGTCGTAATAAATAATCATATCGATGATCGGCGGGTCAGTTGTATTTCAATCGACAATGTCGGCGGAGCAGAGCAGGCGGTCAATTATCTGGTCAGTTTAGGGCATAAAAAAATCGCGCATATCACCGGCGACCTGGTCAGTCAGGCAGCAGCGCAGAGATTAGAAGGCTACAAGCGGGCGCTCTCGAAACATAAACTGCCTGTTGATGAAGAGTTTATCTTTAAGACTGATTATTCCCGCGGCCAGGCGCGTCAGGCGGCAGTGAAGTTATTGAATATGTCAAAGGCGCCTACTGCAGTTTTTGTCGCATCCGACTCTATGGCGCTTGAGGTGATGGCGGTTGCAAAGGAGATGGGAGAGGAGATTCCTAAGAGTTTATCGATCGTGGGTTTTGATGATAACCCTTCCGGGCTTTATGGGTTTGTAGCGCTGACCACGGTCCGGCAGCCCCTGGTGAAGATGGGCCAGGATGCGGTAAAGCAATTAAAAGCTTTGATGGATGCCAAGGAGAGACCCAAGGTAAAAAAAGTCTCTTTAGCGACGGAGTTAGTGATCCGGGAGTCCTGCCAGCCCCAAAAGGCAAATAAGCACCCTTAAGCTCTTAATACAACTTATAGTATAGCGGCGTTTTACTTACTACAATATATTGTATTTTTCTGTTGACAAGAAATTTAGGCTGGGATATACTTTAGAAGAACAGTTTCCGGGGTTTACAACGATATCATCTTACGATACCCAGCCCCACAAATTTCACAGTAGATTTTTCTTTTAGCTGCGGGTTGGGTGTTCTTTTCATCGGAGGAAAGTATGTCACTAAAACTAACTGAAAACGCGATCACTGTTTTGAAACGCAGGTACCTTAAAAAAGACGAGAAGGGCAAGGTCATCGAGACCCCCGATGAGATGTTTTACCGCGTAGCAAAAGCGATCGCCTCAGCGGATAAAAAATACGGCAGCACCAATAAAGAGATCTCTGATTTAGGGAAGGCTTTTTATAATTTGATGACTAACCGTGAATTCATGCCCAACTCACCGTGTCTTATGAACGCCGGCAAAGACCTGGGACAGCTCTCCGCCTGTTTTACGCTGCCGATAAATGATTCGATGGAATCGATCTTTGAGACGCTCAAGGCTACCGCGATGATCCACAAGTCCGGGGGAGGCACTGGTTTTGCTTTCTCACGCCTGCGCCCGAAAAATTCCGTGGTAAAGACTACCGGAGGCATTGCATCAGGCCCGGTATCATTTATGAAGGTTTATGATTCTGCGACTGAGGCGGTAAAACAGGGGGGAACCCGCCGCGGAGCGAATATGGGGATCCTGCGGGTAGACCATCCGGATATCATGGAGTTTATCACCTGTAAGGACGAAGACAGGAAGGTCAATAATTTCAATATCTCCATCGCGGTCACCGAAGATTTCATGCAGAAGTTAAAGAATAACGAAGATTACGACCTGATCGACCCGCACTCGCACAAAGCCGTCGAGCAGGTCAATTCAAAAGATGTCTTTGAGCTGATCGTCAGGCAGGCGCATAAGAACGGAGAGCCGGGGATCATTTTTATCGATCAAATCAACAAATGCAACCCCACGCCAAAGCTGGGCGATATCGAGAGCACAAATCCTTGCGGAGAGCAGCCGTTACTTCCTTATGAGAGCTGTGACTTAGGCTCGGTCAACCTCTCGCGGATGTATAAAAAGGTAGGCACGCGCTTTGAGGTGGACTGGGATAAGTTGAAGAGGACGACGCGGCTTGCCGTGCACTTCCTGGATAATCTTATTGACGTAAACAGATTCCCGCTTCCGCAGATCGAGCATGCCACGAAATTGACGCGCAAGATCGGCCTGGGCGTGATGGGGTGGGCAAGTCTTTTGATCCGCTTAGGCATACCCTATGACAGCGAAGAGGGTGTGGCGTTGGCAGATAAGGCGATGGGCTTTATATTAAAGGAAGCGACTAAAAAATCCCATGAATTGGCTAAGACAAAGGGGCCATTCCCGGCCTTTAAGGGGAGTATTTACGATAAGAAAAACGGGAATCATAAGATGCGTAATGCAACCCTGACTACGATCGCTCCCACCGGCACGATCAGCATTATCGCCGGCCCCACATCTTCCGGGATCGAACCGCTCTTTGCTATCTCCTACCACCGCAATGTGATGGATAACGATAAGCTGGTGGAGGTGGATGCCTTATTTGAGCAGATCGCAAAGGAACGGGGATTTTATTCCCGCGAGCTGATGGAGAAAATCGCAGATCAAGGCACGATCCACGATATCAAGGAGATACCTGAGGGCGTAAAAAAGATCTTTGTCACTGCCCATGACATCTCCCCTGAGTGGCATATCAGGATGCAGGCTGCCTTCCAGAGGCACGTGGATAACGCGGTCTCAAAGACGATCAATTTTCCCCGGGAAGCAGCGATCGATGATGTACGTAAGACTTATCTCTTATCCTATGAGTTGGGTTGCAAGGGGATCACGATCTACCGTGACGGCAGCCGCGATGGGCAGGTTTTAAATATCGGGACTAAGGATAAGAAGGATGACGAAAAAAAGATCTTAGATCCGGGAAAGATCTCTCCCCGTCCCAGGCCTGAAGTGACGATCGGCACCACTACAAAGGTAGCTACCGGCTGCGGAAATCTTTACGTGACTATAAATATCGATGAGGAGGGCAGGCCTTTTGAACTCTTTACCCAGATGGGTAAAGCCGGCGGCTGCGCTGCCAGTCAGCTTGAGGCGGTGGGGAGGCTGGTGTCATTAGGTTTTCGTTCCGGCATAGAAGTAAAGTCTATCATCGAACAATTACGCAATATCCGTTGCCCTTCACCCTCCTGGGAGAAGGGGAAGAGGATATTTTCCTGCGCTGACGCGATTGCCCGCGTAGTAGAGAAGAGGCTGGGCGCGGCCAAGCCCGAAGAGGTGACCGCAGAAGCCAAAGAGATAGCGATGAAGCATTCCTCAGGGGATAATGCGAGCCCGGGGACGGGGACGTCTTTTGATTTTGAGATCGACGGGGATATCGCCGGAGTCTGTCCTGACTGCGGGGGAGCCCTGCGCCACGAAGAAGGGTGCGCCAAGTGTCACGCCTGCGGTTTTTCCAAGTGCTGACCTAAAAAATAATCCATGAAGAAGATCCTATATATAGTACTCGACGGCTTAGGAGACCTGCCGATAAAGGAGTTAGGGGATAAGACTCCGCTGGAGGCGGCAGTCACCCCGAATATGGACCGTTTGGCCCAAAAGGGTAAGACGGGAATCGTTTATCCGGTAGGAAAGGGAATAGCGCCGGAGTCGGATATCGCGGTGATCAGCCTTTTAGGATACGATGCGCATAAATATTACACCGGACGCGGACCATTAGAGTCATTCGCCGAAGGCCTGGATATTCAGGACGGGAATGCCGCTTTTCGGGTAAACTTTGCCACCGTAGATAGCGATGGTAAGAAGATAAAGGACCGCAGGGTTGGCAGGAATTTATCTACCGAGGAAGCAAACGGCCTAGCACAAGAGATAAATTCCAAGGTCACGTTATCAAGTGCGACATTTGAGTTTAAGAGTACTATCGGCCACCGGGGGATCCTGGTGATCAGGGGGATGCGCTCAAAATTATCCGGATGGATCACCAACACTGATCCTGCCTACGACCGCGAGGGTGTCTTTGGAGTTGCCAAGGAGAAGTTTGAAATGCAAGTGATGCAGTCTGAGCCAATGCCGGGTTATGAGGAATCGACCGAGGCAAAGGAGGCGGCAAAGCTGTTAAATGAATTTACTCAAGAATCGCATAAAGTCCTCGATGCCTCAGCCATAAATAAGAAGCGCGTATCTGAAGGCAAGCTTCCCGGCAACCTGATTCTCTCTCGCGATGCCGGAGACCATCTGCCGGATTTCCCAAAGATCGGCGAAGCGCACGGCTTGAAGTTCGGTTCTTTCGTTGAGATGCCGGTTGAAAAGGGGATCGCGCTCTTGACGGGAATCGACGTGATCTCGGTGCCAAAGGCAACCGGCCACTATGACGTGGATTATCCGGTGTGGGCAAAGGTGGCGATTGAATCTCTGGCAAAATATGACGGCATCTATATCCACATCAAGGGGCCGGATGAGCCGGCGCATGACGGAGATTTTCAGAAGAAGAAGGAGATCATCGAAGCAATAGATAAATTTTTCTTTGCCCAGCTCCTGCCAAAGCTGGATACGGCAAATACTATCATTGCAGTAACCGCTGACCACTCCACTGTCTGCGCGATCAAGGCGCACTCGGCTGATCCGGTACCACTATTAGTCCGCGGCGGGGGAATCCTGCCGGATGGCTCGATGAGTTTTTCCGAGAAGGCTGCGAAGCTCGGCTCGATCGGAGAGCTCCTTGGCAAAGATATCATGCCCCTCCTGGTCAAGGCAGCGAAGGAATAATTACCCCAAATCTATATGAAAAGTTTTGATACGATAGTTATCGGCGCCGGCCATGCAGGTATCGAGGCCGCGCTTGCGGCCTCCCGTATGGGCGCAAGGACTCTCTTTTTGACCATGAAGAAGGAAAGAGTAGGCTGGATGAGTTGTAATCCGGCGATCGGCGGAATAGGTAAGGGGCAGCTGGTAAAGGAGATCGATGCCTTAGGGGGCGAGATGGCCCGCGCTGCTGATGCCTGTGGAATACAGTTCCGAATTCTCAATGCCTCTAAGGGAGCGGCAGTGCAGTCATCCCGGGCTCAAGAAGACCGCAGGCTTTATCAGAAAAGAATGCAGAGCACGGTAGAAAAACAAAGGAATCTTACGCTCAGGGAAGCCGAAGTAACAGGAATAACCGTCAAGGATGGCCGCATCGCAGGTATTACCACCCTGAAGGGAAGTTTTAGCGCAAAGTGTGTTGTGATCTGTAGCGGTACATTTTTAAACGGAGTGATATATATAGGTAAAGAAAAATATCAGGCAGGCAGAAGGAATGAGCCGGCAAGTATCAGGCTATCTGCGAGCCTTAAAAAAGCAGGTCTTGAGCTTTCGCGCCTTAAGACCTGCACTCCCTGCCGCCTTGACGCTAAGACGATCGATTTCTCCAGGATGAAGGAACAACCCGGCGATAAAAAGATCCAGCCTTTCTCATTTTCGAATAAGAAGGTGCCGCTGCGCCAAGTATCATGTTATCTTACTTATACGAATCTTCGTACGCACAAAGTGATCAAAGATTCCCTGAAAGATAAAGAGCTTTTGCAGATTATCAGCACCGGTGTAAATCCGCGCTACTGCCCTTCAATTGAGGAAAAGGTTAGGCGTTTTCCCGATAAAGAACGCCACCAGCTCTTTATTGAGCCGGAGGGGCTGGATATCAATGAATATTATGCTAACGGGCTGTTTACGTTCTTACCAGTCAAGGTACAGGAGAGGATCTTAGCGACTATCCCCGGTCTTGAGAGAGCAAAGATGACTAAGCCCGGTTACGGTATTGAATACGATTTTGTTCTGCCTACACAGCTCTTTCTTACGCTGGAGGCAAAGTGCGTTAAGAATTTATTCCTCGCCGGCCAGATCAACGGCACGACCGGCTATGAAGAGGCAGCTGCGCAGGGGTTGATCGCCGGGATCAATGCCGCTTTGAGGGTTAAGGGAAGAGAGCTGTTGGTGTTAGACCGCAGCTCTAGCTATATAGGTGTTCTGATCGATGACCTGGTGACCAAGGGGACAGAGGAGCCTTACCGGATGTTCACCTCGCGCGTAGAGTACCGGTTGATCCTGCGCGAGGATAACGCTGACCTGCGCCTTAACGGGATCGGCCGCAAGATTGGATTGGTTTCTGAGGCGGTTTATCGAAAGACAGAGATGAAGAAGGAAGCGATCCAACGCGGATTCCAATTTCTGAGGGAAACCAGGCTCAAGCCTACTTCCCGGATTAATCAGGGGTTAAGAGATCTGCAGAGCGCGCCCCTAAAAAAACCGACCACATTAGAGGCGCTGCTGAAGAGGCCGCAGCTGGATATAAGAGCGATAAAAGGCCTGGATCATCTGAAGATCAATATACCGGAAATTGCTTTGCGTCAGGTGGAAATTGAGGTAAAATATGCTGGGTTTATCCGCAGGCAGCGTAAGGAGGTAGAGCGCTTTAAGCACTTGGAGAAGATCAGGCTGCCGCAGGATCTGGATTATAATATCAGCGGGCTTTCTTCCGAGATCAGGGAGAAATTAAAGAAATTTAGGCCGGTTAACTTAGGGCAGGCATCCCGGATATCCGGAGTTACTCCGGCGGCGGTTTCACTTTTAATGGTCTATTTAAAAAAGGTCAAGGGAGAGAAGGATGGGTAAAGAAATAATCTTCGGTATCATCGGAGGCCTGGGGCTGTTTATTTACGGCTTAAAGCAGATGAGCGACGGCCTGCATAAGGCAAGCGGCGAGAGGATGCGCCGCATCCTGCACGGGCTTACCGGAGGCCGTTTAAAGGGAGTGTTGGTCGGCACGGGTATCACCAGCGTAATCCAGTCTTCATCGGCGACAACCGTGATGGTGGTAGGGTTTGTCAACGCCGGACTGATGACCCTGGTGCAGGCATTAGGGGTGATATTGGGTGCCCACATCGGTACCACGATCACCGCCCAGTTGATCGCCTTTAAGCTTACGGATTACGCCCTGCCGATCATCGGCGTGGGGATGCTTTTGATGCTTATCGGTAGGAGAAAGACCCACAAATACGTCGGTGAATTCCTGCTCGGGTTTGGTATTTTGTTTCTCGGCTTAAGTATCCTGACTACGGTAGTCAAGCCTTTAGGTCAGTATCCACTCTTTACCGAGATTATGGTCTCTTTTAGCAGGAATCCGCTTTTGGGCGTACTTGCCGCAGCACTCGTTACCGCGGTAGTCCAGAGCAGCTCTGTGACCACCGGTATGGTGATAAGTCTTGCTATGGCAAATCTAATCGACCTGGGAGCTGCGATACCATTGATCTTTGGTTGTAATATCGGTACCTGCGTTACAGCATTGATCGCTTCCATCGGGGTAAGTATCAACGCAAAGAGAGCAGCCTTTGCCCATATTATAATGCGGGTCATCGCGGTAGCTGTATTTTTACCGTTTTTGTCTCCGTTTATCAGGCTGGTCAGTTCCACATCTGCCGAGCTACCGCGGCAGATCGCAAACGCCCATACCTTATTTAACGTGATCGCAACTCTGCTCTTTCTGCCCTTTGTGCGGGTATTCGCCGGATGGCTTACCAGGGTGATCAAAGGGGAAGAGGAGGAGGAGGTCGAGTATCTGCCGAAATACCTGGAACCGCACCTATTGAATACTCCGCCTATAGCTATAGAGGCGGCGATCAAGGAGATCATCAGGGCCCTGGAATTGACCCGGAAGATGGTCAGCCTGGCAATGGAGAGCTTCTTTAAAAATGACCCAAGGGCTTTAGAAGGAGTAACCCGCAGGGAAGAGGCGGTGGATTCATTGAGAGAGGCGATCACCAAGTACCTGGTCGAGATCATGCAGAGGGAGTTAAGCGCCGATGAATCAAGGAAGATCCCCCCACTATTACATGCGATCAATGATGTGGAGAGGATCGGCGACCACGCCGAGAATTTAAGGGACCTGGCAGAGCAGAAGATCGAGAACCGCATGCCTTTTTCAAAGGAAGCCGCATCAGAGCTGGAGAAGATGTACGAGGATGTGATCAAGATGGCTAATTATTCTATCAGCGCGCTGGGGATCAATATCCAGGATGCAAAACTCGTCCTTGAGCAGGAGGCAGTGATCAACGATCTCAGAAACAGTTTAAAGGATAGCCACACCCGGCGCCTTGAGAAGGGGGATTGTAATGTCCTTTCCGGGGTAGTCTTTCTGGATATAATCAGCAACTTGGAGAAGATCGGCGACCACCTCACCAACGTAGCCCAGGCAGTAATCGAGGGCCTGCAGTGGAACGGTAAGTAAAGCCCCCAACATCCCCTTGACCCCCAATTACTTAGGTGCTATAATTTTCTATCTATATTCCAGCTCGATATAAACGGCAATGAATTGGCTATGAAGAGAAGAATAGTCTCCTGGATCAGAAAACAGGTTAAGCAGGCCGGGGCAAAAGGTATAGTCCTGGGTCTTTCCGGAGGAATAGATTCTTCTGTGGTCGCCTGCCTTTGTAAGGAAGCGGTAGGCAGAAATAGGGTTTTAGGCCTTTTTCTGCCCTGCTATAGCAAGAAGCAGGACCTTGATGATGCAAAGATTATCGCCAAAAAACTTGGTATAAAGACACGGATGGTCGATTTATGTAAGATGTATGATAGGCTCATAAAGACACTTCCCAGGGGCAGTAAATTAGCCAAGGCAAACCTGAAACCCCGACTGAGGATGATTACTTTATATTATTTGGCCAATACATTAAATTATATCGTTTGCGGTACGGGTAATAAGTCAGAGTTAATGGTGGGCTATTTTACTAAGCATGGAGATGGAGCAACCGATATCCTGCCAATCGGCGGGTTATTAAAGAAGGACGTGCGGAGACTCGCCAGGCAATTGAAGATCCCGGAGTGGATAATCACTAAAGCCCCTTCAGCAGGTCTTTGGCTCGGCCAGACCGATGAAGGGGAGATGGGGATTAGTTACCCTGAGCTGGATGATATATTATCAAGGATGCAGAGAAAAAGAAAACAGTTTGCATCGGCAAAGAAGGTGAATAAAGTCAAAGGGATGATCAGGCGCTCTGAGCATAAGCGCCAGGGGCCGCCGGTTTGTAACGTCTAACCAAGGGGGAGAAGATGGATGAAATACTGGAGATCTTAACAAAAGACGCGCGTACGACTGCTGAAGAGATCGCGAAAATGCTTAAGAAGAAGACCCAGACGATAAAAGAGGCGATCAAGAAGTTCGAGAAGTCTGGTGTGATCTTAAAGTATAAGGCGGTGATCAATAAGGAGATCCTCAAAGATACAAAGAAAGATGTCCGCGCCCTGATCGAAGTAAATATCACTCCGCAAAAGGACCTCGGATTCGATAAGATCGCAGAGCGCATCTATTCGTTCCCCGAGGTGGTAAGCTGTTACCTGCTTTCAGGGACGTATGACCTGCTTCTGATCGTCGAAGGAAAAGACCTGCATACGGTCTCAAGCTTTGTTGCAGAGAAACTGGCTCCATTAGAGAATGTCAGGAGGACCACCACGCACTTTCTGCTGAAGAAATACAAAGAGGACGGGGTGATCTTAAAACACAGGGATGAGAATAAGAGGATAGCGATTAGTTATTAGCGAGTAGTTTATTGTTATGAAAGAGTACATATCAGGAAAAGTCGGCCAGATGCAGCCTTCGGGGATCAGGAAGTTTTTTGACCTGGTGCTCGGAATGGAGGATGTGATCTCTTTGGGCGTCGGAGAGCCGGATTTTGTCACCCCCTGGCAGATCCGGGAGGAGGGGATCTATTCCTTAGAGCAGGGGTTTACCTCCTATACTTCGAATAAGGGGCTGTATAAACTACGCCTTTCTATCAGCCGTTACCTGAAGAATAAGTTTGATCTCGAGTACTGCCCTGACGAGGAGATCCTGATCACCGTTGGGGTGAGCGAGGGGATGGATCTGGTCTTGCGTTCGGTGATCGATCCCGAAGATAAGATCCTGATCCCTACGCCCGGTTACGTCTCATACGGTCCGCTCACAGAGCTTGCAGGAGGCATTCCCGTCTATATCGATACAAAAAATGATGATTTTAAATTAACGCCTAAGAACCTAGAGAAGCATATTGATAATAAGACTAAGGCGATCATTTTTAATTACCCGGTGAATCCCACCGGGACATCTTACACAAAGAAGGAGCTGGAAGCGCTTAAAAAGGTCTTAGTAAGCAATAAGGTACTTTGTATTTCCGATGAGATCTACGGTGACCTGACCTTTGATTTTGCGCATACGCCATTTGCAACACTTGCAGGAGCAAAGCCGAACACTCTTTATCTTGACGGATTCTCAAAGTCATACGCAATGACCGGATGGCGCGTGGGTTTTGCCTGCGGGCCTAAGGAGATCATCGCGGCGATGACCAAGATCCATCAGTACAGCATCATGTGCGTTCCGATAACCTCCCAGATGGCTGCCTGCGAGGCTCTGCACTCCGGCCGCAGGTCAGTCGAAGAGATGAAGCGTGAATATAAGCGGCGCCGGGAGTTTGTGGTTGATAAGCTGAATGATCTGGAGCTTAGCAGTAGAAAGCCGGAAGGGACGTTTTATGTCTTTCCATCAATTAAAAATACCGGCATGAATGATCTTGACTTTGCGCAAAAGTTGCTCAAGGAGCAGAAAATCGCGGTTGTGCCGGGAAGCGCATTTGGAAGCGGGCTTGAAGACCATATCCGTATATCCTATGCCTCAAGCCTGAGTAATCTTAAGGAGGCATTGGCAAGGATAGGGAAATTTCTAAAGAGATAAAGGAGCGAGCATGAAGAAGCCGAAAACAAAACAGGATGTGATCAGGTTAGCTAAAAAGGAGAAGGTCCGGTACATCAGGCTTTGGTTTACCGATGTCCTGGGGTTCCTTAAAGGTTTTACTATAACTATCGATGAGCTGGAGCGCGCGCTCTCTGATGGGATGGGTTTTGACGGCTCCTCGATCGAAGGCTTTGCGCGGATCGAGGAATCGGATATGACCGCAATGCCGGACCCGACAACTTTTGCGATCCTGCCCTGGGAGTCAAAGGATAAGAAGGTGGCGCGGATGCTCTGCGATATCTATACGCCTAAGGGAAAGCCATTTGAGATCGACCCGCGTTATGTTTTAAAAAAGAACTTGGCCCGGGCGAAAAATAAAGGCTTTACCTTTTATGTCGGGCCGGAGCTGGAATATTTTTATTTCAATAATCCCAAGAACACGATCATCCTGGATAAGGGCGGGTATTTTGACTTGACTCCGCTGGATCTGGCCCAGAACGTCAGGAATGAAACGGTCAGTGCCCTGGAGGGCTTAGGGATCGTCGTCGAATACAGCCATCATGAAGTCGCCTCCAGCCAGCATGAGATCGACCTGCGTTACGGCGAAGCCCTGGCGATGGCCGATAATGTGATGACCTACAGGCTGGCGGTAAAGGAGATCGCTTTATCCAAGGGGCTGCATGCGACCTTTATGCCGAAACCTATATACGGGATAAACGGTTCGGGGATGCACACGCACATGTCATTATTTAAGGGCGCAAAAAACGCTTTTTACGATCCTAAAGACAAATATTTCCTTTCAAAAGTGGCTAAGCATTTCATTGCCGGTATCATAAGGCATGCCGCTGAGTTGACAGCGG
>JBHPDM010000034.1:0-11673 GCA_042577285.1 Candidatus Omnitrophota bacterium
ACCTTGAGAAGGTGGGTGTGACTGCGGCGCATCACACGTTTTTTGAGATGCTGGGTAACTTTTCATTCGGAGATTACTTTAAAGAGGATGCGATCACCTGGGCCTGGGAGTTTTTAACTCAGGAGATGAAACTAAAAAAAGACAGGCTCTGGGTCTCCGTATATAAGGATGACGATGAGGCCTATGCTATCTGGAAGGATTTGATAAAGGTCCCAAAGGAAAGAATCGTAAAATTAGGAGATAAGGAGAACTTTTGGCCCTCAGAGGCAAAGCAGAAGGGCCCTAACGGTCCCTGCGGACCCTGCTCTGAGATCTTCTTTGACCTGGGTGAAAAGATCGGCTGCGGCAGCTCAAACTGCACCCCTGCCTGCGATTGTCAGAGGTTTGTCGAAGTGTGGAACCTGGTCTTTACGCAGTTTAACCGTATGGAGACAGGGTTATTGGAGCCGCTGCCGCAGAAGAATATCGATACCGGGATGGGGCTTGAGCGGTTAGCTGCAGTAATGCAGAAAGTCAAGAGTAACTTTGAGACCGACCTGTTTGCGCCGTTCATCGATGAGATCATGCAGGCCGCTGATCCTGATCGTATTGATGAAAAAAAGAAGATTTTTGCCGTAGCCGATCACATCAGGGCAGTGGCCTTTGCGATATATGACGGTGTTCTACCCTCTAATGAGGCGAGAGGCTATGTGATCAGAAAGCTGATCCGTAGAAGCGTCCTTCATTTAAGGCGGGTGGGGATCGAGAAGCCATTTTTATATAAATTAGTGCCGGTTTTATCAGAGACGATGAAGCGGGCCTATCCGGAATTAGACGCGCGCAAGGAGAATATATCCGAGGTGGTCCTGGCCGAGGAGAAGACCTTTATCGCTACCCTGAAGGCAAGTCCCAGGATCTTTGAAGAGAGGTTCGCCGGTCATAAGAATAAGAATGATCCTGAAGGGGCGGGAAGGATCGCCTTTCAACTCTATGATACATACGGTATCCCCATTGAGCTGACCAAGGCATGGTTAGATAAGAAGCGGATCATTTTTTCTGTTAAGGTCTTTGAGCAGGAGTTATCTCGCCAGAGGGAGCGTTCAAAACTTAAGAGCGGGATGAAAGGGGATGTCTTTGACGCGGATAAGCTTGGGGTAGGTACTGAAGAGACTGGCTTTTGCGGGTACAAAGATAATTCCCTGAAGTCGAAGATCATCAAGATTATGCAGCATGGAAAACAGGTCAGCCGGATCGATAAAGGAGATCAGGGGATAATCGTATTAGAGGAGACGGTCTTTTATCCGGAGTCAGGGGGCCAGGTCGGAGATAGCGGCTTGATAAAAAATAGCAAGAACTTATTTGAAGTCGCTGATACCAAGAAGGCCGGTAAGATGATCATGCACATCGGCAGGGTCAAACAGGGCAGCTTTAAGGAGAACGATCCCGTAGAGGCGCGGATTGATTCAGAGAGGCGGCTTTCCATAGCCAGAAACCACACAGCCACCCATCTTTTGCAGGCGGCATTAAGAAAGGTCCTGGGAGAGCATGTCAGGCAGCAGGGATCCTTAGTGGCAGAAGACAGGCTGCGTTTTGATTTTACCCATTTTAAGGATATCAGAAGAGAGGAGCTTGACCGCATCGAAGAGATCGTCAATGAAAAGATCTCAGCTGATCAGCCACTTGATGATAAGAAGATGTCTTTGGCCGAGGCCAAAAAAGCAGGGGCACTTGCCTTCTTCGCAGAGAAGTATCAGCAGGAGGTGCGAGTAGTATCTATAGAGGATTTCTCAAGCGAGCTTTGCGGAGGAACGCACCTTAAATCTACGGGAGAGATACAGCTTTTCAGGATACTCCACGAGGGCTCTATAGCCTCGGGGATAAGAAGGATCGAGGCAGTCACCGGCAGCGCTGCCCGGAAGCTCGCCCAGGAAGATGAGGCGCTGATCAAGGAGATATGCTCACAGTTGGGTGTAGCGCGCAAGGATCTGGCGCAGGAGTTGACAAAAAGGATCTCCAGGATGAAGGAGCTTGAGAAGCAGTTGAGCAGTAAGCGGCTGGATCTATTAAGGGATTCCTTGGATGTAATCCTGGAGGGATCTGAGGCGGCAGGCAACAAGAAGATCGTCTCAAAGATCATAAATAACCTGGATATGGACTCATTGAGAAAAACAGTTGATATGATCAAGCAAAGGATGGATAATGCTGTGATCGTATTGGGTTCAAAAGTTGAAGGAAAGGCTTTATTGGTGATGGGGATAACTCAGGATTTAGTCAAGGGCGGGCTGGATGCCTCAGAGCTGATCAGCGGTGCAGCTAAAATCATCGGAGGCAGCGGGGGCGGCAGGAAGGATTTTGCCCAGGCAGGCGGGAGCAGCCCGGAGAATTTCGCAGTGGCTTTGGCGGAGCTCAAAAAAACAATCTCAAAGCTAAAATGAAGATCATACGATCATCGAGCAAGAATCTGGAGAAGATCTACAACCGGATGTACACCAGGCGCAGGCGCATAGAGGAGCGGGTCAAGAAGATCATCGAGGATGTACGGCTTTTTGGGGATGATGCCCTGATCAAATACACCAGGAAGTTTGATGGCGTGAAGCTCTCGCCCAGACAGCTAAAACTTTTTGAGATCGAGATCGGCGGCGCCTACCAGAATATAAGCCCGAATTTCGTCTCAAGCCTTAAGGTGATCATTGAGAACATCAACCGCTTTTACCGAAAGTCATTAAAAAAGTCCTGGAAGTCCAGGAGCGCTGACGGCGTTGTCTTGGGGGAGAAGTATACTCCGTTAGAAAGGGTCGGCGTCTATATTCCTGCAGGTACCGCACCTCTGGTCTCTACGGTCTATATGACTGTGCTCCCGGCAAAGATCGCCGGGGTGAAGGAAATCGTCTTGATCAGTCCTCCGGATAAATCGGGCAATATCAACCCGCACATCCTGGTAGTGGCGGATCTGTTAAAAGTGGATGAGATCTACCGCGCAGGCGGGGCGCAGGGGATCGCAGCGCTTGCCTACGGGACAAAGACTATTCCCAGGGTCGACAAGATCGTCGGCCCGGGGAATGCCTACGTCAACGAGGCGAAAAGGCAGGTCTTCGGGATGGTGGATATTGATATGACCGCAGGCCCTACGGAGCTGGTGATCATCGCCAACCGCTACAGCGATACCAGGTTTATCGTCGCCGATCTTAAGGCTCAGGCAGAGCATGCTAAAGGCTTAGCGATATTGATCACTAATTCAAAGAGCCTGGCTAAAGAGGTCAAGTCCAAGATGCAGGATACAAACGGGGTGATCATCCTGACTAAGAATTTGAAGGAGACCGTGCAGATCTCAAACCGCATCGCTCCTGAACACTTGGAGATCATGGTAAAGAGCCCGCAGAGGCTGATCCGACAGATAACTAATGCCGGTGCGATATTCCTCGGGCCGTACAGCCCGGTGGCGTTAGGGGACTATGTCGCCGGACCCAGCCATGTCCTGCCTACTGAAGGCAGCGCCCGTTTTTTCTCAGGATTGTCGGTATCTGATTTTATCAAGAGCAGCCACATCATCGGTTATTCAAAGAAGGCCCTGGAGAAGATCAAGGAGCCGCTTAAAAAGATCGCTGATATCGAAGGCTTAAAGAAGCATCTTGATTCGGTCGAGGCCAGATTTGAATAATAGAAAGTGAGAGCGCTAAAATGAAGAAGAGAGCCGCAAGTGTCGCGAGGAAGAGCAAAGAGACCCAGATCTCGGCTACCCTGAATATCGATGGGAAGGGAGATGCGAAGATCAATACAGGTATCGGTATCTTGGATCATATGCTGGAGCTTTTTTCCTTTCACGGCCTATTCGACTTAGTGGTCGAGGCTAAAGGCGACCTCGCGGTCGATATGCACCACACTAATGAAGATATCGGTATAGTACTCGGCGATGCCTTTAAAGAGGCATTAGGCGCAAAGGAGGGGATCAAGAGATTCGGTTCTTCTTCCGTGCCGATGGAGGATGTTGTCGGCGCTGTTGTGATCGATATCAGCGGCAGGGGGTCGTCTAAGCTGACCAGGCCTACTGAGCCCGCAGAGGATAAAAGCGGATACTCTTTATCGTATGCCGAGCATTTCTTTGATTCATTTGCCAAGCGGCTGGGCGCAAATTTAAATATCAAGATCGATCCGGTCAGTCCCGATCTACACACTACCCTGGAGCCGGTATTCAAGGCCTTTGGTATTGCTTTAGACCAGGCGACTGCTATCGATCCGCGCCGCAAGGGCATACCTTCGACAAAGGGGATAATCGATTAAGATGATCGCGGTTATAGATTACGGAATGGGGAATATCCATAGCGTCCGTAAGGCGCTGGAGGTAAAGGGCGCTAAGGTCAAGGTCACTTCACTAGCCAGTGATATAGAGAGTTGCCAAAAGTTAGTCCTGCCCGGAGTAGGGGCTTTTGCAGATGCAATGCAGGAGCTTGCGAAGTTGGGTTTAGTTTCGCTATTACAAAGCCAGATCAAGCTCGGCAAACCTTTTCTGGGGATCTGCCTGGGGATGCAGCTTTTATTTGAGAAGAGCAGTGAGGCGAAAGGTGTAGCAGGTTTAGGTATATTAAAGGGGAGCGTGGAACTCCTTGACCGGAAGAGGTCAAAAAAGGTCCCGCAGATAGGGTGGAACCAGCTAAAGTTTGCTCCGGGTGAGTGCCCTTTACTCCAGGGACTCGAGGATAATTCCTACGTTTACTTCTGCCACTCATATTACCCAAAGCCTGCGGATAAGGGGTGTATTGCGGCAACCACGGATTACGGCGTTGATTTCGCATCTTGTATCTGTAAGGATAATATTTACGGAGTACAGTTTCACCCTGAGAAGAGCCAGGGGGTAGGGTTAAAAATAGTGGAGAACTTTATAAAGTTATGCTGATCATTCCCGCTATTGATTTGAAGGATGGGTGTGTAGTGCGCCTTGTGCAGGGTAGGAGCAATAAGAAGATCTACTCGCGCGATGCGCTAAAGGTTGCCAGGCACTGGTTGAAGCAGGGGGCGAAGATGCTGCACGTTGTAGATTTAGACGGCGCCTTCACCGGTATCCCGCGCAACCTTGATCTGGTGGCGAGCATCACAAAGAACGTCGATGTGCCGGTACAGTTCGGCGGAGGCGTAAGAAGCTTTGAGGCGATCAGGAAACTTTTTGCTTTCGGTGTCTCGCGGGTCGTGCTTGGCACGAAGGCCATAGAGGACGAGGCTTTTTTGCGAAGAGCCTTTGCGGCCTTTAAGCAGAAGATCATCGTCAGCCTTGATACTAAGGCGGGCCGCCTGCAGATCAAGGGCTGGAGGGGTAGTTCTAAGCTAAGGGATGCGCTGAAATTCAGCGCCGCGCTGCGTGAAATCGGCTTTAAGCAGGCGATCTTTACCGATACGCAGAAGGATGGCACCTTAAAAGGGCCTAATATACAGGAGGTAAAGCGTTTCTTAAAGTCAAGCGGACTGAAATTGATCGCCTCCGGTGGGATCTCGTCACTTGATGATATATTCAAGTTAAAACTGTTGGAGAGATCAGGCCTTACCGGCGTGATCGTCGGCAAGGCTCTGTATGAAGGAAGATTTTCGCTTCGGCAGGCCTTGAAGGTAGCCTAAGATAAGGAAGAACAAATAATGCTGGCTAAACGCATCATCCCCTGTTTGGATATTAAAGAGGCCCGGGTGGTAAAAGGGACGCGCTTCCTGAACCTGCGCGATGCCGGGGATCCGGTGGAGGTGGCAAGGATCTACGATCAGCAGAGAGCGGATGAGCTGGTCTTTCTTGATATCACCGCAAGCTATGAGAAGAGAAAGACATTAGTCGATCTGGTGGAACGGATCGCGGAGAATATTTTTATGCCGTTTACAGTCGGAGGAGGGATCAGGGATATTCCCGACATCAGGGACCTTTTAAACGCCGGTGCAGATAAGGTATCGATAAACACATCATGCGTAAAATATCCGGAGTTGATCAGGGAGTCCAGCCGTAAGTTTGGCAGCCAGTGTATTGTGGTGGCGATCGATGCAAAGAGGGAATCTGACGGGAAGTGGCAGGTTTACATCAACGGCGGCAGGACACCCGCGGGGATTGATGCCCTGGAGTGGGCCAGACAGGCGGCAGATCTGGGAGCCGGCGAGATCCTATTGACGAGCATGGATTATGACGGCACAAGGGACGGCTATGACCTTGATCTTACGGGCAGTGTCGTCAAGCAAGTTACAATCCCGGTGATCGCTTCAGGGGGCGCCGGTAACTTAGAGCACATAGAGGATGTATTTACTGAGGCAAAAGCTGATGCAGCTCTGGCTGCTTCGATCTTCCATTATGCAGAGTATGACGTAAAACAAGTAAAGGAGTTTTTGAAGGAGAAAGGTATCTGCGTGCGATGATGAAAAAGGTTAGAGTTAGTTTAAGGGGGTTTAAGTTTGACAGAAGCGGGCTTCTGCCGGCTATAGTCCAGGATTATAAAACCAAGAAAGTATTGATGCTCGCCTATATGAATAGAGAGTCTTTGCGCCGCACCATAAGAAGCGGCAGGACCTGTTTCTGGTCCCGCTCCAGAGGCGAGTATTGGGTAAAGGGGGCGACCTCGGGCAATTATCAGTATGTCAGATCAGTCTATTATGACTGTGATCAGGACGCAGTCCTGGTGGTGGTAAGACAAACCGGAGTCGCCTGTCACACCGGCAAACGCAGTTGTTTCTTCAGAAAGTTAAAATAAGATGTATTCACCGTCACTAAAAGAATTCTTAAGGCTGTCAAGAGGCGCGAACCTTGTCCCGGTTTATAAGGAGATCAATGCCGACCTTGATACGCCGGTCTCTGCGTTCCTTAAATTAAGAAGACAGGAGTACGCTTTTCTGCTTGAGTCAGTCGAGGGTGGGGAGAAGATCGCGCGTTTCTCATTCTTAGGGAGCGCGCCGCATTTGATCTTTAAGAGCAGGGGCAGGAATGTCCGGATAGATTATCCCGGCAGGAAGCGCTCACGCAGCTTTAAGGCCGCAGTCGATCCGCTCGATGAACTTAAGAAGATCATGTGCGGGTTTAGGGCAGTACGCGTTGCGGGGCTACCCCGTTTTTTCGGGGGGCTGGTCGGCTACATGGGCTATGATATGGTCAGGTTTTTTGAGAAGCTTCCCGATAAGAATCCTGATCAGCTGAAGCTTCCTGATTCGGTATTTATCCTGGCAAAGGATATCCTGATCTTTGACCACATCAAGCGCAGGATCAAGATCGTTTCAAATGTGATATTGCCTCAGAAGAAGAGGCTCTCTAGGGTCGCGGCTCTGAGGCTTTATAACCAGGCGCTAAAGACTATTGAGGAGCTACACGGTGACCTGGTCAGGCCGCTTGAGCTTAATAAGATCAGCCCGTATTTATCTACTCAGCAGGCTAAACGCAGCAATAGTAAGATCTCCTCAAATCTTAGTAGGCTTGCGTTTGAGGGGATGGTCAAAAAGGCAAAATCCTATATAAAAAAGGGGGATATCATTCAGGCGGTGTTATCACAGCGTCTCAGTTTGAAAACAGCAAAGGCGCCTTTGAATATCTACCGTTCGCTGCGCAGCATCAATCCCTCCCCCTATATGTTCTTCCTGCAGTTTAAAGACCTTTTTTTGATCGGCGCTTCCCCGGAGATGTTAGTACGCTGCGAAGAGGGCGTGGTGCGCACCAGGCCGATCGCTGGTACCCGGCCGCGCGGCAGGAACCCGGCCCAAGACAGGCGGCTGGCCAAGGAGCTGCGCAATGACGCCAAGGAGAAGGCTGAGCATTTGATGCTCGTCGACCTGGGCAGGAATGACTTAGGCAGGGTCTCTATGGCGGGGCGGGTGAGGGTCGATGAGTTTATGGAAGTGGAGAAATATTCACACGTGATGCACCTGGTCAGTGAGGTAAGGGGGCGTCTTTTAAAGGGAAGCGATGTCTATGATACCTTAAGAGCCTGTTTTCCCGCCGGCACGGTAAGCGGCAGTCCCAAAATCCGCGCTATGGAGATAATCGATGAGCTGGAAAATCTCAAGAGGGGGCCCTATGCCGGCTGTGTTGGGTATTTCAGCTTTTCGCATAATATGGATACCTGTATCACTATCCGTACGGTGGCGATCAAGGATTCAGTCGCCTACATCCAGGCGGGCGCCGGGATCGTAGCGGATTCAGTCCCGGCCAGGGAGTATCGGGAATCGCTAAACAAGGCAAAGGCTTTAATAGAGGCTATCAGCCGTTAAAAGGAGGTTTAATTCGTCCAGACAACTTACGTTCATTAAGTATCCCTCGCCTAAACGCTTGAAAATTCCTTTGGAATTTTCTGCACAGGCTTCGGGATTAATTCGCGCAGTTAACTTACGTCGCGCTTACAGCGCTTCCGTAAGTTAAGCGCTCATTAAAAGGAGGCAAGTTTATGGCAGTTCGCATACGTTTAAGAAGGATCGGTAAGAATCCGAAAAAGAGGCCGCATTTCCGTATCTCAGTCTTTGATGAATCCAAGAGCCGCGACAGCGCCTGTCTTGAGGAGCTGGGGCATTATGACCCCTCAAAAAATCCGCCGTTCTTAAAACTAGACCTGGCAAAATACGATGCATGGGTCAAACAGGGGGCATTGGCCTCAGAAACGATAAAGAGCATAGCCAAGAAGCTGAAGAAAGGAGCAATCAATGCAGGGTCCTAGTCCTTTGATGAATTTCTTTCCGTTGATCCTGATCTTTGTGGTTTTTTACTTTCTCCTGATCAGGCCGCAGAAGCAAAAAGAGAAAGAGCACCAGAAGATGATCTCAGGGCTGAACAAAAACGAAGCGGTCGTCACCTCCAGCGGCATCCACGGTACGATCGTCAACGTCAAAGATAAAAGCCTGATCTTGAGGGTAGACGATAACGTAAAGATAGAAATAGAAAAAAATTGCATCGCTTATAAGAAGGCTTAAGATGAATAGGAAGCTGGTCTATAAAGTAGTTTTGATCTTAGGTATTATGGGGCTTTGCCTTTATTTTGCTTTTCCCTTAGATAAGCGGATAAACTTAGGGCTGGACCTAAAGGGCGGGATGCACCTGGTATTGCGGGTGGATACAGAGGGACTCCCGGAGGAGGCGAGGCAAGATGCTGCCGACAGGGCGATAGAGATCATCCGTAACCGCATCGACGCCTTTGGGGTTAGGGAGCCCTCTATTCAGAAGCAGGGTGAAAATGAGATCGTCGTCCAGCTTCCCGGTATAACTGACAGGGGCCGGGCAATAGAGTTGATCGGGAAGACCGCTCTCTTAGAGTTTAAACTGGTCTCTTACGATGTAGATTTGCTTAAGCAGGCGGTAGAGGGGGCAATCCCGCAGGGCTTCCAGCTCCAATATACACTGGATGATCAGGAAGCGCTTCTGATCGAGGAGATGGCTGTTTTAACCGGTGATGCCCTTGATAATGCCTTTGTGCGCTTCGACCAGAGCCAGTTCAATGAGCCCGTGGTTGCGCTGGAGTTCAATAGCGAAGGGGCAAAGAAGTTTGCCCAGGTCACGCAGGATAATATAGGCAAAAGGTTGGCGATCGTTTTAGACGGTAAAGTACAGTCTGCCCCGCGTATCAGGGAGGCGATACCATCGGGCCAGGCAGTGATCACCGGACGCTTTGATATCGAGCAGGCGCAGGACCTGGCGATCGTGCTTCGGGTGGGCGCTCTGCCGGCTCCGATGTATATAGAGGAGGAGCGGACAGTGGGGCCGCTTCTGGGTGAGGATTCGATCAATAAAGGGGTACGGGCTACGCTGGTAGGAGGGATCCTGGTAGTGGCTTTTATGGCTTTTTATTATCTTATCGCCGGTATCGTCGCTAATATAGCGCTCTTGATGAATCTTTTATTGATCCTGGGCGGCTTAGGGATGCTGCCAGTTTTATTCCCGGGGATCTCGGCGACACTGACGCTTCCCGGTATCGCCGGCATAGCATTATCTTTAGGCATGGCGGTGGATGCTAATGTTCTGATAAACGAGCGCATCCGCGAGGAGCTGCAGGCGGGGAAACCTTTACGTACCGCCATAGCAAACGGCTATAACAAGGCCTTCCGGGCGATCTTTGACGCGAATTCGACCACCCTGATCGCGGCATTTCTCTTGTTTCAGTTCGGCACCGGCCCGATCAGAGGGTTCGCAGTCACCCTGACTATCGGGCTGATCGCAAGTATGTTTACCGCGATTGTGGTGACGCGCACGATCATCGAGTTGATGCTCAAGATAGGCCTGCTTAAAAGCCTGCCGATGTTGAGGCTGATCAGGCCGACGAAGATGGATTTTATCGGCAAGAGGAGGATATTTTATGTCCTTTCGCTTTTGGTGATCTGCGTAGGGCTGATCAGTTTTTTTGCTAAGGGCAAAGATGCCTACGGTATCGATTTTGCAGGAGGCCAGCTTCAGGAATACCAGTTTAAATCCCCTGTCCCTGCCGATGCGATACGCCAGGTATTAACCGAAGTTGGCCTTCCCGATGCCTCGATTCAACAGTTCAGTGATAACCCGAGAGCGATCCTGATCAGGACAAAGGCAGGCCAGGAGAGTGACGTGATCTTTGATAAGCTTAAGCAGCGTTTCCCGGAGGAGGATACGCAGATCCTAAGGATCGAGAAGGTAGGCCCGGTCGCCGGCAGGCAGCTTAAGGGTAAAGCCCTGCAGGCTTTGTTCTGGGCGCTGATCGGGATCCTTACCTATGTCGCCTTCAGATTTAAACACATAAATTTTGCCATAGCAGGGATCATCGCGCTCTTTCATGATGTCCTGGTCACTTTGGGTTTTCTGGCTTTAACGGGCAGGCCGATAGATTTGCTTTCGGTGACCGCATTCCTGACGATCGCCGGTTATTCGATCAACGATACGATCGTGATCTATGACCGCCTCAGGGAGAACAGCCATCTGATGAGGAAGCTTTCCTTAAGGGAATTAATAAACTTAAGTGTCAATCAGACACTGAGTAGGACTGTCCTGACCTCGGTACTTACCCTTTTAGTGGTAGTCTCCATTCTCTTCTACGGGGGCAGCGTACTTGGCAATTTCGCATTTGCCCTCTTCGTAGGCCTGATCTGCGGCACATACTCGACGATCTTCATCGCTTCACCCCTGGTCCTTGCCTGGCAGAGGAGAAGGTCCAGCGGCTGATCGAGCGTGATGTTTAAATCCCTTAAAATATATATAGGATGCCTGGTCCGGGCCTTGACTCTCTGCCATTCTTTACTGCCTAACGAGTTGAGTTTCGGCCGCCTTGCGGCAAAGGCGATATACTTCTGCACCAGATGCATCGACTCGACCGGAACGTAAAGCTTGTCATCGCCATGATACTCGATCACCAGGTGATCCTTACGCTGATCCTTGACCTTAAGTTCTTTGAGCCCCTGGAATCGGCCGATGCCATAACGGTTGTGTACGACGAAGTCCCCTACCTCAAGGTCGACGAAATTATCAAGAGGAAACTCCTCTGAAAAGACCTTTGTGCGGTGAGAGCGGCGCGCCTCAAAGGGAAGGACGATCACGATCTTATGCGCCCATAAGGGGGTTCCGTCGTATGGATTAAATGTCCTGATCGATACGACCTTATTGTTATCAAGCTCCAGGCGCACCGGTAATTCAAACGTAGATGGGAAAATATCGATTACTGAGCCGCGGCGGGCGAAATCCCCCTCTTCCTTGCAGGCTTTGTTCTGGGCGCTGATCGGGATCCTTACCTATGTCGCCTTCAG
>JBHPDM010000035.1:0-11499 GCA_042577285.1 Candidatus Omnitrophota bacterium
CGGCCAGATCTGTTTTTACCATGCCTTAAAGTCCGCAGAGGCGTCCCGGATAGTGCCGATAGCGGGGAGTTTCCCCCTGGTGGCCTTTATCCTGGGAGTGCTGTTCTTGAGTGAAACAGTTACTCCGCTTAAGCTCGGCGGAGTGCTGCTGGTAACATTGGGGATCTGGGCGCTGAGGATAGGATAGATGAAGATCATCAATGAGAAGATCAGCCTGAATACCCGCGGTAATCCGGACTTGATCAATATCACCAGTAAGCTCTCCGGGATCCTCAAGGCCTCGGGTTTAAAGAAGGGGAGCCTTACCGTATTTGTTGTCGGTTCCACTGCTGCGATCACCAGCTTTGAATATGAGCCGGGGCTGGCCAGTGATATGCGCCAGGCCTATGAGAGAATCGCGCCTCTTCAGGAGCACTACCAGCACGACCAGACTTGGGGGGATGCCAATGGTTTCAGCCACATCCGGGCCGCTATCCAGGGGCCGTCTCTTACCGTTCCCTTTGATAAGGGTAGTCTTCTTTTGGGGACCTGGCAGCAGGTAGTACTGGCCGATTTTGACAACCGGCCCAGGCAGCGCAGCGTGATCGTACAGCTCTTGGGAGAGTAGCATGAATCTATTGACTAATGCTTTAAAGTAAAGTATAATAACCACTTGAATAAAAGGAGGGAGAAAGTTGGTTTTGGTAAAGGAAAAGAAGAAAAAGATAATCGATGATTTTAAGGGGCATGCGCGCGATACCGGCTCAGCAGAGGTACAGATCGCGATCCTCACCGAGAGGATCAATAGCCTGGGAGGCCACTTCAAGGAGCATAAGAAGGACCATAATTCCCGCAGGGGGCTGCTGAAGATGGTAGGGAGAAGGCGCAGGTTTTTGAATTATCTAAAGGAAAAAGATATAAAGAAGTACGAGGAAGTCCTCGAAAAGCTGCACTTGAGGAAGTAATTTACCCGTCTTTTTAATCTTTCATAGGAGAAGTCATGCAAGAGAAACAATTAAAAGTAAAGTTCGGAGGAAATGACCTTATCCTTGAAACCGGGACATTGGCCAAGCAGGCAAACGGTTCGGTTACCATCCAGTACGGAGGCACGGTAGTGCTGGTCACCGCATGCGTCTCGGCTAAGCCGAGAGAGGGCTTAAGTTTCTTCCCGCTTACCGTAGAATACCAGGAGAAGACTTATGCCGGAGGGAGGATCCCCGGGGGATTCTTTAAGCGCGAGGGCAGGCCCACGGAGAGTGAGATCCTTACTGCCAGGATGATCGACCGGCCGATCAGGCCGTTGTTCCCTAAAGGAATGCTTAATGACGTGCAGATCATGGCGATCGTCTTGTCAAGTGACGGCGAGAATGACCCGGATATATTAGCCGTTAACGGCGCATCCGCGGCACTTTCCATATCGGGCATCCCGTTTAACGGGCCTTTAGCATGCTGCCGGGTAGCAAGGGAAGCGGATAAGTTCATCCTTAACCCGACCTACGCTCAGACTGAGAAATCAGATCTGGACCTGATCGTGGTGGCAAATAAAAAGGGCGTGGTGATGCTTGAATCAAAGGCCGGCGAGGTATCGGAAGAGGTTTACTTTGAGGCGGTCAAGTTTGGCATTGAAAATCTTAAGGGTGTAATCGCAGTACAGGAGAAGTTCACACAAGCTAACGCCAAGCCCGCGGTAGAAGTAGAGACCAGGCAGGTCGCCAGCGAACTAAAATCAAAGGTAGAGAAGCTGGCCAAGGTAAAGCTTGAGGAGATCTACGGATTAGACAGTAAGGAGGCGCGCGAGGAGAAGCTGGATCTTTTATCCAAGGAGCTTGAAGAAAAGCTAGTCACTGAAGAGTGTCTTGCCGCCGACATAAAAAAGGCCTTAGAAGAGGTTGAGAATGACGAGGTGCGCAAGAAGATCTTAGATGAGAATAAGCGCGTAGACGGCAGGGGATTTAAGGATATCCGGGAGATCTCCTGCGGGGTCTCGGTATTGCCGCGTACCCACGGATCGAGCCTCTTTACCCGGGGACAGACGCAGAGCCTGGCTGTGATCACGCTGGGCACAGGGGATGATGAGAGGCTGATTGAATCGCTTGAGGGGGAGAAGTACAAGAGTTTTATGCTGCACTATAATTTTCCTCCCTTTAGCGTCGGTGAGACAAAGCCGGTGCGCGGGCCGGGAAGGCGCGAGATCGGACACGGCGCATTGGCCGAGAAGGCATTGTTAAGCGTTATGCCTACAAAGGATAAATTTCCCTACACGATCAGAGTGGTATCCGAGATCCTGGAGTCAAACGGCTCTTCGAGTATGGCCACGGTCTGCGCGGCAAGCCTGGCGCTTATGGATGCGGGCGTACCGATAAAGGATACGGTTGCCGGCATAGCTTTAGGGCTGGTTAAGAGCGATAAGAAGGCTGTGGTGCTGACGGATATCGCCGGAGTCGAGGACCACTTCGGAGATATGGATTTTAAGGTCGCCGGGACCAAAAACGGCCTGACCGCAGTGCAGATGGATATGAAGATCGACGGCATAGACCTGAAGTTGCTGCAGGAATGTTTAACGCGGGCAAAGGAGGCAAGGCAAGAGGTGCTTAAGAAGATGGGCGAGGCGCTTTCTGCTCCCAGGCCTGAGCTTTCAAGTTACGCCCCGCGCATCGTGGTGATCAAGATCGACCAGGAGAAGATCGGAGGCGTGATCGGCCCGGGCGGTAAGACGATCAAGGGGATCATTGCCCAGACCGGAGCGAGCGTAGATATTCAGGATGACGGGACGATCCTGATCGGCGCCACTGATCCGGGAAGCTCAGATGCTGCGATCAGCATGATCAAGGCGATCACAGACGATGTCGAGGTCGGCCGCATATATATGGGAAAAGTAAAGCGGATCATGACCTTCGGGGCGTTCTGTGAGATCGCGCCGCGCAAGGAAGGCCTGGTGCGCGTTTCGGAGCTGGCTAACCACTTCGTCAAGAACGTTGAGGATGAGGTCAAGGTGGGAGACGAATTCAAGGTCAAGGTCATAGCCGTAGATGAGCAGGGAAGGATAAATTTAAGTAAGAAGCAGGCTGTAACGCCCGAAAAAAAAGATAAGTGAAGGAAAGAAGATTTAACGAAATAAAAGGCTTGATCCTGGCGGCCATCAGCATAATGGTCCTGGCAAGCCTTATTTCATTTACACCCTACGATCTAAGTCTTTATACTTCAAGCCCGAATATTCCCCCTAATAATTTCCTGCGCACATTCGGCGCCCTTCTCGCAGGGGCAGTGTTATTTCTCTTCGGCTGGGCAGCCTATGCGATCCCCGGATACATCGCATATATAGGCATAAGATACTTCCGCCAGGAGAAGCTACCTCTGCGCTTGCCTAAGATAATCGGAGTATTAGTATTACTGATCTCACTTGCCTCATTGGTCGGTATGGCCAGCGCGGCAAATCAATACATGGCGTTCTCCCGCGGGGGATTTCTGGGATTTGTCAGCTCAAATTTTGTCACTAACTATTTTGGTAAGCTGGGCGGATACATTATCTTCCTGACGTTAGTGATATTATCGTTTGTCTTGGCCAGCGATATACTGATCTCATCTTTATTTTTACATATCAGTGAGAGGATAAAATCGTTCTTTGCGTTGATCCTCTCTCCCCTAAGAAGGAGGGGTGTGCCGCTTAAGGTAAGATCTGCAGCACCCAATATAAAGGAAGAGGCGATTGCAAAGCCGAAGCCTGCGGCGGGAGTCATCCCTGCGCCGGCTGAGAAGCTTTTCGGACCCTCAAAACCGAAGATACAGATCAAGGAAAAATCTAAAGTGCCTCCGGAAAAAGTGCGTACTCCCCCTGTGCAGATCGGTGATTATCAGCTTCCTTCACTTGATCTGTTAGATGTTCCTCCGCCTTTGGGTGCAAAGCAGATCAAGGAGGACCTTACCGCCAGCGCGCGGATCCTTGAAGAGACGCTGGGGGATTTCGGGATCTCAGCAAAGGTCACAGATATCGAGCGCGGACCGATCATCACCCGCTATGAGCTTGAGCCTGCGCCGGGTGTCAAGGTAAACCGGATCGTCGCACTCTCAGATGATATCGCCCTGGCGATGAAGGCCCAGTCGGTAAGGATCGTCGCACCGATCCCCGGTAAGGGGAGGGTCGGCATCGAGGTGCCTAACCTGCAAAGCAACCTGGTATATTTTAAGGATGTCCTCTCCTCAAAGGATTACCAGAATGAGAAATCAAAGTTGGCGCTGGCCCTGGGTAAGGATATCGGCGGGATGGGGGTTGTCGCTGAGTTAGACGACATGCCTCATCTTTTGATCGCCGGGACTACCGGTTCCGGAAAGACGGTGTGCGTCAACTGCCTGATATTATCGATGCTCTTCCGTTCTTCTCCGAATGAACTTAAATTTTTGATGATCGATCCGAAGATGGTGGAGTTGGCTCCCTTTAACGGCCTGCCGCACCTATTGTGCCCGGTAGTCACAGAGGCGAAGAAGGCAGCTGTAGCCCTGAACTGGGTAGTGTCAGAGATGGAGGACCGCTATCGCCTGCTGTCAAAGGCCGGGGCGAGGAATATCGCTTCCTACAATCAGAAACAGGAGAAACTTCCCTTTATAGTAGTGGTAGTCGATGAGCTCGCGGATCTGATGACAGTTGCCAGGGATAAGATCGAGGATGCGATCACCCGCCTGGCGCAGTTATCCCGCGCAGTCGGGATACACCTGATCCTGGCGACACAAAGGCCCTCTGTAGATGTCATCACCGGCGTGATCAAGGCGAATTTTCCGGCGCGGATTTCTTTTAAGGTGGCATCAAAAGTCGATTCGCGCACGGTGCTGGATATGAACGGAGCGGATAAACTCTTAGGAAGAGGTGATATGCTTTTTCTGCAGCCGGGCGAGTCAAAGCTGACCCGCATCCAGGGATCTTTAGTCAGCGATAAGGAGATCGAGCGGGTAGTAGAATTCATAAAATCACAGGCTGAACCGGTCTATGACGATGAGATCTTAAAGGAGCAGCAGAAGTCGCACGCAGGCGGCGGAGAAAAAGATGAACTATATGACGAGGCGGTCAGGGTAGTGATGGAGAGTAACCAGGCCTCAGTCTCGATCCTGCAGAGGCGGATGCGCTTAGGCTACACCCGCGCTGCCAGGATCATCGACAGTATGGAGCAGGAGGGGCTGATCGGCCCCTTTGAAGGGAGTAAGCCGCGCAGGATCATCGTCGATAGGGAGCCGTGGCTTAAACAGGGAATAGTGACGCAGGAGAATCAGGAGTGAAAAAGGAATCAGTGGGAGTAAAACTTAAAAAAGTCCGCCTTGATAAGGGGCTTTCGCTGGATGATGTGCACAAGAGGACCAGGGTGAGCTTAGAGGTGATCAAGGCGATTGAAGAGGATAGCCTGGTAGGGATGAACCCGGTATATATGAGGGGTTTTGTAAAGCTATACTGTAAATTTTTAGGTGTCGACCCGGCCGAGTTTATTCCCGATTACCGGGATCCGCTGGTTACTCCTGAGGAGAAAGTAGAGTTTCAAAAGAAACCACGCCTGTTGATCAGGGGGCGTTCGTTTGGGTTGAATATCATCAAGGACTGGCGCAAGAAGCTAAAGATAATCGGGGTCATGCTCCTGGCGCTGTTTTTAGTGATGAGTTTTATGCGTCTTACGAAGATGGTCTCTTCGAAACTGAAGGAGGTATCTGAAAAAAGAAACGTAAGGAGCGCTACGCAGGCGGCTAGCGCAAAGGCACGTGCCTTGCCAAAACCAGCGGTGAAGAAGGCAGTAACAGGCAATGGTATCAGGATCGATCTTTTGGTCAAAGAGAGGGGCATAGTCAAGGTAATTGTCGATGGCTCGCTGGCATATAAGGGCCCGCTGGCAAAAGGGACGCGGGAGAGCTGGGATGCCAAGAAGAAGATCGTGCTTTCCCTGGGCAATGCCGGGGGCGTGCAGTTATTGCTTAACGGCCGGGATATGGGTTCTCTGGGTAAAAGGGGCGAGGCAGTTAAGAATATCGTGATCACCAGCGGAGGTTTAAATTCATCCAGATGAAGACAAAGACTTTAAAGGTAGGGATGTTAAGTCTAGGCTGCCCCAGGAATCTGGTGGATTCGGAAAATATCCTGGGAAGGCTCTCGATGAAGAACTTTTCGATCGTGGACCTTGACAAAGCGGATACCGTGATCGTGAACACCTGCGCTTTTATTGAAGAGGCGAGGCAGGAGTCGGTTGATGCGATATTAGATCTGGCGCAGCTTAAAAAAAGCGGTAAGTTAAAGAGGATAATCGTCCATGGGTGTCTTGCTCAGCGTTATAAAGACTTATTAAGGAAGGAACTGCCTGAGGTCGACGCATTTGTCGGCCGGGTATCTATGAATCACACATTGTCCAGGTATCCGATCGCGCCGGCGCATTATAGCTATCTTAAGATCTGCGAAAGCTGTATTAATAATTGCAGCTATTGCGTTATCCCTAAGATAAAGGGAAAATTCGAAAGCCTTGAAGCTGACACGATCCTGAGGCAGGTCAAGGCTTTTGAGGCAAGAGGGGTTGCAGAGCTGGATATCATCGGCCAGGATATCAGCGGTTACGGAAGTGACCTGGAGGGTAATCATGGATTGGTCAAGCTAATAAGCGAAATCGTCAGTCAGACGAAGCGCGTAAAGTGGATCAGGCTGCTATATCTTTATCCGACCCGGATAAGCGATGAGCTGCTTGAGCTTGTCAATTCTGAGCCGCGCATATGTAAATACATAGACCTTCCCTTCCAGCACATAAACAGCAGGATATTAAAGTTGATGAACCGCGATACTTCACGGGAGGATATCCTCTCGGTGATCAAGAGGACCAGATCAAGGGCGCCGGGCGCTGCGATCCGCACGTCTTTAATCGTAGGGTTTCCCTCGGAGACTGATGACGAGTTTAAGGAGCTCTTGGATTTCGTTAGGGTTGCGAAGTTTGAGAGGCTTGGGGCGTTTATTTATTCGCGCGAAGAGGGGACAAAGGCCTATGATCTTAAGGGGCAGATCTCACGCCGAGTCAAGGAGGAGCGTTTTGATCAGGTGATGGCAGTGCAGCAGGAGATCAGCCGTTCCTTAAATGATAAACTTTTGGGTAAGACTATAGATGTGATGATCGATGAGGCAAGGGACGGCCGTTATCTTGGCCGCACCCAGCATGATGCCCCCGAGGTGGACGGGCAGGTTTATGTGAGTTCTGCCAGAAGACTAAGGCCTGGCGAGATCATAAAGTTGAAGGTCACAGACACCATGGAGTATGACCTGGTAGGAGAGGCGAAAAGATGAATATCGCAAATAAGCTGACCGTAAGCAGGATCATACTTACATTTATCTTTATGTTCTTTCTGCTTTATTTTGAGGGGCTCTGGGGGAGATCTTTGAGCCTGCTCTTTTTTATGATCGCAGCGATCTCTGACTTTTTTGATGGGAAGATCGCAAAAAAGAAGAACATGGTCACGGATTTCGGCAAGCTGATGGACCCGATCGCAGATAAGGTCCTGGTGCTGGCGGCGTTCGTAGCCCTGGTGCAGATGCAGCTGGTTAATTCATTTATGGTGATGCTGATCATCCTGCGCGAGATCGTGATCACCTCTTTGCGTATCTTTGCCCTGAATAAAGGTAAAGTGCTCTCTGCGAGCAGGGCGGGAAAGCATAAAACCATTTCGCAGATGCTGGTAATATTTTTTATATTATGCTTTATCGTTTTTAAGGAAGCGATGCTAAGGTTCTTTACCTGGGATCCTAACTGGGAGGGATTCTTCCAGCAGGGTATTGACATCGCGATGCTACTGATCGTAATACTCACCCTTTATTCAGGATTCACCTACCTTTGGGAGAACCGCAAGGTGATCGCGGATATCTAGGTCAGGCCTGCCGATATGAGATTAATCAATAGATCAGTAAAGTTATTAAGTACTTTTTTCGGCGTGGGGTATTTCCCGCTTATTCCCGGCACGGCTGCAAGCCTTGCCGCTCTTTTTTTGTATTACCTGCTCCGGGGCGATCCGGCAATGCGTGCCGTATTTACCTTATTGCTTCTTGCGGCCGGTTTCCTTGTCGCAGGCCCGGCTGAGAATATCTTCGGCAGGAAGGACCCCCGGTGTATTGTGATCGATGAGGTCGCCGGGATGTTCCTGTGTCTGCTCTTTCTCCCGTATGACCCCAGGCTGGTCTGGATGGCTTTTTTGGTCTTTAGGGTACTGGATACCTTAAAGCCATATCCTGCCGGACGTTTACAGGACCTTAAGGGAGGACTGGGCGTGATGGCAGATGATATAGTTGCCGCGGTCTATACTAATCTTGTGCTTCAGGCAGTAGTAAGGCTGGCGTCTTTGAATATTTCATAGACCGGGCCGGATGGTGTAAGGGTGCTTTTAAATAAAACAATCCTATCGGCTGTAAATTCCAAATTCTTCCCTCCTGAAATGCCTGCTGAGACCGCCTCAAGCGCCGCAATCAACTTCGCGCGGTTCATCTGCGACCTGACCCGCCCAATAGTAATATGAGATGAGAAGATGCGCTTTTCCTTGGGGATTCCTACCGAGACGATCTCTTCTTCAAGCGAATCAGCCAGTGATTTAGTTTCATCATCTCCCTGGCCGACTCCGACCCAGATCACACGCGGATATTTCAACTTAGGGAAGGCGCCGGCTGAGGCGAGCACGATCCGGAAGTGAGACGTTTTAGCTGCGACTTCATCAATGATCTCCTTGATCACATCGGCCTGGCGTTCGTCAACATCTCCTAAAAATTTAAGCGTGAGGTGGATATTCTGCCGGTTGACCCACTTTACATCTGCGCCGCTTGAGCTTAATTGCTCCTGCAGTTTAGAGAGGGAGGATCTGGTCTCTTCCGGGAGGGGGATGGCGATGAACATCCTCATAGCAGAAACTTCAAAAGTTGGAGTGATTTTTCTGCGGCGTCCAAACGGATGCGTGAGCGGATCCCCTTGAAGACGAATTTCTTGCAGAGCACGGCTTTTTTGCCGGCAACAGCGATAAAGACAGTGCCAACGGGTTTTCCGGGGGTGCCGCCTGATGGCCCGGCGATCCCGGTGATCCCGATAGCAAAATCGGCAGCTGCGATTCTTCTAACGCTTGAGGCCATCCTGCGCGCAACTTCTCTTGAGACTGCGCCGTGTTTCTTTATCGTGCCGGGCGGGATACCCAGGCATGAGGATTTGGCGTTGTTACTGTAGGTTACGACTCCGAGAGTAAAGTATTTTGAGCTTCCCGGAAGCTGTGTGAGCAGGGAGGCGAGCAGCCCCCCAGTGCAGGATTCAGCGACCGCCAGGGAGATTTTCTTTTGAATAAAGAGATTGTGTATGCTTACCGATGCAATGCTCATCGAAATTATTATAGGGTTTTTTAAAGCAGTTGACAAGAAGAGATTTTATGCTATACTGCCTTTCTAATTGATCTTCGGGGCAGGGCGCAATTCCCGACTGGTGGTTAAGCCCACGAGCCCGCCAGAGAAGCTGGCGAGGTTGATCCGGCGATATTCCGGAGCCGATGGTAGCGCAGAAAGCGCACGCCAACCCATCATTTTAGGTTGGCGTAGGCGCAGAAAGCGCACGCCGATCCATCTTTTGGGTTGGCGTACGAGAAGATGCATGACACCCGATCCTATAGGATGGATCGGTGTGCCGTTTCTCGGCAAAGTCCAGATGGAAGAAGATTGAGTATCTTGTTGCCCGAAGATTGTCTTCGGGTTTGCTATTTATAGGAGAATTAGAATTGTTTGATCAAATCAAAGACATTGTGGCTGATCTAAAGGCGGGCAGGATGGTAGTGGTTGTCGATGATGCCGACCGGGAGAATGAAGGTGACCTGGTTTTGCCTGCGGGCTCTGCCAGCTTTGGGCAGATCAATTTTATGGCTAAGCACGGCAGGGGCCTGATCTGCGTGCCGATGAAAGAGGATAGGCTAAAGAGACTCGGCCTGCAGCCGATGTTAAATAGTCAAGATCCTGCCGGAGGAGACCCTTTTTCTACTGCCTGGATGATCTCCGCTGATGCCAAAAGCGGTATCACCACCGGGATATCGGCCCATGACCGCGCCCGGACTATTGAGGTGCTGATCGATCCTAAGGCACAGCCTGAGGATCTTGTCAGGCCGGGACACATCTTTCCCCTGCAATCACGCAAGGGCGGGGTCCTGGTAAGGGCAGGACATACAGAAGCGACAATAGACCTGATGGAGTTAGCAGGATTGTATCCGGCAGGCGTGATCTGCGAGATCATGAATGATGATGGTTCAATGGCCAGGCTCCCGCAGCTGGTCGAGTTCTCTAAGGCCCATACTTTAAAGATCTGTTCCATTTCAGACCTGATCGAATACCGCAGGCGCTCAGAGAGGCTGATCGAAAAAGCCTCCGAGACTAACCTGCCTACGGAGCTGGGAACATACAGGCTGATCCTCTACCGCGATTTGACCAACGGCCAGATCAACGTTGCTATGGTGATGGGTGAGATTACTCAGGGTGCGGCGCTTGTACGAGTTCATTCAGAATGCCTGACCGGAGACGTCTTCGGTTCGGTACGCTGCGATTGCGGCCGGCAATTAAGAAGGGCGATGGAGATAATCGGTAAAGCAGGCAGCGGAGTAATACTTTATATGAGCCAGGAGGGGCGAGGAATAGGATTGGTCGAGAAGATCCGCGCTTATTGCCTGCAGGATAAGGGGCTTGATACAGTGGAGGCGAATGTTGCGCTGGGACATAAGCCGGACTTGAGGAATTACGGTATCGGGGCGCAGATCCTGGTCGACCTGGGCCTAAAGAATATAAGGCTGCTGACGAATAATCCGCGCAAGATCGTAGGGCTTCAGGGGTATGGCCTTAAGGTAGTAGAGCGGGTCGCGTTAGAGATAGAACCTACCCCTGAGAACTACAGGTATCTTAAGGCTAAAAAGGAGAAACTAGGACACGATCTAAAGATATGAAAGGAGGAGGGCTATGGCAAAGGTAATAGAGGGTAATTTGATCGCGAAGAGCAAAAAGTTCAGCCTGATCGCCTCGCGCTTCAATGATTTTGTCACCAAGGAGCTGGTTGCCGGCTGCCTGGATACTCTGATCCGCCACGGCGCACAGGAAGAGGATATAACAGTGACCTGGGTGCCGGGAGCATTCGAGATCCCGTTGGTAGCGCAAAGACTGGCAAAGGTAAAGTCAGCTGACGCGATCATCTGTCTGGGCACAGTGATCCGCGGTTCCACACCGCATTTTGATTATATCGCATCTGAGGTAGCAAAGGGTGTGGCCAAGGTCTCACTGGATACAGGGATACCGACGATCTTCGGAGTGATCACCGCTGATACGATCGAGCAGGCAGTCGAGCGCGCAGGGACGAAGGATGGCAATAAGGGAAGAGATGCAGCGCGCAATGCGATCGAGATGGCGAATCTGATAGGGAAGATAAAGTAAGTAAGGAGATCGGTCCGAACTTCCCGGCTCATAAGCCGTGGTAAATAACACCGTCAGCTATACGCTGCGTAGATTTCTTGCGAAATCTACGC
>JBHPDM010000036.1:0-11134 GCA_042577285.1 Candidatus Omnitrophota bacterium
GCATAATCATCCGCCTCTACCCAGCTGCCGTCACCCTTGGCTCCCAGCCTGGCCTGCGGAAACTGAGTTACCTTCCACTTCCATCTTACCATCGGCTTCTCAGCCGGCATAAACTTCATCCAGTACATGATCGCCGAGGCTGCACTCTTACTTAAGGCATTGAGATACCCGCCCGGACCTTCGGCCTTTATTGAGTAAATGACCCTCCCCTTGAATATCTTCTCCTCCCAACACTTTAAAGCAGCTTTACTATTAAAGACAAAGCTTGCTAGTCCCTTAGGGGCTGCTTCTTTTTTAGGAATCGGGCCCTCCGAAAAAGGAATAATAAATATTAACAGATAGGTCAATACTCCCGCTGTTACGATTACCGCCGTAATTATGAATAACTTCTTATTTTTCATTCTTGGTCAATCAGCCTCCTGAATTTTTTCGGGTCCCATGGATAAAAGGTAAGGTTCTCTTCTTTAATCACATCAGGCAGCGTTGCCCACTTGACACCCTTAAGAGCCATTGCGATGATCCGGCTTCCTTTATTGCGGCTCTTATTCAACGCCGAGTTGACCAGGGCGCTCGCGTGAGACTTCTCCGTGATCAGGCAGAGAGTGATACAACTCTCTACTATTTTTTCGCCGAGCGTCCTCCTGGAGTCATCTGATATTTCGCCGCCGTCTTCGGCCGGTGAGCCCTCATAAAGATCCAGATCATAATCTTTGCTGCAAAGTTGCGGTAAGAGCCGCTTTACTCTCTCCCTGTCCTCTGCGGCAAAACTCACAAACACCCTCTTCAAGGCTTACCTTTCCCTGACAAATTCCTCGCCGGTCCAGACCCAAGTTTCCCACTCATTGCGGCTTAAGGGGAAGCAGTCCCTCTGTCCCCTGGCGGGCCTGGCGATCTTCACCCTGGCGATCATCGCACTAAAATCCGCCTCTATCCGGCAGGTACTCTGGCCGTAAAATATCTTGGAAAACCTCGAATTCTTGTATTCGTAGATCACCAGGTTCTCATTTTTCTTTTCGTCTTTATAATAGACGGCTATTTGCTTACGCCCATCCCAGTCCAGGTCAAAAAACTCTATTCCCGTGAATCTTCCCGCAACCGTAAAGTCCGATACCTTCTTGCTCCTCCTCTGCCGGACCACGATCAGGGTTTCTTTGCCTTCGCCGGATTCATCCCAGACCTCGATACACTCATTGACTCCGTCTCTATCAAGGTCAAGCATGTGGCTATCGATCACTGAATCATCTTTACTTGCCCCGAAAGTTGCGCAGCCGCCCAGAAAAAATAGCCCCAGGATAACTGCGGCCTGCAATCTTCTGATCTGCATCTAGCCCCCCCTTTATTATTCAAGCTTATATCCTTTAAGTACCATTGCGTACTTAAAGGCTCCCAACCCCAGCATCTTTACCGGGATCCTGCGCTGATCTGCGCTGATCCAGATCTCGATCTGCCGGGGTGAACTCTCAAAGTGAAATGTCTCAAATTCACCGGCAGGGACATTGATCCTGTCGATCGAAGAAAACATGATCCGTAAAGTCCGGGTGGGCAGGTTCACGATAAAGTTGTATCCGGGCTTAAGCTCCTGCATCCTGCGCAGATAGTGCGGCAGGAGGATCGCGTTCTGGATCACAGCATCTTTCCTGATCACCGTCTCTTTTGTTCTCCCGCCCACCTCTTTGGTGATCGTCACCGAAAAATTTTCCTGATCATACTCTTCAGTGATCTTCTCTCTCCTTAACCAATTAAGGATGTCGCGGGTGATCTTTACCGGAAGCAGCGTCTGCGGGTCGCTGTAGATCGTCTCGGTATCACTAAAGCGCCCCACGCGGGTCTTAAGAGTCATCACATATAGTCGCCTGCCATCTACTTCAATACCGGCAGTATGACGAAATACGGCTCTGCCTAATCTTAACTTCCCTAATTTTATGTCGTAAGTTATCTCTTCCCCGACAGGTAGAAAATCAGCAACCATCCCTGCTAAGATCCGGAAATCCGCCTGGCTCCTGCTCTTGACCGAGTTACCGCTTACCAGCAATAAAGAAAACAGGATCAACGCAATGCCAAGGGTCAGAAACAGATTTTTCTTTCTGGTCATGATCACTATTCCGCGCTCTCCTTCTCTTCCTCTATCATAAGGCCTACCCCTGATGCCTCAAAGGTCTGCTCCAGGCCAAAGGCCTCGATCTTCTGCACTACCTGATCACACAAATGCAGCCGGTAAGCAGAGTGCACCGGCCAGAGCGGAAGAAATACTACCATGAATGGCGTCGCCTTGCTCTGCCTGTAAGTCCAGACCTTTGATCCTTCTTTTCCCTTAGAGATCTTATCCGGCTTGCCCAATAATGCCCTGACATCGCCTTCAGTAGCTCCCGTCTTTATTATTAAGTCGCGCAGGTTCTTGGCTCTTATCTCGGTTATGCCGGCACAATTTAAGATATACGCCTCTATCTTCTCTTTAAGCTCATCGACATCCTCGACTAACACATCATTCCCGCGGAAATCTTTATAAAAGAGCGCCTTATCCTTGCCGAAGCTCCGCTTAAGCTCCCGCTCGATCGTGATGAATGCCGCTATCGACTTTCTACTCTCTACCCTGGGAATAGAGGTGCACCCGCCGGCAAAGATACAGATCGATATTAGTATAGCCGGCTTGCACCTGTTCACTTACTCTCCTGCTTCTTTGCTTCCCTCTCGTCGTAGATCTCACCGAAGAGCTCCTCCAGCACATCCTCCATGGCAATGATCCCCGTATTTCTACCCTTGGCGTCTTTGACGATAAAAAGGTGCTGATGGTAGGCCTGGAATTTTTCAAGCAGGCGGTCAGCTCTTTCATTCTCGTCTACAAAGATCGGGCGCGCCATAAAATCCTTTAGGGTGCCGGTGTAATCATCCAGCGAGAGCTCCTTTAAGAGCTTCCTCTGCTGACAAACCCCCACTATGTGCGATATATCCTGATCAAAAATCACGATCCTGCTGTATGGTGAATCGCAGATCGCCTGCTTTGCCTCAAGCAGAGTCTGATTGGCAGGAAGCGCATAGACCTTCTCGATCCCCTTCATCATCTGATGTGCCTTAAAATCATTCAACTTAAAGATACGGTTGCACATCACCTCTTCATCGACCTCCACCGTCCCGTCCTTGGTGCCGATCTTAAGCATCGTCTTTATCTCTTCCTCGGTGACCTTGGGCAGCTGTGAGGATTTCCTAAAACGGTTGGTAAAGAACGCTACCACCGCCACTACCGGTTTAAATATCAGGATCAGGATCCGCAGTGTCTTAGCGCTCTTCAGAGATATCGGCACCTTGTATTGCTCGCCGATCGTCTTAGGGATCACCTCAGAGATCGTAATGATAAAAAAGGTAAATACGGCAGAGGCCATCCCCAGCCACTGCCCCCCGAACATCCGCGTCACCATCTGCCCGACGAATATCGAGCCGATGATGTTTACGCCATTATTGAGGATCACGATCGTAGCCACCGCCGAATGCACGTTCTCCTTGATCAAAAGCAGGTCAAGCGAACCGCGGTGTTTATTCTCGTGCAGCATCCTCGCTTTTATTAGCGGCAGGCTCAGGATCGCTGCCTCCGTCATCGAGCAAAACCCTGAAGCGATCAAGACGCCGAAGATCAATAATATCAACACCAACATTTATTCTTTTCCTCTCCTGGCCACTATCATCAGCGCCTCTTTAACAGGTTACCCATATCCGGCATCTCAAAACTCATCTTCTGATAGCCTGCCGGAAGTTCAAACAGAGAATCAGGCTGGCCTCCGATATTGATATTCTTATACTCCATCGTCCAGGAGCCATCCCCAGCCGCTGCCTTAACCGGCATATTGATCGAGGGGTCGATCCAGTGAAACATGGTATAGCTTCTTCCATCCTGTTTATAGACAATGCGGTACTTCTCAGTCATCCTGCCGCCGACCATCTCCTTGCCCAAGAGTTCGCGCTCGAACTCTCCGGGGACATCCGCCGAAGTAGCGGCGATACTGGAAGGATCAAATGCCTGTTCTAAATATGTATTTGTTTCAGGCATCAAAATCCAGACTACTTTTTTATCCATCCGGGTGATCGTGATCGCCTGCGGAGTATCCATCCTTACCTTATCGAATGTCACATAGATCTTCCCCCTGAATACCCCACCTTTAGTCTGATTCACCATCTCCGCTGAAAAATCAGACGCAAAGACGGCTGAGGCCGTAAGTAAAACAAAAATAACGCCTGCGCATAGAACTTTGACGATTTTATTTTTCATGATCTCCTCGCGGTTTTCTTCTTCGGCCAAAGAGGATACTTGCTATCTTCTCCTCTACCTTGGGATGAAGCAATACCACCAAAAGCCCCCCGATGATATTGCCTATCGTCACCGGTATCAGATTGCGGAATATCACCGTAAATCTCGCCGCAAGTTCCCCCTTAGCCAAGAGCCCTACGGGAAGAAAATACATATTCGCAACCGAATGCTCAAAACCCGCAGCGACAAAAGCCATGATCGGGAAATATATCCCGAAGATCTTTCCCGTTACGGTCCTGGCGGCGATACACATGATCACCGCCAAACACACCAGCATATTACAGAGTATCCCGCGGGTCAGTGCCTCAGTAAATGTCAGGCTCATCTTTGCATCGGCTATCCGTGCGGCAACTTCCCCGATCGGACTTAGCGCTGCGGCATTACCCAGCAGCCCTGAATTAAACACGAGCCACGCGATCAACATTGCGCCCAATAGATTCCCGAAATAGACCATCAACCAGTTGCGCATCACCTTGGCGAAGGGATATTTACGGTAAATAAAACCTATAGTCATCAGGATATTCCCGGTAAAGAGCTCTGAACCCGGGATCAATACCAGCATCATCCCGACGCTGAAGACGCTTCCGGCAAGAAACCTTGCAAAGCCCGCGTCAAGCGTGCCTCCGCTTAAGACTGCAGTCGCTACGTTCGCGCCAAAGGCGATGTAGATCCCGGCCAGGACCCCGAAGATCAAGAGCTCAAAAGTTGTAGCCGTCGCCTTCTTCTTCCCGATATTCCCCAGCGTCTTTGATATCTCAACCGGGCTCAAAAAAAGATTATCCATCCCCCTCCTCACTCCCAATAAACCTAAGAACTTTTCTCATGCCAATCGGAGAAGTACTTACCTAAAGCACTAAACTCTTCAACGGCTTCCTGCTGCTCTCGGTAACATCCTCATCGGGTAACCCAAGCGTCACTACCGCCATAAGCTCCAGATCCGCACCGGCCTTAAGATACCTGCGCACCTCTTCCTTTTTATTCAGGATCTCCCCCAGCCAGCACGTTCCCAGGCCTAAAGAATGAGCCTCCAAACACATATTCTGTATAGAGGCTCCGATAGCCTGCAGATCCTTATCCCGGTTGTAGGAATCACCGTTATCCATAAAGACCGCTATGGCAACCGGCGCATCCTTGACGATCTCGCCGTACCTGGTAAACTCCGCCAGGCCATCCTTTACTTTATCTTTAGTTACCAGAAAACGCCAGGGCTGGTTATTTAATCCGGAAGGCGCCCACCTTGCCGCTTCAAGCACCTTCTTGATCTCAGTGTCTTTAGGAGGATCCGGTTTGTATTCCCTTATCGTTCGCCTGTTACGTATAACCTCCATTAAATATCCTTCAAAAGACGGTTCGCCGGTGATTTTTCTAATTGCTCACTAAATGCCTTAAGGGAATCTGAGATATCGGAAAGCTCTTTACTGTGCGCCACCGGTATACTGTCGCTGCCCCGGTTATCGAGGCAATCAAGTACATATTTGATCGTCAACGTATTGATATCCCTGGCCGGTTGAAATAAGGTCCCCCTGCCGCTGTTATCCTTAACTGCCGAGATAATACCGCCTTCAGTCAATTCAAAGATCAATTGACGGACTAACCGGATCGGTATCTCCAGCGTATGCGCGATCTCGTTATCCGACAGTTGCTTCTCACCCCGGGAAAACTTCTTGGCCAGTAGATGAACGATATTTAAACTTAATATTTTTTTAAAGGAACTGCTCACCAATAGGCAATCGGGCTCAAACTCATAGGTATCCACGTTCTGGTGCGCGAAGGAAACTTCTGCCCCGAAAAGGACGATCAGCCAACTCAACTGCAGCCATAACAAAAATAAAGGCAGCGCGGCAAAGCTCCCGTAGATAGCGTTATATTTGGCCACGCCAACCTGAAAGGCGATGTAGGCCCATTGCACGACCTGATAGATCGTCCCGGCTACTACCCCTGCGACCAGTCCGGCTTTAAAATTGACCTTAGTGTTAGGCATAAAGATATAGATAAAACTAAAAACCACCCATATCACACAGTATGGCAAAAGATCCAGCACAAAAGATATCAAGGAACCTACCGGCCCCAGAAAAGCGATCCTTTCGGTGATCATCCTCGCCTGGGAAGTCACAAAGACCGTAACCCCGCTGGAAACTATCAAGAGGATCGGACAGATCAGCATAATCGAAAGGTAATCACTGAATCTGCGCCCCAGGCTTCTGACCTTCTTTATCCCCCAGATATCGTTAAAGGAACGCTCGATATTAGTCAACACCTTGATCACCGTCCAAAACAACAGCGCCACGCCTATGCCGGCGACTAATCCGCCCCGAGTATTATCAAGCAGGGCGTTGGCAAAGGTAATTATCTGCGCCAGGACCTCCTGCTGTCCCGGCATCTTATCGATCAGCTGATTTTCCAGCATCTTTTCAAAACCGAAGCCCTTTGCTACCCCGAAGGCCATCGCCAGGACCGGCACGATAGAAAGCAGAGAATAGAAAGTCAAGGCTGAAGCCCTCAGCGAACATTTATCCTCGGCAAATCCGCGCAGGGATAAAAGCACAACTCTTAGCTGCGTGATCAGAAAAGATTGTTTTCGCGGAAGCTTACGCGAATGGATCCTCCAGATATCCCTTTTTATAAAATCTACCAGTTTAGATATTTTGCTCATCGCGCTCTCTATTTTTTCTTGCCGAGAAGTGGTTTTACGAAATCTAAAACACCTAATAGCCCCATCCCCAGATAACCGAAAAAGACAAGCCAGAGTCCGATACCGATCCTCACATTTAAAACCAGTTTGTCCAAGTCCGTGGTCATGATCTTGAATGTAGCGATAAGGAATATCGCACACCCCACGATCCCGATCCCCAGATTCACCCACTTATTGTGCCCGAATTTGAGAAAGAGCAAAAACATTACTGCCGCCAGAAGCGGGACCACCCAGATCAAAAAACTCTTTTTATCAGCATCCGTTATCCCTGGATTAAAGATCTTGATTATGCTGATCATCAGGCGCGACTCAGGTCCGTTAGCTAAGACCGGGACCTGAAACCCGCTTATCCCCGCGATCGATGCCTGTTTTTTACCTGTGATCGCCTTGGCTACCGCCCCTACTGCCTGCGATTCCACCTGCACCCAGGGCAGGAAGAAAGAAACAAAAACCACAACCGACAAAATCAAAGCTACGCGCTCCTTGACGGGAAGAGCATTGATCAATTTAAGCATAGCGCCTCCTTTTTAGAGATAGCGTAATATCCTGTCCAAAACTCTCCGGGTTGCCGCTTCATCATTCTTCATACCGACCCGCACCTCGATCTTTGAAGCCTGTTGCGTAATGCGGTGCACATCAATCCAGATCTTCCTGCCGTCACGGTGCTTGCTGATCAGCTGCGCAACATCATATTTGACCGTTTCTTTACTCACGATAAGCCCGAGTGACTTTAAGCCTGACCTCGCGGCTCTCAGGCTCTTCTCAAAGGTCGCATTGACCTCCTGGCTCATCTTCCCGCCAAGCCAGATCGCAGTTCCCGTACCCCCTGCTGCTCCGGCAAATAAAGCAAAACAGCCTGTCAGATTGACTAGCAAAAAAAGTGAAAGAACAAATATACCTGCCCTCCTTACCATGACTCCTCCCTCCCTTTATGGCCTGGAACCCTTCAAGCGGTCGCCTGAGGCCCGATCCGCCATCCCGGCCCGGTCTAATTCAAAGTCGGATCGTTCAATACCGAAGTCTTCCCTTAAAAAAGAATGATCCAGCGGATCAGGCGGCATCGCTACCCCTGCATCACCGTGCTCACCGTCATCTTCCAATGGATCAACCGGCATATTCTCGCTATCCAGGGGGTCTACCGGCATGCTCTGATCACCGTAAGGATCTATCGGCATAGTCTCGCCACCATAAGGATCGCCTCCGGCAGGCCCCATCGGCCCGTCAGTAGGATCCCAGGAGACCTCACCTTGAGCTGTTGAACCCTGCCTTACCTGCTCCATCGGATTCGGCTTAGCCTGCATAGGCTCTTCATCCTCATCATCCTCGGGTTGAGCAAAGACAAATGTTCCCAATGACAGCACTAAAACAAAACACAAAAATACAACTATCCACTTCTTCATCCTTCCCTCCTTTTGGTATCTATTATAATCATTTAAGGCAAGTTTTTCAAATAAACTCTTATCCTGCCGTTAATCCTCATCCACCGCGATCAAGCCATCATAAAACTCTTTGTAATTCTCTTTTTTAGCGGTCTTGCGCAGCGCCATCGCTGCCCTGGGGTGTTCATTGAGGATACCGGTTATCGCATAAGGAATGATATAGCCCCACTCGATCTTCTGGCGCAAAGGTATGAACTCTTTTGAGATCACTTCTAGGATCGGCCGGATATCGAATTTCGGATTCTTCAGGAATCCGATCAAGAGCTCCAGCGGACAGTTCCCCGCAGCCCTTCCCAGGCCATAGATCGTCCCGTCGACATAGTTGGCGTCATGGATGATCGCCTCGATCGTGTTACTGAAGGCGAGCTGCTGATTATTGTGCCCGTGCATCCCTACTTCCTTGGTCTTAAGTATACTCTTTGCCTTCTTTATCAGAAACTCTGTAGTCTCCTGATACAGGGCCCCGTAACTATCTACCACATAGATCACCTTGGCCGCGCACTCCTCATCTAGTTGATGCAACGCCTCGTTAAGTTCGTTATCCAGCGCCTTGGTGATCGCCATTATATTGACCGTTGTCTCATACCCCTTCTCGGCAAAGTGATTGACCAGGTTTATCGCCTTATCGATATCCTTGACATAAGTAGCCACCCGGATCATATCTACCGGGCTATCAGAACAAGGCTTGACATCCTCAATATCCACCCTTCCCACATCGACCATCACCGAGATCTTAGTATTCGACTCGATTCCGTCAGTTACCTTCTTGATCACCTCATCATCGCAGAACTTCCAGGCCCCGTACTCTTTTGTTGAAAATAAATTCTTTGAATTCTTATAACCGAACTCCATATAGTCGACTCCGGCTGCCGATAGCGCCTTGTAAACCTCGCGCACAAAACGTTGGTCAAAATCATGATTATTTATCAGCCCGCCGTCTCTTACCGTGCAATCTAGAACCTTGATCTTTTCTCGGAACATCCTTACCTCCTACTTATCCTCTTTTTTTATCTCCTGGATCTTTATCCCCCTGCTTACCAGATAATCCAATGCGCGCTTAGACTCTTGCTCTTCCCCGAGCAGCTTCAAGATTGCCCAGCCATCGGACATGGAAAATGACGCCTCGATGATCACTACTTCAAGATTAAAATTCTTGCAAAGATAACAGATTACCGACTCATCCTTCAATGTACCCGGAAAACTTAGACCGATCGCCATCTGCATCGCGCTTCTCCTTTTGCTGCTGTCTCAATCCGTAAAATTACCCTGATTATACTATTTATTACCGCTTTTGTCTTTAAGGTATTCCTTCCAGAGCACATCCAGAGCTTCTGCTGCCCCCATTGACAATTTAAGATCTACTAGATGCGAAACTTGAGTCTCGCTGGGATTGATCTCGACTGAGAACCCTCCTGAATACCTGGCATCTAATATCGGATGCTGTATATAAGGAAAGACGCTGGTGGTGCCTACGGAAAAATAGATATCAAAGCCTTGGGATAATTGATCCGATAAAACTTGTAATTCTTCTGTGGGTAACTGCTCGCCAAAGAAAACCACCTGGGGCCTGATGATCTTTTTGCAATCGGGGCAGCGCGGCGGTATTTCTAAAGAACTGTAATCGTCCACCCGGCTGCGCCATCCGCAATGTGTGCAGGCCAATTTATGAAAATCTCCGTGTATCTCGATCACATTTTTGGAGCCTGCCTGGCGGTGAAAACCATCGATATTCTGTGTAAGCACCCAGACGCGCTCAAAGACCTTCTCCATCTCGGAGATGATCTCGTGCGCACGGTTGAATTTAGCTTTTCGGCAATTCTCTTCTATCTGCGCCAGATACTTCCATGTAACCTCCGGCCTCTTGCTGAGCATTTCCCCGGCCAAGGCCATCTCGATCGGGATCCCGTCTTCAGTGGTCTTCTGGTTATAAAGTCCCCCGATACCCCTATATGTAGGAAGCCCCGAATCGGCAGAGATCCCCGCGCCGGTAATAAATAAAATATTTTTTGCGCCTTTTAGCAACCTTGCTACCTGCCTGATCTTTTTCTGCTCGCTTAAATTAACCGGATCCATTCTGATTAGTTCCGCCATAAGATTTCTATTTTATCCGCGAGAACCACGATCCTGCCTAATTTAGCTAAACGTTTGCTAAAAAGAACATCTTCTTTGACCAACACCTTTAGTCAATTTTGCCCTTAGATCCCTAAACCTTCTATCAGTCTATAGATGAAACAATTCTTTAGTAGAAATACCCTGAATAAAATCCCTACTAATCACTAACCTGCTTGACCTTGGTACGATACAATAATCTTTCAAAAATACCGTTAAATAGGGGATTCAGTAAATATAGAATTCGGCCCTCTAAATGGGTATGAATATTTCTTTTGCGCCTGGCGCAGGAAGAGATTATCAGTTGTGCCTTCAGTTTGCCAGAAGAGCCGCTTTCTCGGGGCTCATCCCCGGACCAGAGATATCTTTATTCTTCCCGCCTCCGACTATCTCAGGTTGCCTTGAAAAACTGGTATCGACCTTTCCTAAATAAACATTGATTATATCAATTTTGTGATTATAAAGTTCGGCGCGTAAGGAATCGGTGAAAGCCGATAAAGCAGCCTTACTCGCAGAATAGGAAGCAAGGAAAGGTAGTGGTCGAAAAGCCGCGATAGGATTGTCATCGTCACTGGCGCAACTGGAGGGTTGGGTCAT
>JBHPDM010000037.1:0-10704 GCA_042577285.1 Candidatus Omnitrophota bacterium
CAAGTCTTTTTCTCGTCGGGTGCCCGACGGAGTTTCCAATAAAAAATCCCGCCCCTCCAGTCGGAAGAGCGGGATCAAAAATTCTTTATGTTTGAAGTTATTTCAATGACCTCCTATCTCTTAGTCCACTGGAAGCGCCTGCGCGCACCTTTGCGGCCAAACTTCTTGCGCTCCTTCATCCGCGGGTCGCGGGTGAGCAATCCGTTTTTACGCAATACTTCTTTAAGGGCCGCATCGGCTCTCACAAGCGCGCGGCAGATACCAAGACGCAGGGCACCCGCCTGTCCTGTAGGCCCTCCTCCGCGAAGATTAGCTGTAACATCGTATTTATCTATCTGCTCTGTGATCTTGAATGGTTGCTTTATATTAATGATATCGGTTTCCCGCGGAAAATACTTCTCGCACGGCCTGCCATTGATCGTAATCGTGCCATTGCCTGGCGTTAGCCACACCCTGGCCACTGCTTCTTTTCTTCTGCCGATCGTCTTTATCATTTTATCTTCGGTCATCTTGTTTTATTCCTTGCCCGGGCTTGGCTTCTGCGCTTGATGCGGGTGCTTATCATCAGCGTAAATCCGTAATTTCTTGATTATCCTGCTGCCCAGCTTTCCCTTAGGCAACATGCGCTGTACCGCTAATCTGATCACCGTGGTAGGCCGATTCTTTAGCATTGTCTCCAAAGTTACCTCTTTCAAGCCTCCCGGATAACCGGAATAACGGCGGTAAACCTTCTGCTGGAGCTTCCTGCCGGTTACCCGGATCTTCGCCGCATTGATCACGATCACCCCGTCACCAGTGTCCACATGCGGGGTAAAGATCGGCTTATCCTTGCCTCTTAAGATTACCGCAACCTGTACCGCAAGCCTGCCAAGGATCTTCCCCTCGGCATCCACCAGGTGCCACTTCCTCTTTATGTCTTTTTCCTTCGCTGTATATGTCCTAATCATAGAATGTAAAGTATAACATAATTTGCCTTGAAGTCAAATAGTTTCTGGGTCTTGTGTTACAGGTAGCGGGCGGCTTGGCTGTTTTTGAGCGGGGCGTCCGAGGATGCCGAGCGGGCATGGTTCACCCGCTAATATGTGTCGGTGAGAGCGAGGCACCGCAGGCGAGTGCAGTTTTGCCTCGCAGGGGCAAAACAAACGTCCCCGCGAGAAAATAGCCAAGACAAAGCCCGCTACCTAGTTAATATTTGACTTTGAGCAAGTACAACCCGCAGGCCGCAGCGGTCTCGCCGGCTAGGCACCTCTGTTTTGCCTTCAGGATCCTGCCTAAGCTCCCCGCAGGCAACTTCCCCCTGCCGATCTCAATAAGCGTACCAACAATGTTCCTCACCATCTTGTAGAGGAAGCCGTCCGCCTCTATATCTATTGCGATTACAGGGGTTGCGGACAGGCCCAAGCCCATCTTCCTGATACTTATCTGCTTTAGGTTGCGCCTTGTATCCTTAGAGCTGCTGCCGCTGGCGCAAAATGACCTAAAATCATGTTTGCCTTTAAGCGCGGCTGCCTCCTTACGCATCAGCCGCAGATCCAAGGGGTAAGAGCAAAAACAGGCCCTCCTGCGCAAAAAAGGTGAATGATACCTTCGATTAAGGATTACATAACGGTAGACCTTTGACTTAGCGCAAAAGCGGCTGTGAAAAGCAGCCCCTGCCTCTTGGGCCTTTGTAATCCTGATATCTTGCGGCAGGACCCCGTTTAAAGCCCTCTGCAGTTTTTTAAGCGGTAACCTGCTTTTGGTCTTGAAATTCGCGCTCTGAGAAAAAGCATGTACACCGGCATCGGTCCGGCCGGAACCGGTTAAAGCGACCCTCTCCCTGAAGACCATATAGATCGCTTTCTCAATTGTCGCCTGGATTGTCTTCTTGTGACGGGACGTATTTCGCGGGCTACGCTTTTGAGTCTGCCATCCTGCGTAATTAGTACCGCAGTACTCGATGCTTAACCTGATATTACGCATTCGGCTATTTGCACCGCGTTTAAAGCAGCACCTTTGCGCAGGTTATCCGAAACTACCCACAGCCAGAGCCCGCATTTCACAAAGGGATCTTTGCGGATACGGCCGACAAAAACCTCATCCTTACCCTCAGAGTCAATCGGTAAGGGGTATTCTTTATCTTTAGGTGAATCAATCACCTTGATACCCGCACTTTTTCTCAAAATCTCCCTTACCCGGTCCGCTTCGATTGGCTTCTTGGTCTCTAAGTAAACCGCTTCACTGTGGCCGGTTCTTACCGGCACGCGTACGCAAGTAGCAGAGATCTTAATCCTATCATCATTTAGGATCTTATGAGTCTCTCGCACCATCTTCCATTCCTCGGAAGTATAATCTGCTTCCCCAAAACCGCCGATATGCGGGATGACATTCTTAGATATCCTATAAGCAAACGCTCTTTCCAGGGTAGGCATTTCTCCGCTTATTTCATTTTCAAGCTGGGTTACTCCTCCCCGCCCTGCCCCGGAGACTGCCTGGTAACTGCAAACAACAATCCTCTCGATACCGGCAGCCTTATATATAGGCGCCAGCGCCACCACCATCTGAATAGTAGAGCAATTTGGATTAGCGATCAGCCCTTTGTGCTTCTTGATATCATCCGGATTTACCTCCGGAACGACTAAAGGAACATTAGGATCCATGCGGAAATCTGCTCCGTTATCGATCACTACTGCGCCTCGCTTTATAGCTTCCGGAGCGAAAGTTACTGCCGCGCCCTTCTCTCCTTCAGTCCCGGCGAATAAGGCGATATCCACGCCCTCAAAACCTTCGTGTGAGATCTCCTTGACGGAATATTTATCTCCGTCGACTTCTATCTCTCTTGATGAGCGGGCAAAGACGCGCAGCTCTCCCACCGGGAATTTGCGCTGCTTTAGGCAACGCAGCATCTCTATCCCTACCGCCCCCACACCAACTACTGCTACATTATATTTCTTCATTTTAGTATACCCGTTAAACCGCTAAAGAGAAGAAACTACTAAGTCTCCGACCTCCGAGGTGCTATGCCCCATTTTACCGGCGCCGAGAGCCTTCAACTTCTTTCTTACCACCTTGATCACTGAATCCTCGATTGCCTTGGCTGCTCTTTCCTCCCCTAAAACATCCAGCATCATCGAAAGCGCACAGATAGCTGCAAGAGGATTGATCACATTCTTACCCGTATATTTCGGGGCGCTCCCGCCGATCGGCTCAAACATCGAGACCCCTTCCGGATTGATGTTACCGCCTGCGGCGATCCCCATCCCCCCCTGGACCATCGCGCCCAGATCAGTGATGATATCACCGAACATATTATCAGTAACGATCACATCAAACCACTCCGGGTTCTTGACAAACCACATCGTAGTCGCATCGACATGCGTATAATCCGTCTTTACGTCCGGGTACTCTTTTGCCACCTCGTTAAATGTCCTATCCCAAAGGTCCCAGGCGTAGGTCAAGACATTGGTCTTTCCGCAAAGGGTCAACTGTTTTCTCCTGTTGCGCTTTCGGGTGTATTCAAAGGCATAGCGGATACAGCGCTCGACGCCTTTACGCGTATTGTAGGAAATTTGCGTTGCCACCTCTTCCTTAGTGCCCTTTTTGAGAAACTCACCCATCCCCTTATAAAGCCCCTCGGAGTTTTCACGCACCACCACAAAATCTACATCCTTCGGCCCCTTATCCCTTATCGGACAGAACCTTTCGTCATAAAGCCGCACCGGACGGAGATTTATATACTGATCAAGCGAGAACCGGATCTTTAAGAGGATACCCGTCTCAAGGATCCCGGGCTTGACATCGGGGTGGCCGATCGCACCCAGATAGATCGCAGAATATCCTTTGAGCTCCTCGATATCCTTATCCTCCAGGGTCTTACCGGTCTTTAAATAGCGCTCGCCCCCGAAGTCAAAAACTTTAGTCTGGTATTGAAATTTAAACTTTTTACCTGCGGCCTCTAAGACCTTCAGCCCCTCCCTTACTACCTCCGGGCCGGTCCCGTCGCCTGGAATTACCGCTATCTTGTACATCTTCTTCCTTTCATATAGGTCATCAGCCCTCCCTTTTTTACGATCTGCTGCAAAAACTCGGGGAAGGCCTGGGTCTTATACCTGCGTTTCTGCGTCAGGTTGTTAATTATACCACCTGAGAGGTCGATTTCAAGGGTATCACCCTCTTTTATTTTATCCGCTTCCTTTAACTGCAGGAAGGGTAACCCGATATTGATAGAATTTCTAAAGAATATCGCAGCAAAACTCTTGGCTATTACTGCCTTGATCCCGCACCCCTTGATCGCCAGGGGCGCATGCTCCCTGGAGGAGCCGCAGCCAAAGTTCTTCCCAGCCACGATTATATCCCCAGCCTTCACCTTTTTAACGAAATCCGGTTTAATACTCTCTAAACAGTGCTTCCCCAACTCCTTTGCATCGGCAGACACCAGGTACTTCGCCGATATAATATCGTCAGTATTAACATCATTACCTAATTTGTGGACTCTACCTTTTATATGCATAGTTTTTATATTTGCGGGTGACTCGGACTGACTTTCGAGCTGCGTGCTGCAGCGAGAAAGCAGTCCGAGGCAGGACCCGCAAATCTCAAACGTTCTATATGGAACCGGGGTGAGTAATCTTCCCGGTCACTGCCGATGCCGCCGCTACTGCCGGATTCGACAGATACACAAAGGACTTCGGACTCCCCATCCTGCCGACAAAATTCCTATTAGTAGTCGCAATCGCAACCTCTCCGTCTGTCAAGATCCCGGAGTGTCCGCCTAAGCAAGGGCCGCAAGTCGGGGTCTGGAAGATCCCTCCTGCCTTTACAAATATCTCGGCAAGCCCTTCTTTAACTGCCTCAAGGTAGATCTTTTGAGTCGCCGGGATCACGATCAGTTTCACTCCTGACTTGACCTTCTTGCCTTTAAGGATCTTTGCCGCTATCCTCAGGTCGGATATTCTCCCATTAGTACAGGAGCCGATCACCACCTGATCAACCTTGACTTTGCTCAGCGAACTTGCTGATTTAACATTACTCGGCAGATGCGGACAAGCTACCTGCGGTTCGAGCTTCGATACATCCCATTCATAGACTTTAGAGTAGCGCGCACCCTTATCTGACTTGTAAAATTTAGGGATGCGCTTAAACCGGGCAACATACCTTTTAGTGGTTGCGTCCGGCTCAATCAAACCGGTTCGCGCACCTGCCTCTATAGCCATATTACTCATCGCAAACCTGTCATCCATACTCAAGCGCCTGATCACAGGGCCAGAAAACTCCATCGCCTTGTATAAGGCGCCGTCTACCCCGATCTTGCCGATAGTATAAAGTATCAGGTCCTTGCCGCCGACCCATCTTTTTAATTTTCCTTTATAGATAAACTTCACCGACTCCGGAACCTTTAGCCAGCACTTCCCATCTATAAAGGCGCGGCCTAAATCAGTCGAACCCACGCCCGTTGAATAACATCCCAGTGCCCCGTAAGTACAAGTATGAGAATCAGCCCCGATCACCAGGTCTCCGGGCAATACCAGTCCTTTCTCAGGAAGCAGGACGTGCTCGATCCCCATGCACCCTATTTCGAAATAATTCTTTATCCTCTGCTCTTTTGCGAAATCCGCTAACACCTTACACTGGTTTGCACTCCTTAAATCTTTTGCCGGAGCAAAGTGGTCAGGGACCAATGCGATCCGACAGCGGTCAAACACCTTCCGGAAACCCGCCTTCTTAAACTCGCTTATAGCAAGAGGTGCGGTTATATCATTGCCCAGGCAGAGGTCGATCCGGGCTTCGATAAATTCCCCTGCCTTTATTCGATTTTTATCTATGTGCGCCAGTAATATCTTTTCTGCGATTGTATAACCCATATTATCCAAAATCTGATTTCATTTTCCCGCCACAGCCTTCTTTAATTATCGGGGGCGGGATCCCGCACGAGGATTAATTCGCTTAGCGGGAAAACTTCTTGACGGCGAGAGTGGCGTTATGCCCGCCAAATCCTAGGGAATTAGAGAGACATGATTTTATATCTGCCTTGCGGGAGGTATTGGGCACGTAATCAAGGTCGCATTCCGGATCCGGATTCTCATAGTTTGTAGTTGGCGGGACAATACTGTCTTTTATAGTCAGGCAACATGCTACGAACTCAATACCGCCGGCTGCACCCAGGAGGTGGCCGGTCATCGATTTGGTGGAGCTGACCATCACTTTCTTTGCCTGCTCGCCTAAGGCCTTCTTGATCGCCAAGGTTTCGGTCTTATCATTTAACTTTGTGGAGGTGCCGTGTGCGTTTATATAGGTCACATCCTCTGGATTAAGTCCGGCGTTCTTCATCGCTGCTCTCATCGCCGCAGCCGCCCCTTCACCTCCCGGATCAGGTGCTGTGATATGATAGGCGTCACATGACATCCCGTAGCCGTACACCTCGGCGTAGATATCAGCATTTCTTTTTCGGGCATGCTCCAGGCTTTCTAATACAACTATACCGCTACCCTCTGCGATCACAAATCCGTCACGGTCCCTTTCAAATGGACGGCTGGCTTTTTCCGGTTCGCCGTTCCTTGTTGAAAGCGCCTTTAAAGCACAAAAGCCCCCTACCCCTGTAGGCACAATAGCGCTTTCAGTTCCGCCGGTGACCATTACCTCAGCATCGCCGTGTTCGATCTCCCGAAAAGCGTCTCCGATAGCATGCGTTCCCGAAGCACAGGCAGTAGCCACGCAGGAGTTGGGCCCCTTTAATCCAAAGCTGATCGCAACCTGTCCCGCTGCCTCATTAACGATAAGCATCGGAATAAGAAATGGCGATAGTCTTGACGGTCCCTTCTCCAGATAGATCTTAGTCTGCTCCTCTATGGTCTTTAAGCCGCCTATACCGGAGCCGATCACTACCCCGATCCTGCGCTTATCTTCCTTGTCCAGATCCAGGCCGGAATCAGTAATCGCCTGCCCGGAAGCGGCGATCGCATACTGCACAAACTTCTCCAGGCGCCTGGCATCCTTGAGGGATATCCCGCAAGCGGCAGGATCAAAACCCTTTACCTCTCCGGCGATGCGCGAAGTAAACTTTGACGCATCAAAACTGGTAAGAGCTCCGATACCGCTTCTGCCGTTTTTCAAGGCATCCCAGAAGGAAGCAGTATCGTTTCCCACAGGAGTTACTACCCCTAAACCGGTCACCACTACTCTATGTTTTGTCATGTCCTCACTTAAAACTTACCCCGCCGGTTAAAGAGGCGGGGTAAGTTGATTTAACGATCTATGGTAAAACCTTAAGCTTTTGTAGACTTTTCTTCAATATACTTGACCGCATCGCCGACTTTAGCGATCTTCTCAGCGTCTTCGTCGGGGATCTCAATGCCAAACTCCTCTTCCAGGGCCATGACTAATTCTACCGTGTCCAGAGAATCCGCCCCAAGGTCATCGACGAAGGAAGCTTCAGGTGTCACCTCTTCAGGCTTTACTCCCAGTTGTTCCGCTATTATTGATTTTACCTTGTCTTGTACCGCCATCTCTTCTTCCTCCTTTTTTAAGCCATTACCATTCCGCCGTCGATCACGATCGTCTGTCCGGTGATGTAATCCGAGTCCTGCGAGGCCAGAAACAAACAAAGGTTTGCTACGTCTTCAGCTGAGCCGAACTTCGCCAGCGGAATTGCCCCCAGCATCTTCTGCTTCAACTCCTCCGGAAGCTTTGAGGTCATATCCGTCTGGATGAACCCGGGCGCTACGGCATTAACCATTATATTGCGACTGGCTAATTCCTTGGCCGCAGTCTTGGTAAGCGCGATTATCCCCGCCTTTGATGCCGCATAATTGGCCTGCCCCGGATTTCCGATGATTCCAATGATCGAAGCGATATTAATGATCTTGCCGCTGCGCTGTTTGACCATCGCCTTGGATACGCTCTTGATGCAGTTAAATGTCCCCTTGAGGTTGACATTTATCACCGCATCCCAGTCGGCCTCTTGCATACGCAGAAGCAAACCGTCCCTGGTGATGCCAGCGTTGTTAACTAATATATCAACCTTTGTGAATTTGTCAAGAATTTTGTTTATTGCTTCCTGCACTTTTGCCTGGTTGGTCACATCCAGGTCAAGTGCCAGGGATTTTCTACCGGCCCCCTCTACTTCAGAAGCGGTGTTTTTGGCCTCTTCCAGGTTAATATCCGCCACAACCACGTCAGCGCCCTCTCTGGCAAATAATAAGGCGATCGTGCGTCCGATACCCCTGGCGCCGCCCGTTACCAACGCTACTCTGTCCTTTAGGCGCATGACTTACCCCTCTTTCCCAGTAAAAGCAGATCTTCTTTTGTGGATATATTGGACACCCGTGCTTCCTTGTCAATTCGGCGCATCAGCCCCTTCAAGACCTTTCCCGGACCGAACTCTATAAATTCATTCACTCCTTGAGACTTTATAAAGCGCATCGATGCCTCCCACTTAACCGGGGAATACATCTGGCGGATGAGGTTCTCTCTGATAGCCGCCACTTTAAATTGCGCCTGGCCCGTGTAATTGCTGATCACCGGCAGCGCCGCATACTGCATCGGGGTCTTCTCTAAAACCTTACGTAATTCCTCCGACGCCTCAAACATCAATGAAGAATGAAATCCTCCGCTTACTTCAAGTTCGACCACTCTCTTTGCCCCTGCCTGCAAACACAAGGTGGCTGCTTTATCTACAGTCAAAGCCGTTCCGGAGATCACCACCTGGCCCGGGGCATTGAGGTTTGCGACCTCGCTGCCGGCTTGGAGGCAAATATCGCCTACCTTCTCCGGCGCAAGATCGATCACTGCTGCCATCTTCCCCGGTTTTCTTCGCGCCGCATCATCCATGATCTCGGCACGCTTTCTTACCAGCCTCAATCCATCTTCAAAGGAGAAACAACCCGCTACTGCAAGCGCGCTGTATTCACCCAGGCTTAAGCCGGCAAGGAATTTCGCCTGAGCATCGCTTTTTGACTTAAAAGCCTCGAACGCTGCTAGCGTTACCGTAAATATTGCCGGCTGGGAGATATTGGTAAGTTTAAGCCGCTCCTTAGGGCCCTCAAAGCATAACTTGCGTAGGTCTAAACCCAGGACTTCGTTTGCCTTATCAAAGACCGCTTTACTCTCGGGGTAAGACTCATACAAGTCCTTACCCATTCCTACGTACTGGCTCCCCTGCCCGGCAAAAAGATATGCAATCATCAACTCACCACTTGATCGCGCAGGCGCCCCAAACTAACCCTCCGCCGAAAGCATCCAGAACTACAATATCGCTTCTTTTCATTCTTCCTTCTTTTGCCGCTTCGACCAGAGCCACCGCCGTAGAAGCGGCGGACATATTACCGTATCTTTCAATATTTATATAGATCTTATTCAACGGAATCTGCAAACGTTTTGCGACCGCATTAATGATCCGTAGATTGGCCTGATGGGGGACAAGCAGGTCTATATCATGGGAATCCATGCCTACCTGCCGGAGGGCGACCTTAGGCGATTCAACCATGGCGTTGACCGCGATCTTAAACAATTCATTACCCTGCATCTTGATGTAATGGAGGCGATTTTTTAGCGTTTCCCTGCTTGCCGGATTCCTCGAGCCGCCTGCCGGCAACATCAATAAATCCGAATTAGTGCCGTCGCTGCCTAAGTATGTCGAAAGGATCCCTCCTGATTTTACTTCTGATAAGACTAACGCTCCGGCACCATCACCGAATAAAACGCAGGTGTTACGATCCTTCCAGTCGGTGATCGAAGACAAGACTTCCGAAGCGATCACCAAAACATGCCTATAAACGCCTCTGGAGATAAACTGGTTTGCAATCGAAAGCGCGTAAATAAATCCTGCGCAGGCAGCAGAAATATCCAAAGCAGCCGCGTTCTTTGCGCCTAAGCCCTTCTGTACAAAACAGGCCGTGGAAGGAAACTGCATATCCGGAGTAATCGTAGCAACAATGATCAGGTCCAGATCCTCTGCCTTTATCTTGGCATCCCTTAAAGCCTCTTTAGCGGCCTTTACCGCCAGATCTGAAGCAGCCTCTCCCTTGGCGACAAGACGCCTTTCTTTGATGCCGGTGCGCGTAATGATCCACTGATCTGAAGTCTCGACCATCTTTTCAAGATCGGCATTTGTCAAAACCCTCTTCGGCACGTGACAGCCTAATCCGATTATCCCTGCTTTACGCATTATCTTATCGCCTCGATGATCTTCTCATTAAACCCCCGCTCGACTTCCTCTTTAGTTACCCTGATCGCGTTCTTTATTGCCTTGGCGCTTGAGCGGCCGTGGCCGATGATCACGCTGCCGTTTACACCTAGTAATGGCGCCCCTCCGTATTCGGAATAATCCATCTCTTTTTTAAATTTGGAAAAATTCCTGATCATTAATAGCGCCCCGAGCTTTCCCATCAGGCTGCTTTTAATGTGCCTCCTTAAAAACTCCTGCATCGCCTCGGCCAGGCTCTCTGATACCTTCAGGGCGATGTTTCCTACAACCCCGTTTCCGGAGAAGAGATCCTTGCCTTCAACGTTTCCGATAAAATTAAGGTTGCTCGCCTCAAGTAGCTCGCGCGTCTCCTTAAGCGCCACAGTGCCTTTGGTCGCCTCCTCACCGATATTCAATAGGCCGACCACGGGATTAGGTTTATTCAATATATAGCGGCAGTAGGCATCGCCCATGATCCCGTATTGCATGAGCTGTTTTGGTTTAGGATCGATGTTCGCACCCACATCTATGATCAGGCTTATCCC
>JBHPDM010000038.1:0-10331 GCA_042577285.1 Candidatus Omnitrophota bacterium
GATCTGGCAAAGGCTAAGCCTGAAGATCTTGCAGGGGTTAAAGGAATCGGCGGGAAGAAGGCAGAGAAGCTGATCGAAGAAGCTAAAAGAGTGAAGGGATAAAACGCGTGAAGTTATGGTAAAAGCAAAGAAGACAAAAGCTACTGCTAAAAAGGCGGCCAAGGCAAAAAAAAGTGCGCCTCAGGGCTTAAGAAAGACAACCGCGAAGAAGAAAACAGTAAAGAAGCCCATAGTAAAAGCGGTTGCCAAGCCGGTCAAAAAGACTGCCCCGGCACTGAAGCCTGATCACTCTAAGTTAAAGATAAAAAAAGTCGCGCCCGTAAAGGCAACTCCCATAAAGGAAGCTTCGCTAAAGGCAGCTTTAGTAAAAGAGGCCCCCGCGGCAAAACCAGCTGCCCCGCATCTTAAAGAGATCGAATTAAAGCTTCCGATCAGCGTCAAGGAGCTCTCAGTCAGGCTGCAGCAGAAACCCTCTACCCTGATCAAAGAACTGATGAAGATGGGGGTATTAGCGGTGATCAATCATTACCTTGAAGAGACTACAATCGAAAAGATTTGTGAGAAGTTCGGCTTCAGGATGAAAAAGGCGCCCACTGAAGAGGAGGCACTGCTTAGCTCGCATCAGGAGAAGGATTCTCCGGGTACCCTGAAGCACCGCGCTCCGATCGTCACCCTGATGGGCCACGTTGACCACGGCAAGACTTCATTACTGGATGCGATCAGAAAGACCAGGGTGGTGGATAAAGAGCACGGCGGTATCACCCAGCATATCGGCGCTTACAGGGTGGTATTAAAGGCAGGAGAGATTACCTTCCTTGATACCCCGGGCCATGAGGCATTTACCGCCCTGCGCGCGCGCGGGGCAAGCGTCACCGACGTAGTAGTGCTTGTAGTCGCTGCTGACGACGGGATCATGCCTCAAACCCAGGAGGCGATCGATCATGCCCGGGCAGCAGGCGTGCCGATAATCATCGCGATAAATAAGGTCGATAAACAGCAGGCTGACATAGATAAGGTAAAGAAGCAGCTTTCAAAACTGGACCTGATGGCTGAGGATTGGGGAGGCAAGACGATCACTGTCCCGGTCTCGGCAAAGACCGGCAAGGGTATAGATAATCTCCTTGAGATGATCATCCTGGAGGCGCAGATGCTGGAGCTAAAGGCAAACCCTGACCGGATGGCCAGCGGCATAGTCTTGGAGGCCAAGATCAGTAAAGGTAGAGGCCCGGTTGCAACCGTGATCGTACACAATGGGACGCTGCGCTTGAATCAGAACCTGATCGCGGGAAAATTTTACGGCAAGATCAAGGCGATGTTTGATGATCACGCCCGCTCTATCGCGGCCGCGCCGCCCTCATATCCTGTCGAGATCCTTGGCATGTCAGGCGTACCTGATGCCGGAGAGCCGTTCTTCGTTGTAGAGGATGAAAGGAGCGCCCGCGATATCGCTTTTAAGCGCAAGGAGAAGGAGAAGCAGGTGCAGGTCGGAATGGCAAAGAGGGTAAGCCTTGAGGAGCTGCACGATCAGATCGAGGCCGGTAAGGTCAAGGAGCTGAAATTGATCATTAAATCAGAAGTGCAGGGCTCTCTTGAAGCGGTCAGGCAGACTATTGAGAAGCTTAATGTCACCGAGATCAAGTTGAACATCATCCATACGGGCGTAGGCACGATCAATACCTCCGATGTATTGCTGGCGATCGCCTCGAACGCGGTAATCGTGGGTTTTAATGTCGGCGCTGATACGCGGGCAAGCGAATTGGTGAGCAAGGAAGGTATTGATATGCGCACTTACAATATTATCTATGAGCTCTCCAATGACATCAAGGCAGCGGTTGAAGGCATGCTTGATCCGAAATTAAAAAGGAAGTTCTTAGGAAAGGTATTGATAAAGAAAGTCTTTAAGCTCTCCAGCCACGGTACGATCGCCGGATGTATGGTCAGCAAGGGCAGGATCACTCGCTCTGCGACTGTGGACCTGGTGAGAAACGGCCAAACGGTATTTGAAGGGAAGATCAGCTCGCTTAAGCGTTTTAAGGATGACGTCAGGGATGTAGGGGAGGGTTTTGAGTGCGGCATCTCTTTGGGAGGCTTTGATGATTATAAGGAAGGGGATATGATCGAGGCTTACGAGATAGAAAAGGTGGCGAGAAAGATATGAAGAAGCTGATCTTAAGCGGGATGCGCCCGACGGGAAGGTTGCATCTCGGGCACTTGGTGGGAGCTCTGGATAACTGGGTCAAGCTGCAGAGTGAATTTAACTGTTTTTTTATGGCAGCGGACTGGCACGCGCTGATGAGCGAATATGAGAACACTGGCGACATACAGGAATACATATTTGATAATGTAGTGGATTGGCTTGCCGCCGGGGTAGACCCGAAAGAATCGACTATTTTTATCCAGTCGCAGGTCCCGGAGCATTTAGAGCTCTATATGATCTTCTCGTGCCTTACGCCCCTGGGATGGCTTGAGCGTTGCCCGACCTACAAGGAGCAGATGCGCGAGATAAAGACGCGCAATCTTAATACTTACGGTTTCCTGGGGTATCCGGTATTGCAGGCAGCCGATATCTTGCTTTATAAGGCAGCTAAGGTGCCGGTGGGTGAAGATCAGCTTCCGCACCTTGAGCTTAGCAGAGAGATCGCCAGGCGTTTTAACACTTTATATAAGCGTGATGTCTTTCCTGACCCCGGAGCAATATTGACTAAGACGCCGAGGCTCCTTGGTTTAGACGGGAGGAAGATGAGCAAGAGCTACGGCAATACTATCGATTTATCCGATACCCCAGAGATGATCAATAAGAAGGTCTCTGCGATGTTTACCGATCCTAAACGGATCCGTTTGAACGACCCCGGCCACCCGGATACCTGCAATGTCTTCAATTACTATTCGACCTTTATCCCTAAGATGAAGGGTGAAGTGCATGATTGGTGCGCTAACGCTAAATCCGGCTGTACCGAATGCAAGAAGAGGTTGGGCTGTGGCTTGATCGAGAAGCTAAAGCCTCTGCATAAAAAACGCGCACGCCTCTTTAAAGATAAGCGCGGGATAAGAAAGATCCTCAACCGGGGGAGAAAGACTGCCCGGGGATTAGCCGTTAAGACCCTCAAAGATGTAAGAGGCGCGATGAAGCTATGAGTTACAAGGTAAAACTCGAAATTTTTGAAGGTCCCCTTGACCTGTTGCTTTATCTGATAAAAAAAGACCACCTTAATATCTACGATATCCCGATCGCCAAAGTCACTGAACAATACCTTAAATACATGGAGTTGATGCAGCTTCTGGATGTGAATATCGCCGGAGAGTTTCTGGTGATGGCAGCGACTCTGATGCAGATCAAGTCTAAGATGCTCCTGCCGGCAGAGGTGGAGGAGGAGGCAGGGGAAGAGGGTGATCCGCGCCAAGAACTGATCAGGAGGCTGCTGGAGTACGAGAAGTTCAAGGAGATCGCTGATGACCTGAGGAAGCGCGAGGTCGACCAAAAGGAAGTCTTTAAGAGGCCGGGCCCTGAGAAGGTCGAGGTGCCGACAGAGGATGTCTATTTTGAAGCGAGTATCTTTGATCTGATCAATGCATTCTCTAAGGTACTAAAAGACGTTCCTAAGGATGTATTCTACGAGGTGATCAAGGATGAATTTACGCTGGATCAGAAGATCCACGATATCCTGCACCTTTTACTGGAGCATTCGGCGGTAGCGCTCTCTGAATTATTCTCAAGGAGTAAAAGTAAGCTCGAGATCATTGTTACCTTTTTAGCGGTTTTGGAGTTGATCCGCTTAAAGGAGATCGTGGCCCGCCAGAAGGATCTCTTCTGCGAGATAGAGGTAAGCAGGAATAGGGATAATATCATACCTTATGGAAGACGAAATCAGGGAAAAGCTGGTCGAGGGTAAGCAAGAGAGGCTCCCGACAATAAATACACAGGAATCCGAAGAGGATGTAGTCCTGAATCTGTCTCTGCGCCCTCGCCGCCTTACGGATTTTGTCGGGCAGAAAGAGGCGACCGGCAATCTTAAGGTCTCATTTACCGCAGCCCAGGAGCGCAAGGAGCCGTTAGAGCATATACTCCTCTCCGGCCCGCCCGGATTAGGAAAGACTTCGCTAGCGCACATCGTCGCCCACGAGATGGGCGCTAAGATCACCTCTACCTCGGGTCCCGCGATCGCAAGGGCCGGCGACCTGATCGGGATCCTGACAAATCTAGATAAAGGGGATATTCTCTTTATCGATGAGATCCACAGGCTCTCTAAGATAGTCGAAGAGTTCATGTATCCGGCGATGGAGAGCTTTCAGATCGATTTTGTGATCGATAAAGGGCCGTACGCCAAGACGATAAAATTCAACCTTAAACCGTTCACGCTGATCGGAGCGACTACGCGCAGCGGTCTACTGGCAGCGCCTCTTCGCAACCGTTTCGGGATGTTCTATAATCTTGATTTTTATCTGGTTGATGACCTGGCAAAGATCATCAGTCATTCAGCAAAGGCATTAGGCGTAGATCTAGAGAAGGCAGCCTCGCAAGAGATCGCCCGGCGTGCGCGCGGCACCCCGAGGGTGGCGAACAGGCTGCTGCGCAGGGTAAGGGATTATGCACAGGTCTCTAAGGTCAAAAAAATCGGCGCTGATACCGCAGCCAGGGCGCTGGGAGACCTGGGTATAGATAAGGCAGGCCTTGATGATATGGACCGCAAGGTGCTCAAGGCCGTTATCGAGATCTATAACGGCGGCCCGGCGGGAGCCGAGGCTTTAGCGGCGAGCCTCAATGAGGAGGTAGATACGATCGTCGATACTGTCGAGCCGTATCTCTTGAAGGCCGGATATCTGAAGCGCACCCCCAGAGGAAGATTAGCCACCAAGTTAGCCTTCGAGCACTTCGGCATTAAATACAATAAATCCCTCTTCTAATTTAAAAGGGACGCTCTTTTTGCTAAAGCGGAAACTGTCCCCATCTTAATGATCTTTTATCAAAGGGGACACTCTCCCGATTAGCAAAAAGAGCGTCCCCCGATTAGCAAAAAGAGCGTCCCTTATGAAGGTGTTGGTGCATATTTGTTGCGCTCCGTGCCTGATATATCCAGTTGAGCGGCTTAAGCAGGAGGGGTTTGAGGTTACGGGGTTCTTTTATAATCCGAACATCCATCCTCCCGAGGAGCATGAAAAAAGGAGAAAGGCAGTCGAGGGGCTTGGCAGGGACCTGGGGGTCGAGGTAGATTTTCCGCAATACACGCCGCAGGATTTTCTGCAAGCGGTAGATTCCAAAAAAGATTCACCGGAGAGATGTTCGATCTGCTGGTCTCTGCGCCTTAAGGCAACGGCAGAGGCTGCTAAGGAGAAGGGTTTTGACTATATTTCCACCACGCTCCTGGTAAGCCCTTACCAGGATCAGGAGAAGTTGAAAGATATAGGTAAGCAGGCAGCAGAAGAGTCGGGAGTCGGGTTTTATTACGAAGATTTCCGTCCGGGTTTCCGAAAGGCGCACCGGCAGGCAAAAGAGAAGGGTATTTACTGTCAGAAGTACTGCGGATGCATTTATTCATATGAAATCATTAATAATTCTCCTCGCGCTATTAGTTTTTAATCAGCCGGCTGAGCTTTGCCATGCCTCAGAGCAGAGTTTTGTGCGTGTGGCAGTGGCGCGGGAGGCTAGTCAATTAAACCTCCAGGTCAAAGGGACCTATCAGATAACCGAAAAAAGGGATGGCAGGATCTTGACCCGCGGCAGAGATCTGCGGACCACACTGGTTGCCTGCGAGGGAGGTATCCTTATGGGGGAGCGCAGTTTTTCCTTGGAGAAACTCTTTATCGACGCAAAGAGCTCGGAATCGATAACCATTAACGGGCGCAGGTTTAGAGGGGATATGCAGATCATTAAGGATGGCTTTACCCTTACCGCTGTAAATTATATCGACTTCGAGGATTATATCAAAGGCGTTCTTTACCACGAAGCATCACACTACTGGCCGCAAGAGGCGCTTAGGGCCCAGGCTGTGGCGGCGCGCACCTTCGCCTACGATCAGACCCGCCAGAACAGTTCCAGGGCATTTGACGTGACCAATGATATATACTCTCAGGTTTACGGCGGCAGGGTCTCGGAGCGCTACCGTACCAATAAGGCGGTGGAGGCGACAAGAGGTGAAATCCTGACCTATAACGGCAGGGCATTCCCGACTTATTATCATGCTACCTGCGCCGGGCACACAGAGGATGCATCTTTACTCTGGAATATAGATATTCCGCCGCTAGAGGGGGTAGCCTGTCCCTACTGCAAGGAATCCCCGCATTACAGCTGGCAGAGGGTGTTGTCGTTAAAGGAGATCGCTGAGAAGCTCTCTGCCGGCGGATACGAGATCAAAGATATAGAGGAAATCATTCCCTTAGAAAAGGATGCATCAGGAAGGATAAAGCTGATAAAGATCGGCAGCAGCGATGCGGATCTGACGATCGCTGCCAAACACTTCCGGCGCATCCTTAACCCGAACATCATCAGGAGCACAAATTTTAGCGTTGAGATAGCCGAGAGTGATGCGGTCTTCTCCGGCTTTGGCTGGGGGCATGGCGCAGGGATGTGCCAGTGGGGCGCCTACTTTATGTCTAAAGAAGGTAAGGATTACGAAGAAATATTAGATCATTATTATCCGGGGGCAGAACTTGAAACTATCGGATTTTGATTATACCCTGCCAAAGGAGCTGATCGCGCAGTACCCGCTGCCGGAACGGGATCAGGCGCGGATGCTTGTGGTTGAGCGAAAACACGGCAGGATCACACACCGCGTTTTTAAGGATATTGCGGATTACCTTAATAAAGATGATCTACTTGTGATCAATGATACGAAAGTCTTATCCTGCCGTCTTAAGGGGAAGAGATCAAGCGGCGGCAAGGTAGAGGTGCTCTTATTGAAACGCAAGCAGGGCTTAAAATTCTCTGCGCTGATCAAGCCTGCACGTTTAAGGACTAATGAGAAGATACTCTTTAACGGAGGTAAAGTCTCAGGCACGCTCAGCGCCAGAGGCGAGATCACCTTTAATGTGAAGGATCAAGATGCGGTGTACAGCCTGGGAGCTATGCCGTTGCCGCCTTACATTAAAAGGGATCCTGAGGAGCAAGACGAGTCATATTACCAGACGGTCTATGCCAGGAATGCCGGGGCGATCGCAGCGCCCACGGCGGGACTGCATTTTACAAGAGAGTCGCTGCAAGATCTAAGGTCAAAGGGCGTAGAGTTAGCAAATATAACCCTGCATGTCGGTTACGGGACCTTTAAGCCGGTAAAAGAGGATGATATCACAGCTCACAAGATGGAGCCGGAAAGTTTCCAGGTGCCGAAAGAAGCGCAGGAGCTGATCGAGGCAGCACGCAAAAGAAATTCGCGCATATTTGCCGTAGGGACCACCAGTGTCCGCGCCATGGAGAGCTACGCACGCGGGAGAAGCGAGGGGGAGACTGATCTATTCATCTATCCGGGGTTTAAATTCAAATTCACTGATTGCCTGCTGACTAATTTTCACCTGCCGCGGACGACGCTTTTTATGCTGGTATGCGCTTTTGCCGGCGAGGAGCTGATCAAACGGGCGTACAGGCAAGCCGTAGATAAGAAATATAGATTCTATAGTTACGGCGATGCGATGCTGATTATATAGATATCTTGCTCTCATGACATTGTTCGCGCGCTGAAGTTTTTCGCCGTCTGCTACGGTTTACGCCTCCCTCTCGTAACGTCTTACGTAAGCCTTCGGTACTTCCGTTCGGCGTAATCCCTTGCAGACTTTTGCCGAAAAACTTCTAATGCGCGCTCACAATATCACTCGGCAAGATATCCTAAAAGACATGTATACTTTAATTCATAAGGATAAGAATAGTAAGGCGAGGGTGGGGAGGCTTAAGACCGGCCACGGGGATATCGAGACGCCCTGCTTTATGCCGGTCGGAACACAGGCCTCGGTAAAGGCGGTGACGCCTAAGGACTTAGACGAATGCGGCGCCCAAGTAGTCCTGGCTAATGCCTATCATTTGTTTTTGCGCCCCGGTACAGAGATCATCAAAAAGGCCGGCGGGCTGCATAAATTTATGAATTGGAGCAAGCCGATCCTTACCGACAGCGGCGGCTACCAGATATTCAGCATGGCGCTCTTGCGCAAGATCAGTGATCAGGGTGCGGAGTTTCAGTCGCACATCGACGGAAAGAGCCATTTCCTGGCCCCTGAGGATGCGGTGCGTATCCAGCAGGACCTGGGCTCCGATATTATCATGCCCCTGGATGAGTGCGTACAGTATCCCACGGCAAAGGATTACGCCGAGATTGCGATGAAGCGCACGCTTGACTGGGCGAAGCGATCAAAGAGGGCTGCGGCGGGAAACGGCCAGTTATTATTCGGTATAGTGCAGGGGGCCACATACGAGGATCTGCGCGAGGTCTGCTGCAAAGAGATGCTGGAGATGGATTTTGCCGGATATGCTGTGGGAGGAGTTTCGGTTGGCGAACCGGCTAATTTAAGATATAATGTAGTGGATTTTTGTCTAAGGCTCCTGCCGGATGAGAAGCCGCGCTACCTGATGGGGGTGGGGACACCTGAAGATCTCTTAGAGGCGGTAGGGCAGGGCGCAGATATGTTCGATTGCGTGATCCCGACCCGTTACGGAAGGAGCGGCAGCGCCTTTACCAGCCGCGGAAAGCTCACAGTCAGGAATTCGCCTTTTACGCAGGATTTCGCGACGCTAGACGAGGAATGCGGGTGCTATACCTGTAAAAACTTCAGCCGCGCCTACCTGCGCCACCTCTTTAATACCGACGAGATCCTGGGGCTGATGCTTTTGTCGCTTCATAACCTGCATTTTTACATCGACTTTATGAAAAAGTTAAGAGCCGCGATCAGGCAGGATAAATTCTTAGAGTTTAAGCGGGGGTTTTTAAAAAAATACAAGGTAAAATAATGCGCATAGATATCATCACGATTTTCCCCAAGATGTTTGATCCGGTGCTGAATGAATCGATCGTCAAACGGGCGAGTGCCAAGGGAAAGGTCAAGATCCGCATCCACGATATGCGGGATCATACCTCCAATAAGCACAGGAAGATCGACGACAGGCCCTTTGGCGGAGGCTCCGGAATGGTGATGCGCGCAGAGCCGATCTTTAACGCTGTCAAAAGTATAAAGTCAAGATCATCCAAAGTGATCCTTTTGTCCCCGCAGGGCAAGAAGCTGACCCAGGCCCAATCCAAGCGCTTAAGCAGGTCACGGCATCTGATCCTGATCTGCGGCCACTATGAGGGCGTAGATGAGCGGGTAAGGACGCAGCTGGTAGATGAAGAGATCTCTATAGGGGATTATGTTTTGACCGGAGGCGAGCTGCCGGCGATGGTCCTGGTGGATTCCGTAGTCAGGCTTCTGCCCGGGGTCCTGGGTGATAAAAACTCCTTGAAATTTGAGTCATTTAAGGATAATCTATTAGAATATCCGCACTACACAAGGCCCGCAATATTCCAAGGCTTGCGTGTTCCGGAGATCCTCTTATCAGGGGACCATAAAAAAATCGAGGCTTGGCGGGGGCGGGAGGCTTTAAAGAGAACGAAAAAACGCAGGCCCGGACTATTAACTAAGGCATTTAAGAAGGAGAAATAAAGTTATGGATAAGATGCAGTTAATCGAAGAGAAAATCGCAAACAAAGAAACCGGAAAGTTCAATGTCGGCGACACAGTGAAGCTGATGATCAGGATAAAGGAGGGAGGCGATAAGACGCGCCTGCATCCTTTTGAGGGCGTGGTGATCGCAAGGAAGGGGAGCGGGGTAAGGGCGACCTTTACCGTAAGGAAGGTGTCCTACGGAGAGGGGATCGAGCGGGTATTTCCCCTGTATTCGCCGGGCATAGAAAGCATCGAAGTTGTGCGTGCAGGGAAGGTCAGAAGGGCGAAACTTTATTACTTAAGAGGCAAAGTCGGAAAGCGTGCGACCAAGATCAAAACCAAGACGGATAAAAAGTAAGGATCTCGTCATCGGCGTAGATGAGGCCGGACGCGGGCCTCTTGCCGGGCCGGTAGTAGCGGCTGCGGCCTGGCTTGGCGATAAGAGCTTCAAAAACCGCATCGATGATTCCAAGAAACTCACCTCCCGGCAGAGGGAGAACGCATTCCTGGAGATCAGCGCCAAATCGCTTCTTTCTGTAGGAATAATCAATGAAAAGGTGATCGACGACTTGAACATCGCGGTCGCAACGCGCATGGCGATGGAGCAGGCGATCACAGGGCTGCTCAAGAAGATCGGGAAGACCAAGCTACCTGCCGGTAAGAAGATCCGTATTCTTATAGACGGAAACGTAACACCTAAGATAAAGTTAGCA
>JBHPDM010000039.1:0-8126 GCA_042577285.1 Candidatus Omnitrophota bacterium
AAGTACATCTGGGTGGATGCCACCGCGCGCTGGAAGATCGTCGATGCGCTGAAATTCCTGCAGTCAGTGGGTAATGAGATCGGCGCCCACGGTAGGCTTGACGATATCATAAATTCGGCGACAAGAGACGTGATCACCAGCCATCTTCTCGTCGAGGCGGTAAGGAATACCAACCGCATCCTGGAATCACTGGCATTAAAAGAAGCGGGTGAGGATGTGATCGTCATCGATGAAGCGCTTGAAGAGATCAGCTTCGGCAGGGAGAAGCTTGAGGGTGATATTCTGAAAAAAGCAAAAGTGCTCGCCCCGCAATACGGTATCGAGATCACCGATGTGCGCATCAAACGCATCAACTACGTAGAAGACGTGCGCAGAAAGGTCTATGACCGGATGATCGCTGAACGTAAGCGCGCAGCGGAAAAGTACCGCTCCGAAGGCCAGGGAAAGACAGCTGAGATCCAGGGTCAGCAGGCTAAGGAGCTGAAGCTTATAACATCCGAGGCCTACCGTAAGGCCGAGGTAGTCAAGGGAAAGGCCGATGCCGAGACCATCAACATCTATGCCCAGGCATACAGCCAGAACCCTGAGTTTTATTCGTTTCTGAAGACACTTGAGACCTACCGCACTACCATAGATGAGAACTCTACAGTGCTTTTGACTACCGACAGCGATTATTACAAGTATCTTAAGAGCCTGGATGGTCTAAGATAAGTTTAGGGGGTAAGTAGGTGTGGACTAAAGAGGATATTCAGCAACTGATCAAGGACAAGATGTCGGATTACCTGTTTATCGTGGTCTCCAACCGGCAGCCCTATGTGCATTCCGTTAAAAAAGGAAAGATCCATTGCCACCGCGGGGCAGGGGGCGTGATCACGGCGCTGGATCCGGTGATGCAGGCCTGCAACGGCCTCTGGGTCGCCCACGGCAGCGGAGAGGCAGACCACAAGGCAACTGATAAGAAGGGGAAGATCAAGGTCCCTCCGGAGAAGCCGACTTATACCCTGAAACGCGTCTGGCTGACCAAGGAGGAGGAGCATGGATACTATTACGGATATTCAAATGAGGCGCTCTGGCCTTTGTGTCACATGGTCTTTCAGCGTCCGATCTTCCGCAGGGAGGATTGGGAGCATTACGTTAAAGTAAACAAGAAGTTTGCTGAGGCGGTCCTCGAGGAGATCGGCGATAAAAAGGCATTTATCTTTATCCAGGATTACCATCTTGCCTTGGTACCGAAGTTTTTAAAAGAGGCAGCTAAATCACAGATAATCGTGGCTCACTTCTGGCATATCCCCTGGCCCAGCTACGAGACATTCCGCATCTGCCCGCAGAGGAAAGAGATCTTAAGTGGGCTCTTGGCAAATGATCTTTTAGGATTTCACATCCGCCACCACTGTGATAACTTTATAGAGGCGATAGACAGGGAACTGGAGGCTAAGATCAACCGGGAGCGTTTCTCGGTCGTACATAAGAAGCACGAGACCATGATCCGTCCCTACCCGATCAGCGTTGATTTTGAAGGGATCAGCAAGATGGCTTCCTCTCCCGAGGTAAAAAAGTCCGTCGAGGCCTTACGGGAGGAGTTCTCTTTATCAAACTGTAAGGTATTGCTGGGACTGGATAGGATCGATTACACTAAAGGTATCCCTGAGCGCCTTCTGGCCGTAGATAATCTGCTTATCCGGCATCCGGAATTAAAGGAAAAGATCGTATTTTTGCAGATGGGCGAACTAAGCCGCATCCACATACCTAAATATAAGACGCTCAATGATGAGATCAATAATCTAGTCGAAGAGATAAATTGGAAGCATTCCACTGATAACTGGAAGCCGGTGATCATGGTGCGTAAGCACCTTTCATTTGTCGAGTTGATCGCTTTTTACTGCCTGGGGGATGTCTGTATCGTCAGTTCCCTGCATGACGGGATGAACCTCGTCGCCAAAGAGTTCCTCTCCAGCAGGTCGGATGGCAAGGGGATGCTGATCTTAAGTTGTTTTACCGGTGCTGCCAGGGAGTTGATCGATGCGGTGCTTGTAAATCCCTTTGACCGGGATGAGGCCAGCGAAGGAATCTTCCGCGCACTGGAGTTTAGCAGGGCGACCAATAAAAAGAAGATCTCAAAGATGCGCTCGGTAGTGCAGAAGAACAATATCTACCGCTGGGCAGGAAAGATCCTCTCGGAGCTATTGAGGTTTGAGTTTAAGGAATAGCGATGAAGTATCTCTTTGAAGATTGGAATAAACTAGAGAAGAAGCTTGAGGGGAAGAATATCTTCCTCTTTTTAGATTACGACGGCACCCTCACCCCGATCGTTGAGCATCCTGACAGGGCGTTGATCTCCTTAGAGGCCCGGGAGTTGATCAGGAGGCTCTCAAAAACCCCTAAATGCAGATTAGCGATCATCAGTGGCCGTTCGCTTAAAGACCTAAAGCGGATGGTGGGGATTGAAAAGATCATCTATGCCGGTAACCATGGCCTGGAAATAGAAGGGCCTAAGATCAGGTTTGAGAGCCCTATCTCTGCGGGTGCCAGAGGCGCGATGAAGCAGGTCAAGAGTGACCTTGAGAAGAAGCTCTCTAAGGTCAATGGTGTGTTGGTGGAGGACAAAGGGCTCACCCTGAGCGTTCATTACCGCCAGGCAGATGAAGACGATATCCCGCTGATAAAGAATATATTCATTTCAAACACCCAACCTTATGTTACCAGGAGAAAGATTAGGATTACCTCCGGCAAGAAAGTCTTTGAAGTGCGCCCGGCTGCAAAGTGGGATAAAGGTAAGGTAGTTTTATGGCTTTTGGCCAGGGAGCAGTTTGCATCTGTTGCGGAGAATCTAGTTCCTATCTATATCGGCGACGATAAGACGGATGAGGACGCCTTTAAGGTGATCAAGGACAACGGATTGACTATATTCGTCGGGAAACTGCGCAAATCCAGCGCGAAGTATTACCTGAAAAGTACGGCAGAAGTAATCAATTTCCTGAAACGCTTCCGGATCATGAATCTGGAGAAGGTAAAAGTTTAAGATCCTGCGCGGGTGGTGGAATGGCAGACACGCAAGCATGAGGGGCTTGTGCCGCAAGGTGTGGGGGTTCAACTCCCCCCCCGCGCACCAAAATTAAAAAGGGACGCAAAAAGAGCGTCCCTTTTTAATTATTAATTGGGGGATTAGGTTTTGCGCGGCGGTCTCTGACGTAATTGCTGCCTTCAAGCGCTTTGGCAGCTTCCTTTAATTCTGCTCCGATCTCACCTACCTGGGCTACGTGCTCGATCTTCCTTGATTCATTCGTAACTACTCCGATCGAAATAGATGTTAGCGGGACCTTTTGTTTGGAGCCCTGACGGTCTCTGGCAAGGATGTAGCCTCTTTCAGTATCGGCCTGATTGTAAAAGGAGGGAGCTACCTTATCAAAATCTGCGATTACCTCCCGGCATAGCTTATCGACACTCTTCACATCGGTGATCACCACAAAGTCATCTCCTCCGACGTGGCCGATGAAATCATCGGGTTTTCCTAAACTTTTCGTGGCGCGGATCAGGATGCGCGCGGTCTCCCTGATCACCCCATCGCCGCGCTCAAAGCCGTACTTGTCATTGTAGGCTTTGAATTTATCCAGATCAACGTAACAGACCGCAAAGAGCGCTTTACTCTCTATCCTGCGCCTTAATTCGTTTATGATCGGGATATTCCCGGGAAGGTGTGTCAGCGGGCTTGCCCCAAGGTCGCGCTCGGTGTGCCTTAAGGTCATGCGCACGCGCGCTAAGAGTTCTTTGGGATCGAAGGGTTTGACGATATAATCATCGGCTCCGGCGTCAATACCCCCTACTTTATCATCGACTTCGCCGCTTCCGGTGACCATGATGATCGGCAGGTGGCTCATCAGAATATCTTTTTTGATCCTGCGGCAGATCTCGCGCCCGTCGATCTTAGGGATCCTGTAATCTAAGAGGACAAGGTCCGGATCCTTATCGTGGATCGCCTTAAGCGCCTCTTCCCCGTCCTTAGCTTCGACTACCTCATAACCCTCCTCGGAAAGAGCTGTTTTGATGATATCCCTGATATCCGGCTCATCGTCGACAACGAGTATCCTTATTGCCATAAATTCTCCTTATGCTGCTATAGGTAGGGTGAAGCTGAAAGTGGAAGAGGCGCTTAAGGCGATCCACGATAAGGATCCGGACCTTGTCCTCTTAGATTACAGGATCCCTAAGATCGACGGGCGCGAGATCTGCCGCAGGATCAAAAAAGATATTCTGATGAGCCACCTGCCGATCATCATGGTCACCGGAAGCGGCGAAGTCGATGATAAAGTAGGGGGTATTGACGCCGGAGCCGATGATTATATCGTCAAACCCTTCGATCCCAAAGAACTCTTAGCGCGCGTGCGCATGACCTTAAGGCACACCGAGCGCGACCTTGGGGCAAGCCCGCTGACACACCTTCCCGGGAATATCCCGATCATAAACGAATTAAGGCGCAGGATAGAGAGTAAAGCGCTCTTTGCGGTCTGTTACGTTGATCTGGATAAATTCAAAGCCTACAATGACAAGTACGGCTTTGAGCGCGGCGATGGGGTGATCAGGGAGACCGCGCGCATCCTGATCCGCGCCACGAAAAGTTTAGGAAAACCCGATGATTTCATCGGCCACGTCGGAGGAGATGACTTTGTGGTGATCACCGATGTGAAGAGTGTCGATAAGCTATGCCGGGAGGTAATCGCAGATTTTGATAAGGTAGCTCCCTCCTTTTACAATCAGGCCGATACTGAAAGAGGCTACATCCTTGCCAGAGACCGTCAGGGCTCCAAACAAAAGGTCCCGCTAACATCTATTTCGATCGGAGTAGTTACGAATGAATCAAGGAAGATCGAGCACGTAGCCCAGGTAGGTGAGATCGGAGCAGAATTAAAGGAAGCTGCCAAAGCGCTTGAAGGCAGCAATTACGTCAGAGACCGCCGCGCAAAACCTAATCCCCCAATTAATAATTAAAAAGGGACGCTCTTTTTGCGTCCCTTTTTAATTTTGGTGCGCGGGGGGGGAGTTGAACCCCCACACCTTGCGGCACAAGCCCCTCATGCTTGCGTGTCTGCCATTCCACCACCCGCGCAGGATCTTAAACTTTTACCTTCTCCAGATTCATGATCCGGATGCGTTTCAGGAAATTGATTACTTCTGCCGTACTTTTCAGGTAATACTTCGCGCTGGATTTGCGCAGTTTCCCGACGAATATAGTCAATCCGTTGTCCTTGATCACCTTAAAGGCGTCCTCATCCGTCTTATCGTCGCCGATATAGATAGGAACTAGATTCTCCGCAACAGATGCAAACTGCTCCCTGGCCAAAAGCCATAAAACTACCTTACCTTTATCCCACTTTGCAGCCGGGCGCACTTCAAAGACTTTCTTGCCGGAGGTAATCCTAATCTTTCTCCTGGTAACATAAGGTTGGGTGTTTGAAATGAATATATTCTTTATCAGCGGGATATCGTCTTCATCTGCCTGGCGGTAATGAACGCTCAGGGTGAGCCCTTTGTCCTCCACCAACACACCATTGACCTTAGAGAGCTTCTTCTCAAGGTCACTCTTGACCTGCTTCATCGCGCCTCTGGCACCCGCAGAGATAGGGCTCTCAAACCTGATCTTAGGCCCTTCTATTTCCAGGCCATGGTTACCGGCATAGATGATCTTTTCAATCCCCACCATCCGCTTTAGGTCTTTAAGCGAACGGCCACTGATGATCGCTAATCTGCATTTAGGGGTTTTTGAGAGCCTCCTGATCAACTCCCGGGCCTCTAAGGAGATCAACGCCCTGTCAGGATGCTCAACGATCGGGGTGAGGGTGCCGTCGTAATCTAAAAAGAGGAAGATATTCTTCCCCTCAAGCTTCTTCTCTAGTTTATTCCAATCTTCAAAGAGATACTTCATCGCTATTCCTTAAACTCAAACCTCAATAGCTCCGAGAGGATCTTTCCTGCCCAGCGGTAGATATTGTTCTTCTGCACTACCGAGCGCATCTTTGAGATCTTCTTTTTATTGGTCGCCCTGCTAAACTCCAGTGCGCGGAAGATTCCTTCGCTGGCCTCATCCCGGTCAAAGGGATTTACAAGCACCGCATCGATCAACTCCCTGGCAGCACCGGTAAAACAACTTAAGATCAGCATCCCCTTGCCATCCGACCTGCTGGAGAGGAACTCTTTGGCGACGAGGTTCATCCCGTCATGCAGGGAACTGACGATACAGACATCCCCCAGGCAGTAAAAAGCGATCAACTCGACAAATGAAAGGTGCTTACGCACCATGATCACCGGCTTCCAGTTATCAGTGGAATGCTTCCAATTTATCTCTTCGACTAGATTATTGATCTCATCATTGAGCGTCTTATATTTAGGTATGTGGATGCGGCTTAGTTCGCCCATCTGCAAAAATACGATCTTTTCCTTTAATTCCGGATGCCGGATAAGCAGATTATCTACGGCCAGAAGGCGCTCAGGGATACCTTTAGTGTAATCGATCCTATCCAGTCCCAGCAATACCTTACAGTTTGATAAAGAGAACTCCTCCCGTAAGGCCTCGACGGACTTTTTTACCTCGGGAGAGGAAGCCATCTTGCTGATCCCTTCAAAATCAACGCTGATCGGGTAGGGACGGATCATGGTCTCGTGCTTCTTATGTACGACCGAGAAACGCTCCCGGTTGATCTTAGCCTCCAGTTCCCTGTCTATCGCCTCTATAAAGTTATCACAGTGGTGGCGGATGTGAAATCCTAAAAGATCATTTGCCAAGAGCCCACTTAAGATCTCTTTCCTCTGCGGGCAGATGCGGAATGTCTCGTAGCTGGGCCAGGGGATATGCCAGAAGTGAGCCACGATTATCTGTGATTTAGCTGCCTCTTTTAAAAACTTCGGTACCAAGGCAAGATGGTAATCCTGGATAAAGATAAATGCCTTTTTATCGCCGATCTCCTCGAGGACCGCCTCAGCAAACTTCTTGTTTACTTTAACGTAATGCTCCCAATCCTCCCTGCGGAAGATCGGACGCTGAAAGACCATGTGACACAAAGGCCAGAGCGCCTCATTTGAATATCCGTAATAGTATCCATGCTCCTCCTCCTTGGTCAGCCAGACGCGTTTCAGGGTATAAGTCGGCTTCTCCGGAGGGACCTTGATCTTCCCCTTCTTATCAGTTGCCTTGTGGTCTGCCTCTCCGCTGCCGTGGGCGACCCAGAGGCCGTTGCAGGCCTGCATCACCGGATCCAGCGCCGTGATCACGCCCCCTGCCCCGCGGTGGCAATGGATCTTTCCTTTTTTAACGGAATGCACATAGGGCTGCCGGTTGGAGACCACGATAAACAGGTAATCCGACATCTTGTCCTTGATCAGTTGCTGAATATCCTCTTTAGTCCACACCTACTTACCCCCTAAACTTATCTTAGACCATCCAGGCTCTTAAGATACTTGTAATAATCGCTGTCGGTAGTCAAAAGCACTGTAGAGTTCTCATCTATGGTAGTGCGGTAGGTCTCAAGTGTCTTCAGAAACGAATAAAACTCAGGGTTCTGGCTGTATGCCTGGGCATAGATGTTGATGGTCTCGGCATCGGCCTTTCCCTTGACTACCTCGGCCTTACGGTAGGCCTCGGATGTTATAAGCTTCAGCTCCTTAGCCTGCTGACCCTGGATCTCAGCTGTCTTTCCCTGGCCTTCGGAGCGGTACTTTTCCGCTGCGCGCTTACGTTCAGCGATCATCCGGTCATAGACCTTTCTGCGCACGTCTTCTACGTAGTTGATGCGTTTGATGCGCACATCGGTGATCTCGATACCGTATTGCGGGGCGAGCACTTTTGCTTTTTTCAGAATATCACCCTCAAGCTTCTCCCTGCCGAAGCTGATCTCTTCAAGCGCTTCATCGATGACGATCACATCCTCACCCGCTTCTTTTAATGCCAGTGATTCCAGGATGCGGTTGGTATTCCTTACCGCCTCGACGAGAAGATGGCTGGTGATCACGTCTCTTGTCGCCGAATTTATGATATCGTCAAGCCTACCGTGGGCGCCGATCTCATTACCCACTGACTGCAGGAATTTCAGCGCATCGACGATCTTCCAGCGCGCGGTGGCATCCACCCAGATGTACTT
>JBHPDM010000040.1:0-7721 GCA_042577285.1 Candidatus Omnitrophota bacterium
CCACGCAAAGACGAGGCCCCTCTTTTTCAGTATGATCAGTTTATACCGATCTATAATAAGCTCGATGATATATCAGATTTGATCCAGACCTTTATAAGTCGTTCTGCAGAGCTTTATAGAGATATTGAGTCTCTTTATCAACTTTATGACCTAGACAAAGACAGCGTGGAATATGCCTGGCACGACTCGCTTTGTCCTAACGAGAGACCATGCCATAAGATTACGGTTGAAGTAAGCCCAAACTTTCAATTGGCTGAGACATATTCCTGGGATAGGGTTATAATTCCTCTAATAAGCTTTGAGAATTGCATGGGCCTGAGGAAGTATTATGACAGGACAGGAGAGAATACCTGGGTAAGGGTAACGCGCATGGATCCCGCCCGGAAGAATATGGGGATCCTCGGCGTCTGGAATCCGTTATATAATTTTAAGGATGAGCGCGGCGATAAGTATGTTTCTTACAGCAGGATCACAAAGGTAAGGTATGATCTTTACAGGCGTGATTCGGGTCAGACCGAGTACGGGCCATATGTTGAGATCAATCAAGCGAGGTAGCCGATGAGGAGAAAAAAATATTATCCGGGAAGATTAGAATACGTAATCGTGGTCGCCCTGGTGATTGCCGGCGTATTGTTTTTTACGGGCCGGGAGAGAAAGGACGTTGACTTCTGCCGGTTGATGTTCTCCCGCTTGATCAGCGGCAGGCAATCAGTTGAAAAGTTCATTGATTGGGAGAACTTAAAAGCCGTAGGTAGCGATGTAGGAGAAGAGTACAGGAAACTGCCTAATGCAGAGGAGAGGAATAAATATAAGAAGGCCTTTATAGAATTCTTCCGCAGAGGGTTCAAGGAGGGCGGAGGAGAATTTAAGGCATTTACTGACTGGAGGGCGTACAAAGAGGGCAATAAGACAGTAGTTGTCGCTGCGGACTACAGGCGGCATAAGAAAATACTGCTGCTTACTGTCTTTAAGGGAAGGCCAAGAAAGATCACGGCTTTAGAGTGGGAGGCAATGGATGAAGCGCTTGAGTAAGGGCCTGATATCTTTAGAATATACTTTTCTAATCGTGATAATTGTGGTAGCATTAATCGGAATGTCTATATATCTCAAGCGTGCGCTTTCGGGAAGTTGGCGCGGGGTAGGTGATTCATTCGGGCATGGACGCCAGTATGAGCCGGGGGCTACAGTTATAACAAAATAAAGATAATCGGCGCGGAGGCTGACGATTACTTTAATCTTTCGAATAGTAATTCTTCTTCTTAGTTTTACGGCAGTAATTTTACTTTCCTATATACTAATCCCTTTTGTCATTCAGCGTTACAGCAGGGTCCATAAAGAAGAGGCAAAGCGAACGGCCGGCAAGCTTGAGGAGATGTTTGTCTGGGTCGAGGCGAGGAAACTCGCCCTTTATTTTGCCTTAAGCCCGGTTATTTTAGGCATGATCTTTTTCTTTCTCTTCAAGAATCCGGCGCTGGTCTTTGTGGGCGTGGCAGGAGGATTTATACTGCCGATGGTGGTTTTAAAGCAGCTGCAGAAGATCCGCAGGAAGAAGTTCGCCTCACAGCTGGTGGATGCCTTGATCAGCCTGAGCCAGTCCCTGCGCGCCGGGCTCTCCCTTTTGCAGGCATTAGAGGTGGTAGTAGAGGATTTGCAGCCGCCCATATCGCAGGAGCTCGCCCTGGTGGTCAAGGAGCATAAGATGGGCGTGCCCCTTGAGACCTCCTTTGAAAACCTGAACCAGAAGATGGCCTCGGATGACCTTAATATGATGACTACCGCAATCATGGTGGCAAGAGAGACGGGCGGGAATCTTACAGATATCTTTAATCACCTCAGTGAGAATATCCGCATAAAGAAGAGGATCAATGATCAGATAAAGACCCTGACTACGCAGGCGAGGTGGCAGGGGATGATCATGAGCGGATTACCGGTAGTATTCGCTGTTTTTATCACTAATATCAATCCAACATTCTTCGAGACTATGTTAGAAACTGATCTTGGCCGGGGGCTTTTGGTCTGGTGTGTGGTTTCAGAGGTGATCGGAGCGGTATTGTTAAACCGTTTGAGCAAGATAGAGGTGTAGGGTGCTTATTCTGGCTTACGTATTAATATTATGCAGTATTCTTGCTGTGACCTGGTTTTTCATGTCGCGCATCCGCTTTAAGTTCCTGCCCGTAACTCCCTCTGAAGAAAAAGAGAAGAAAGTTCAGAAATCCCTTATTCTAAGAGTGGTATCTTTGATTGCGCGTCCGTTACTCCCATTCACCAGGATATTCCTTTTAAAGGGCAGCAAGCAGAATCTGGCAGACAGGATCTCCTCGGCAGAAGTGAATTTCACCCCCGAAAGCTTCATCGGGGCGAAGATCGTCCTGATCTTAGTCTTATTCTTAGGTATTTTTATGGTAGCAGGCAGGCTTGAGCCGATATGGTTTATATTTATCATTCTATCCGGCTACATATTACCGGATATTTATCTGAAGATCCGTATACAGAAACGCAACCGCCTGATCCTGAAGGCGCTGCCAGATGTTATTGACTTACTTACCCTTTGCGTTGGTGGAGGATTAGATTTTATGCAGGGGATTGATTGGGTGATCAAGCGTTCTCCTGCCGGCCCCTTGATCAAGGAATTGTCTATGATCAGGCAGGAGGTTAAGGTAGGAAAATCCAGACAGGTGGCGCTAAAGGCCATGAGCAGGCGCCTGAAAATACCTGAGGTTTTCTCATTGGTAAACACGTTAGTCTCTGCTGACCGGATGGGAAGCCCGGTTTATGAGACACTTAACACTCTGGGCGAAGAAACGCGCAGGCAGAGGTTTCAAAGGGGTGAGCGCCTTGCCCTGCAGGCGCCGATCAAGATGCTCTTCCCCCTGGTCTTCTTTATCCTTCCAGTGGTCGCCATAATCGTAGGCGGCCCGATACTAATTCAATTCATGCAAGGCGGCCTCACTGAAGGCCTTGGAAAATTCTAAATTAACGTCCATTCTGCTATAATTCTATATATAAATTGTCCATTCTTCAGTTTGGACAGTAAGATGGGTTAGGCGTTGTTTCAACAGTTTAGTTGCCCGATTCTTCTTGCAGAAGGGGCTGAAATACTGAACAATTGCTACTTTCTTAAAGCCTATTTGGAACTCCTATTATATTCTGAAAACGCTCCCTTTTTAAAGCTGATTTATACTTGACAAGTATAGTATAATTTGTTATACTTAAATTGCAAAAGTTAAGCCACGGTGCGAAAGGGTAAACCCATCGTGAGGTGGGGGCGCAAAGCCACGGATCTTGAGAAGAGAGTAGATTAAGACAGCCGGGTTGCCGAATACCGAAGAAAGTTCGAGTATTTGACAACCCGGTTTTCTTTTAAGAGCTTATTAAGTAGTTTTACAAAGAGTTTCTTAAATCAAAAAATGAAAAACTTTCAGCAAATCAGACAGAAGCTTGGGGGTAAGGGGGGATTATTGATTATTGCATGCGCCCTTGTGCTCTTCTCTGTTGATTTTGTCTGGGCAGATACTAAAGCGGTCAGCGTAAGGGGTGATTCACTTCAGAAGAGCGTCAAGCCCTTAGGCAAGGTCACACAGGCCCCGGTTTTGACACCTTCAATACGCGGCACTTCGCCAAGGGTCTCCACTCCTAAAAGCATCAAGCCGATCAACCTCCGGATCAGAATCCCGAAACAAAACGTTATTATTAAACCGATAAAATTAAATACCAGGGCTATTCAGTCCAAGCTAATATCAATAAAGCCGATCAAACTTTCGCAGGCAAAAGGCATAAAGCCTATAGCCATATCAAAGGGCATAGCAGGGGCTAAGAGAATACGCGTTCCCCTGTTGAAGAATGCCCCCCTAAAGCTTACCTCACCAATCGTTTCGCAAAAATCAATCACCCCCAGGCTGCAGATTGCTCCCAAAGCCCCTAAAATGAGGGTACTTCCGAAACAGATCGCGCCTATTAAAACTTCTATCCCTAGGTTGCCGGTTAAGAACCAGGGGAAGGGGCAGAGTATCCAGATCGGGCAATTGAAGTTCGGAAAGGGCATATTACAATCGGCCCTGAAGATACCTCCGTTAAAGCTTCCCAAACAGGGACCTTATGTCCCCAAGGCACCTCTGAAGCAGAGACAGAGGCCGATAGATCCCATAAACCAGAGGGCCAGAAGGAATAATGCAAGAAACACCAATCGCACTAATAACCACACCCCGGTAAAATCACGTACTTCCAATGCGCCAGTTACTGCAACACCGTTAGTCCTGGGCATGCTGGGGCATTTCCCGCTTTCATTCAAACAGAAATTACGCAGGATCTTAAGCGATATTTCACGCAGGAGGAGTAACGGAATCGGTTATCTGTTTTCGGCGCGTTCGCCTAACATAACCGGGATGAACGGATGTAATCTTCTCGCATTCGTTCATCAGTTCGGACAAGAGGAGATTCTTTCGGGAGTACTCAGTCATAAGAATCCGGTTTCAAAGGATGATTATGGCTTTTTTTGTTTTTATAAGGCAAATATAAAGCGATGAAAAAGCTTGAGCCCATTGGGCCGCAAATACAACCTGAGATAGAAGAGGCAAAGCCGCCGTTCAAATCCGGTTTTAAGGCCTGGATCAGAGTGGTTGCTTTGATCATCCTGATGGTCTTTTTGCCTGAACAGGTAGCCCAGGCTGTGCAGTATGACTTTAGCATGCTTAGGGGTGGCGCTGAGGCTGCAACAGGCACATTCTTACCTCAGGGCCTTAATGCTCCCGGGCAGATCAATATCCCCCTGGCAGTCAAGAGGATACTGAATGAGGTCTCGGGGAAGCCGATAAATGCCATTCAAATCTCACCCACCCTGACCCTTAAGCTGGATAAGCCCTTAAATTTAAGTAAGGGGCGCGTAGAGGAGATCTATAATTGGCTTGAAGGTAAGCCCTGTGGTTCTAAGGCGTTATATGATTTTCTCGCCTACCGCGGCATTAACGCCAGTGAACAGGATATTGCGGTTTTGGCTTTGAGTATAGATATCTTAAATGGGGTAATCAAGCCGCAGGGTGATCCTAAGGTGATCAAGAATTCTCTCTATGCATTGTCCAAAGTGGCTGAGTTCTTCGGTAATAAGCTTTATCCTGCCATCCTGAATGATCCCAAGGGTTCAATTGAACAGGTAGCACCGGCTGCGCCTTTTATTGCCCACCTTAAGGGTGACCACTATGTCCTGGTGACCCATATAGCCAATGATAAGGTTTACTTTATCGATCAGCATAAAGAGGAGTTTTGGCCCCTGGATAAGTTCCTGGTTGAGTTCTCCGGATACATCTTAAGCGAGGTTAAGGGCCTGGCGCCTCTGGCTGAAGTCAGTGAGGAGGAGGCAAAGCTGGTTATGGGTGCAAGGTCTTACAAAGGGCAGTACCCTGACCTGAGCCCGCTCTTCTGGAAGCCGAGCTGGAAGGATGCTCTTATAAGTATGAGTATGTCTGTGGCTGGTACCCTGATCGGGGGAGGAGGAGCGTCTGCGCTTGCTAAGAGTATTGCTATTAGTAACGTCGGGCAATCAGTTACATATCTTGCGGCGTCTTTGAAGGATAGGGCCGGCGACCCAATTATGTCTCCGGGCTGGGCACAATTTACCGGTAGCGTTGTAGCCTGCAGCTTAAGCGGAATAGATACAGTAATGCAGAGCCCCGATAAAGGACATTTTAAAGCCGATTGGATGGGGAATAAGGGTTTTGGTAAGGTGTGGAATAATACCCCTGTATTGAGGGGGGTTACCATGGGCGCACTTCAGGGCGCCACAGTAGGAGGTATGAAGCTTTGGGCTTATGAAAAATACAAAAATGAATCCGGATATCATTACAACGAAGAGTTAAGCTATCGGACGATTAATTATTTTAGCAATATTTTGGGGACGATGCTCTTCTCGGGGATCACATCTTTTGCCGGTTTTCAGCAGGGTTGGAAGATGAAAAACGATATAGTTAAAGTAGGTGAAAGACCGGGAGATTTTGGAGGTTTTATCTCGCCTTTTAAATACGGAAGGATGAGCAGTTATGCTATCACGGAGGGCCTAAACCTGCTCTGGGATAAAATTGAATACGACACCTTCGTTAAGAAGGAGAGAGAAAGGTATGATAGCCGTCTTGTTAGGGATCCAGAGCTTAAAGCGAAAATGGATCAGGAGATCTACAGGAAGTGGCTTAATAATGACCGTTTCTTGAGCGGGTTGGGTAAGTCTTTCTTGACCGGAGCTATCGGAGGATTTGGCGGCAGTCACCTTAGCGCGAACAAGCAATCCTGGTATCAAGTAGCCGCTTCAAGTGTATGGTCAACTGCTTTAGAGGGGCTTGTGGAGTGGCGGCTTAGGGAGATCAAGGATGATAACGGTAAGTCGTTGATTACTCAGTATGAAAGGGGCGAGGATGGCGTATATAGAAATAAATTAGGCCTCACGCGTCTGGAGACCAATCTGGTGCTTTACAGTCTTACTAGTTCCATCAAGGGGCTTACTGAGGGGACTATTGCTGCGATCAGCAAGCGGAATTTTAAATACTTCCTTCCTGCACTTGGAGCTTCCCTTACTGAAGACACTACTACTATGCTCGGAAAGCGCATGCATCTTGGCTTTACTGATGCTCAATCCACCCATGGCGATATAGGTGCTTTTACTCTCTACAACGAAAAATTAGGGGCTATAGGCGGTTACGGAGACTTTGCCAGAAATGCCGACTTGATGATGCTTGCCATGGGGTATCTTAAGAACTTTCCGGCGCTGGGTATTTATTATGCTGCCACCGAGACCCCGGAGAAATTAAGGGAGATCTTCGGAAGAGATATAATACTTGTGCATGATAAGAAGGGCAACATAATCGGGGGTTACTATGAAGAGGAAGATATGCTTCTAAGAGATGATAAGGGCAATGTTATCGGTAAAAGATTAGGAAAGCCCAAGTATCGTATAGTCAGCATAGAGGTTATAAAGACCCGCAATGATGTCTGGCGGGATTTCGTTAACGATGGCTATCTGCACACCCTCTTCCCGTCATTGACTTCGGCCATGGTCGAATATGATTCAAGTATTCTGCGCAGCTCTGCCATAGAGAACATAGGTAATATCCTGGAGTTTCTTCCCGGGCCGTTCACCTTGACTGTGGGTAGTGGCCACCGCTGGGTAAACAAGGACGGCAAGATAGTCCGCGATCCCTGGAATTATTACTGGAAGCATAATGCAAGAAAGGATGAAAGATATAAGGAACTTGCTGAGAGGGTGGTTAAGCAATCGAGGCAATTAGCCAAGGATACGCTGGCTAGCTCTGATAAGAACTCTGATAAATGGGTTCCCAATGACAAGTTGCTTGGCGAGGAAGAGGATACTGATTTGAGGATGCAGTGGAGTTACGGATCCTGGGGTTGGTTAGGTGAGCTTTTCGGCAAGAAACACAGGTCTTACACAGGAGAATTTCAGATCTATACTCCCTACAGGGAAGTAGGTGCCTTTAATGATAGCTACTTAAAAAAGCAGGGAAAAGCATCCCTGCTGGAGGGGATCGCAAAGTTAAAGATCGCCGGAGTTTCAGTGAACAGGGCAAACTTAGACCCGCAGGCTATCTTCTACTACAGGCACAAGGATAATGACGTACACGTAGATATTACTGCGCAGTATGTAGAAGATCGCCTGCGGGGAATTTATGGAGATGTGCGTTTCAGCGGCTTCATCAATTATAAAGATAAAAATAAGCTGCCGG
>JBHPDM010000041.1:0-7680 GCA_042577285.1 Candidatus Omnitrophota bacterium
CAAAGGTGCCGAGTGAATAGTATTTGCCAGTCGAGTTATTGCCAATCGAGAAACGCGATATTGCCCTGCTTGCCGTTGATAAAAATACTCTAAAGGGAATCGGGCCCTTATTACCCATCCCGATGCTTGATCATATTGAAAAAGGCAGTTTAGCCACATTAGTCAGCGGGAAGAATGAAACTGTATCTTCTGGTTACCCGATTTGTATTGGAGATACTTTAATATTATTAGGGGTAGAAGTAATACACGGCGATTCCGGCTCTCCTTCGCTGATTGAAATCGATGGCAAATACTATTCACTCGGCACCTTTGCGCGCGGCTGGGTGCGCGGGATGCTGATGACCAGGGAGGTAGCGCGCGATATGTCCAGAGTGATCCAGAATACCCTTGATAATCGCCAAGGCGGAAAAGAAGATTTTATGACTGTCACATCTGACCAGGATGCATTAATGGCAGTTAAGGGCTTCTGCGATAGGAAAGCATCTTCTTCGCCGGTAGAAAAAAAGTTAGCCTTGATCGGTTGGGGGAGCACCTTGGTTGATGCATTCCATCGTCAGGGTAGTGATCAGCCGGTGAAAGCCCTTGGGGGAAGTGTATGTAATACAATCGCGAATTTCGGCAGGATAGCCGGCAAGGATGTTAGGGCGCTTTTGATCAGTGCGCTGGGTTGCGGTGCAGATGGTGACTTTTTAATGGAGGAGTGCAGGAGATTAAAGATGGATCTATCAGGTTTGGTACGTATCCCAGGAAGCACTACCTCTCGGCTAAATATCCATCTTCAGAGCGAAGGAGGATCTTATCGTACGGAATTAGCCAGGCCCGGCACCTATGGGATGCTTTCTGCCGAGCATATCGCGTCATTTGAGAAGAGCTTTGCAGCGGCTAGATTCGTAATCTTTGGATTATCTGCAATGATACCTGGCACAGCGATTGAAAAGGCTACTAATAAGGCATTGGAATACGTAGCAAACTACGGAAATATAGTCTATTTTGACGCTAATATGAGATTGGGTACTTGGGAGAAGATTCTGGGGAGTGGGTTGAAAGCACGAAAAAAGACATTTGAGGCGATAGGAAGAGGGATGAGGCATGCAGATATAATCAAGATGACTGAGCATGAACTTTTATTCTTTTCTCAACGCGGGAATGAGTTTCCTGAACACCTAAAAACAGAGGCAAGGTTGAGCAATGCGATCTGGACGATTTCACACACCCAGAAGAAATGGTCGATTATAATCATCACTCACGGAAGAAAAGGATGCCGGTATGTAATAAGGAGTCGCCTTGAAGACTTGCCTTTCACAGGTCCCGGTAGCGTGGATGCAGTTCAGGCGCAAACCGAAGTAAGCGTTCTAGGCGCCGGAGACGCCTTTAACGCATCTGTGGTCTATGGCCTCTACACTATACTGGAAGAGCAGGGGAAAGCGCTTCAGGATATTACCGAAGATGAGTTGATCATGATCTTACGCTTTGCCAGCAGGGTGTCGGCAAGGGTAGTTGCTCAAGAGGCATGTATATTAGAAGAGGATATTGATTTTTCATTGAGAGATGAAACCTCTTCTAGATCCGGATCATCATCAATTACTACAGAGACACTCTTAGAAAGAGTCAGGCGGGCGTTAGAGGAGCAGGAGAGAATAATGGCTTCTGTTCGGCCGGCTCTTGGGGTTCAGATAGCTGGCAGGAAGACTGTAAAGGTCGCTGATATGCCTAAGGGATCTTTTGATGTTACCAAAGGGGAATCTTTGGACGATTCCAGACGTATTCAAGTTACAGGAGATGCAGCATGTTTAGATGATGTTTACCATGCTTCGATTCCGTCGTTGATCGAGGTTCCTGCGCAAAGATGTGTCAGGGAGATTATTGAAGCAGATGGCTACACCATTTGGTCTAATGCCTGGGGTCCAGCAGTATTAGGTGTTGAATGGGTAAGCAATGAAATACATTTGAAAGGGAGGAATTTCACTGCACTTGTCTATGAAGATTATGAGGAGGTGTTACATCGCGAAGCACAAGCTGATTCGCCATTCATGAACGAAGACGGCCTAACGGAAGAGTTAGCCATGAGGATAAAGCCACGGTTTAACAGCGCAGCAGACTTCTTTAGCTATTATGAGGAATGGCGAAGGCTTAATCAGGACTCAAAGCTGCTGGTAATCACGCGCCACGGTGAATCAGCATCTAACCTGTTCAAGTACCAGCAGACCTATGACACTTATTCGCCCTTGACCCTGAGAGGTCTTAGGCAGGCCGGGGAAATGGCTGGGTTCTTTACGAGAGCAGGGGTTAGGTTTGACCGTTATATAGCAAGCGATCTTGAACGGGCGTTTTGTACTTTACTTCCTTCGGCTAGAGCAGCAGGGAGAGAGCTGCAAGTTTTAAGAAGATTAAGGGAGACCTTGATCGTGCCTTTTTATCAGGAATTAGGACGTTTTATTGATAATCCTGAAAGGTTCACTTGTGGCGAGTATTCCGGAGAAAAGACGAAGAGGTACTTAAGGCGCTTCCTCAATGATCTTATTACAGGTGAAGACCAGAGTGCTATTGTTGCAAGTCACGGGATGACGATATTACTTATAATAATGGAGGCCCTAAATATCTCTTACGAGCAATACTCCAGCGTGTATAAGGCATTGGACAATTCCCCGCTCCTGGGAGTTACTGTGCTTGCTTATAAACCAGGTATAGCCCGTTGGCAACTCTTAGTCTATGGGGATAACTCTTATCTGAGTGAGCAGGCGCAGGGCAAGACAAGAGATTCCAAAGACATAATAATCGATCAGGTAAGGTTTGTTCTACTTGCCTTTTTCAGGTTGATGCTTAAACACTCTGGCTTTGCTAAGAGGCGCCAGCGGGATTATTATCCTTCCGGTAGAGATATGCTTTATCTTTTAAGAGGAGGAAGAGCATTTTCTCCCATTTCATTGAAGGGAGAGCGTGATAAGTTAAATAGATATTACGAATCAGGCAAGCTTGAGGAAGCTAAAAAATGGGCAGGTGTTCATCTGGAGTATATTGACCGGGCCGGCCTGGACAAAAACGATAGGCTAGTTGCTGATAGCGTACGTCATGCCCGCGCCCTGATCAGAATGGTGGATATGAGACTTAAGGCGGAAGCCAGGTGTGAAGACAGGTTTGTTCTAAGCGACGGATTAGAGAGTCCTGGGAGCAGATTGTCAGCGGTCCGGTTTTTTGAGCGCACCAAGAACGGGAAGTTCATATTTCTTCCGTCAGTTTCAGGCGTTACCGAGCTATCTATTGCTCGTCCTGACGAACTCAAACCTATGCCAGAAATAGCACTGGTGGATAATCGCCAGTTCGATAAGGTGGTCTGGGCAGGTGGCAGGAATTTAGCGCTGGTGGAAGTAAATCCCAATGAGGAGGTCGCGATCGTTTCCGGATTTCATTGTGAGTGTTATGCGGTAGATATCTGGGCCCAAAGGCAGGGGAAGACCGTGATCGGCCATGCCCATATAGAACCCGACATCCATAGGTTTGCGTCCGCAGTTAAGCCAAAATTGAGGCTCAAGGGGAAGGCGGGCAAGGGATTCCAGATATACCAAAGCGTTTTGGCTTATTTGACCGACCAGGCTAACGGCTTGGAAGATATAAGTATAGCTTTTGGTCCGGGCGCAGGATTAGTCGATCTGCCCCCGGTACCTGAAATCAGGAGAATAACGGAAGATTTTGGGATAAGTTTCCGTGCAGCCCCCCTTGATCTTAAGGATCACAATGTTTATTCACTTAATACCAAGGGGTACAGCCTGATGAGGGAAGAGCGATTCCGAGCGAGGCGAATCTCAGATTACAGATTCCACGTTAGAACTTGGGATGCTTCTTCGTCCGTCCGCTCCAGCCCTTCATCTGTCGCGTCAATCGATAAGGGGAGAGACCTATTACTCCGAGAGCTACGCAGGATGAAGCTGATGTTTACCGCTTATCAGGAGATACTTAGTCTTTATGGCAGAGAAACGCGTCTCTTTGTGGAGTATGCCTTGCGGGAGCTCGAAGCTGATCGCGCCGATACCGCTTTAATCGCCAGTGCAACCGAAGCAGTAAAGCTGATGCCTGACCCACAGGATATTGATATAGAGAAAGGAAAAGAGAATAATTGGTTTAATTGGTTTAAAAAGATCGATCTTAATGCCTTATCGCTTTCGATCGGAGAAGGATGCGCTTGGAATTGCCAGCATTGTATCTGTGGTAACCATCTCTCATTGGCGCAGAACGATCCGCTGCCGGTTGTTCTGCAGAAGATAGCTTTGTACAAGGCTATGTTTAACGGTTGGGGCAGTAACGATATACTGAATTGGCGCGATCCGTTCTTCGGCGTATACGCAGATGCGATTTTGAAATATGTCACTAATCTTACTCCGCCTAAAAGGCTTTTTATCGTTTCGCGCGGTCCTGAAATAGATGACCAAGGAGCCCAGGAAGCAATGCGTAATATAGGGTCATTGGAATTAAATATTGTTGACCGCTCCAAGGGAGCCCGCTTTTGGTGTAGCAAGGCAGGAGACTTATTTATCGTCTCTTTTCACCTTTGCTCTTCGCGCTATGACATTATCGAGGCGATATACGAGAAGGCGGCTTTGGGTAAAAACGAACTTCTCGAAGCTGTAATTGAAAATTACATAAATCATTATGTAGGGACCGTAGGCAGCCTATGTCATATATTGAGTGGCTTGTTCGTACAGATGACAATTAATCCGAGCTACTATAACCAGCTTACGATAGATGTTTTAAGAGCTGCTTTAGGAAGGATAGGCTTATCCCGCGATGATATCAAGCAGGTAACTTTACGGGCCGAGGGTTTTGCTAAGGGGTTACCTTATCGGCGGCATTTTGCTACAGATGCAACTAAGGCGGGAGATTTTTATGCGACATTCGCTACCATGTCGCCCGCTGGAAGAGGTGAGGAGTTTATGCGGCGGGTGGAGTTAGCTGAAAACAAGGATCCCTCTTGCTTGCGACAGGCAGAGAAAGCTGAAAAACCCGGAGAAAGGAGCGATCCGGAAGAAACGAGCTATCCTGCGGTTATGATAAGCAATACTGGCAGGGTTACCGTACAAAGTATCGTAGATGGCAGGATTTTAGTCGATTCCACCCTTGATGAACTTGATCCGGTAGGTTCCAGCTCACCCACCGCACCCTCAAAAAGGGACGCTCTCTTTGCTAAAGCGGAAACTGTCCCCGACTCAGACCGAAGCGCCTCTTCTTCTCTATCCTTTGATTCAGCTATAGAACAGTTTGTGAAGGGAAAAGCACGCTTACCGGAAGATATAGCTGCACTGAAAGATTTGGCCTTCTTTAGAAAGGAGGACCATTTTGGCGGATTCCGCATAGCAGAAGATACCCTGCTACCAGAAGTACATCTAATAAGAGAGACCGGGGATCATTTTAGGCAGGAGAGGTCAACCGGGCAACGATTCCTTGAGTTAGACGAAGAGTCATTTGCAGAGATGCGCGAGAAACTTCAGAAGGCGCTTTATGCGATATTTCTCTCCTCGGTATTAGAAAAGCTCTTATTTGGGAAGGAATGGAAGGCTAAGCCTGAATATTTTGAGCTTTTTATCAATAGCGCCTTTGATAATCCATTTAATATGTATCTCGATGGGACCCTAAATCGCTACATATTAGAAGAGAGTCCATTCGCGAAAGGAAATTTATACGAATATATTTATGGAGAGGGAGCTGGGTATGTAGGTTATGGTGTCGATAATTCATATGAGGGGCTTGATTGGGACACGGTCGTAAAGGATCTCTTGATTCCCGCTATAGCCATAAGGGAGGATTTTGTTGTCGATTTAGCTGTTTTACCTAAAGATCCCTATTCCCCTGATATCTGGCTGGTAAATAAAGTATTAGCTTGTCCCAGTGAGCAGACTTCTTTGCGTGAAGAGTTAGAGAAGGCAAGGGCAGAGTTGCAGAAGGACGGATCCATTAAGTACTGTTATGGGAGCATTGAGCAAAGCTACAATGAAACACCGCCCTGCTATTATGGTCACGGCTATCCTCCGATTCCACTAAGATATATGGGTAATGCTTTATTAGATAGAATAGAGCAGGTTCTGGAAGCGATCTTTGTCAGAAGGACATTCTTTGTAAGAGAAGATTTAATCGGCGATTCTAACCGCTCCGGCTCCCCCGTAGGAGAATTCTGGCGCCAGGGGGCTACTGCCGCCGCCTCTTCGCCCGCCGGCGGTCAGGGCAAAGAGAGAGAGCAGCAAATAAGAGAGTTTTCTAGAACGGGCCTGATAGAGCAAGGAGAGTTTTCTTTCAAATTATTTAAGACGCCAGTCGGCAATGCGGCCACGCACTATGAAATCCTTGCTTATGAAGGCACAGAATATACATATTGCGCTATAAGTTTCACGGTAGAGTCCGGAAAGGCTCTGATGGATTACGCGGATCCGCAAAAAGGGGTTTTTAACCACCTTTTATCCGTAGAAGTAGAATATCGCCATCACGGTTTAGGCAGTGCGTTGGTCGGTCTTGCCTCAGACATTGTTTATTATCTTTACGGGATAAATGAATTTTATATTTATAATGCTCCGCCCTGCCATGCGGAGTTTTATGAGGGATTGGGATTTGAACAAATCGGTGGAGTCAAGAAACTGGAACTCTATGATTTAAAGAAAACAATAGGTAAAGAACCTTCCATTCCAGAAATTATTGAGCGTTTCCAAATGGAGATTCAAATAAAGAAAGAACAGTTGCATTTAAAGCCTGCGCTGGCTCAACGTATAGCATTCCTGAAGAAAATTGCCGGCAACGCAGAGGCGCGTGGGCCGGTGGTATATTATCCGGGTGGCGGTTTTGATATATTTACCCCCTTTACTATGGTAGATGATGCTACGGATGTAATTTCTGTCGGCCTGGAGTCTTTTGGCGTGCTGCAGGGTATCGCGGAATTTTTGCACCAGCATTTTGCCGGTTTGATTCCAGACTCCTTCGTGTATAAATTTAACAAATTTGATTACGAAGGCGATATCTGCACTGCAAAAGCAGAGGAGCTAGGGATAAGCGGTTTCGCAGGTCTAGCAATTCTGCGGATAATTGTATTATTAGGCGCAACGGTTACAGGCATCCGTTACTTTAACATAGAGGATGTCCCGGCCAGCGGCGAACCCCTTTATTTAAATATCGGCCAGATAAAAAAGAATACTAGCGCGGTTATTGATTTTACTGATTCTGAAGGGACCCCTAAGAGATTCTGGTATCTTTATAGTAACCTCGATAAGGAGAGCGCAGGCTTCCAAAATTTTATCAACCGCAAGGGATTCCAGACATGGCTCAGTAAAGCCTACGCCTGGTCAGACGATCTCTATGCGTGCGGAATAGGTAGTTCTTTTGAAATAATAGAATCAATAAAAAGTAATATATTGAGGCCGGCTAAGGCAAATAATGCGGTAATTATTACTGATGTTGCGGCATTAGATGATGAGGCCGTAGCAATAGATAAACAGGTATTGATTTGGAAGAAAAATAAAGGATTTCCCAAGGTCTATAGATTGGAGAGGGGCGAAGAGTTTGGTTACAGCACCGGAGCAAAATACCGTGAATGTATCTATTATGGTGAGGGCAGGTATTTAGCGGATTTTGCCAGAGAAGAACCCGCCGCCCGTGTGCCGCGGCCGCCTGCCGCCAGCCCTGAGCCTGGCCGACAGAAATTACATC
>JBHPDM010000042.1:0-7653 GCA_042577285.1 Candidatus Omnitrophota bacterium
GGGCTACACCTTTAGAGCTTGAATATTGGCAGGCTGGCTAAAATGTCGATGTCCTTCTTTTCCAGGACTGCTCCGTTAAAGAATCCGCACTCCAATTTGAGTTCTTCGTGCTTTTTAGAAAAATCACTTAAGACCCGGCAGGTCTCAACCGGCTCCTCTTTGGCGAAGACCATTCCGCAGGGGCCTTCGATAAACTTTACGATATCCTCCATCTCGGAACCCTTCAGCGCGCGCCGGGCAACGCTGTTCTGCACCACCATAAGCCTGGCATTGGTACCCTTTAAAGACTGGCGTAGGCTGGAGAGATCCGGACTGGCCAGCTTTGGATATTTTACGATAAAGACAGACTCTGATTCCTTTACACTCTCCTTTATCAGTTTGCCGGATGTTTCTTTAAATAATAAGCCTAATTTCATAATCGTTAGATGCTAAGTTTTAAACCCGGGCTCATCGTGGCAGCGATATAAGAACTCCTGACGAATTTACCCTTGACCGTTGCCGGTTTTGCCTCCTGAAGGGCATCGATTACCCGGGAGGCATTCTCATATAGTTTATCCTCGCCAAAGGCGATCTTACCAACGCTTAAATGAATCCCTTTTTGTTTATCCACGCGAAACTCGACCTTCCCCCTCTTGACATCCTCGATCGCCTTGGCGATATCATTTGTTACAGTACCGGTCTTAGGACTTGGCATCAATCCGCGCGGCCCTAAGACCTTCCCTAAACGGCTAAGCTCTTTCATCATATCGGGCGTGGCGATCGCACAGTCGAAATCCATAAAACCCTTAGACACTTTCTCTATTAAGTCGCTTCCCCCCACGTGATCTGCCTCTGCCTCCCGGGCTGCCTTCTCATGCTCGCCCTTACAGAATACCGCCACCCTGACCTTCTTACCGGTCCCGTGCGGAAGCACTACTGTCCCGCGCACCATCTGATCGGATTTCTTGGGGTCGACGTTAAGATAAAAATGCAACTCAACTGAATTATCAAATTTAGGCTGGGGCATCTTCTTCAAGGTAGAGATCGCTTCTTTTAGAGGATAGATCTTGTCGGGCTCTACCTGCTTCTGGGCCTCAATATACCTCTTACTTCTCTTTGACTTCATCTTCTTCTTTGGCTGCTTCTGGGACTACCTCTCCAACCGTTATCCCCATGCTGCGCGCCGTACCTTCGATCACCTTACAGGCAACGACGAGATCCTTTGTATTGAGATCCTGAAGCTTCTGTTTGGCGATATCCTCCACCTGCTTTTTAGTGACTGTCCCGATCGTTTCCTTACCGGCTGTGCCGGAAGCCTTGGCAAGATTTGCCGCACGCTTCAGAAGCACTGAAGAGGGAGGGCTCTTAATAATAAAGCTAAAGGTCCTGTCCTCGTATACGCTGATCACGGCAGGTAAAATCATCCCGTCCCGCCCTTGAGTCTTCTCGTTAAACTGCTTGCAGAACTGCATGATATTTACTCCGTGCTGGCCCAATGCCGGTCCTACCGGAGGCGCCGGGTTTGCCTGCCCTGCGGGTACGTGCAATTTGATCTGTACTTTGACTTTTTTAGCCATTTAATGAGCGCATAACTTACGAACGCGCAAGCGTGAGTAAGTTATAAGCGCGAATTAATCCCGAGCATCCAGCTATTAATTGCCGGATGCGAGGGATACCCCTCGTTTCCTACTATCAATAGCTTTAAACTCGGGGTAAGTTCGGACTGACAAGTTATGTCGATTAATCTATTCTTGATATATGTCTCCATAACTTGTGTCCTCACTTATATTTTCTCTACCTGCCAATATTCAAGCTCTAAAGGTGTAGCCCGCCCGAATATGGAGACGTTTACCTTGACCTTGCCCTTCTCAGGATGCACCTCATCGATAGATCCGTTAAAATTCATAAAAGGACCTTCTACCACCCTGACCTGCTCACCCTTCTCAAATATCACTTTCGGGCTGGGTTTGGCCTTGGTCTCCTGAGTCCGCTTCAATATCCCGTCGACCTCTGCCTGCGGCAAAGGCATCGGCTTCTTGCCCAGGCCGATAAAACCGGTGACCCCGGGAGTCTTTCTTACCAGGAAATACGTCGTCTCATCAAGCTCCATCTCGACAAGTATATATCCGGGGAAGAACTTCCTCTGCGAGACGCGGCGCTTACCGGCGCGCACTTCAGATACCTGCTCCGTAGGGATGACGACCTTTGAGATCGACTCCTGCAACCCCTGAGAGGAGATCTTATTCTCCAGCGAAGTCTTTACCTTCTCCTCAAAACCAGTCTGTGTATGAACGACGTACCAACTTTTCATCTAAATAACATGCTTAATATTTTTGATAGGCAGACATCTATACCGCCGATATATACCGCCATGATCGCAGTCACCGTGATCACGATAAAGGTAGCGCCGAGAAGCTCCTGCCTGCTCGACCAGCTTACTTTACCCAGCTCTACCTTTACTTCTTTTAAAAAGTTTATTCCCTTGACGAAAAGATTCATCTTTGGTCCTTCTTTCGAGCTTATAAAAGAGCAGGAGCGGCAGGGCTACGAACCTGTCGCCCTCAGCTTATGCTTCGGGCTCCCCATAGGGAAACCCATATGGTTTCCCCTCTGGTGCCCCGCTTTGCGGGGCGGTCACCCCTTCCTTAGTAATTAAAGAACAGCGAGCTTAAGGAGAGAACGGTCTTCTCTCCTTAATAATCCTCTCATTAGGTTCTCGCCTGTTGAAAACTACAGGAGCGGCAGGGCTCGAACCTGCAGTCACGGCTTTGGAGACCGTTGGTTTTCCATTAACCGACGCTCCTATTAATGAGCAGACAATTTTCGGAACGAAAGTGCCGTAAATTGTAGCTGCCTCTTTAACTAATATCCAGCGTCTGCGAATTAATCCCGCCTTGGCGGGATAAATTCGGGCTTATAACTTATGCCCTCACTTACTTAATCTCTTTATGATCAACGTGCTTTTGGCAGAAGCGGCAGTACTTGCTCATCTCCAGCTTCTCCGAATGCAACCTTTTGTTCTTGGTCGTGGTATAATTTCTATTCTTGCAATCCTTGCATTCCAGCGTAATGATCTCGCGCATAATAAGCTTTTCCTCTTAAAGTCTCTTAACAGAGCCCACGACCGGGATCGAACCGGTGACCACAGGCTTACCATGCATGTGCTCTACCATCTGAGCTACGTGGGCATAATCCTTTAACCATCTCTGGATAATCTTCCTGAGTTTCATATTGTGCACACAAACCGTAGCTGCCCCGTAAATAGACCTGCTCTTATGATTGCCGTTGTTCCCATTATGATTCGCAACCACTGTCCTATCTAAAAAAGATGCCGGCATATTAAGCTGCCGGCTCCAATACTGCTGTGCCTTCTTGACTGGTGTATCCGAATGAAGCGTCAGCCAAAGCCTTAGCTTCTCCCGGTCAACGCCGCAGATCACCCGTAAAAATCTGATAAATGTCTTTAGTGCCTGCGGGTCGGAATCAGTCAGGCGTATGGATACCGGGTTATGCTTAGAGCCCTCCCCCCAGAATAACCCCAGGGCCAGCGCCTTTAAACGCTCCTGATCAGGGGTAAGCTGTTTCTTTATCTTGAAAGGGTCACCGTTAGGATTATGCTTAAAATAAGTCGCTTCGCTGCGGGTGCGCCGCTTAATGCCGTTCTTATCCATAAGATAGATCACCTTACGCCAGGAGACCCCTAAGACCCTTCCCACCTCTGCGGCAGAAAGCCCTTTTTTATATAACGATTCAATTTTTTGTATCTGGAGCATATCTTCCTATGATTATAGTTAGTTATAAAAAAAAATGGCTAGTAGAGTAATAGCCACAATAAATGGTGGTTTACTCGAAAAGGCAACAAGAGCTCTATTTTACTAAAAATAATCTCTTTGTCAAGGGATTTTTTTGCAATTATAAAGAATCTGTAAGGCGGGAAAAATCCTGCAGGCTAAGGCGTTCCGGGCGGGTATTTGGATCGATTCCGTACTCTTGCATGAACCCCTCCAGTTTCTCCTTAGGGATGGCCTCTTTTAGGCTGTTGCGCAGCGTCTTTCTCCTCTGGTTGAAGGCCGTCCTGATGATCTTAAAGAGCAATTGCGGATTACTGCACTTGACGGCTGGCTCTTTTCGCACCTTAAGGCTTAAAAAAGAAGAATCCACCTTAGGGGCAGGCCTGAAGGATGATTTCTTTATATGAAAAAGTATCTGCGGCAGGAAATAATAATTTATAAAACAACTAAAAGAGCCATATACCTTTGAACCGCTGGAGGCGGTGATCCTCTCGGCAAACTCCTTCTGTACGCTGATAAATATAGTATCGATCATCTCTCTAAACTCAAGAAGATGTGTGATAATCGCAGTGGTGATGTAATAAGGGATATTACCGATCACCTTGATCTTCTTTTTTCCTGCGCCCAGCATCCGCAATAAGTCAAGTTCTAGTATATCGTGCCTGATCAGATTAACGTTCTTCTGCTTGTTGAAGCGGCTTTGAAAATCCGCATGTAAACGGTGATCAAGCTCTACGGCGTATACGCAGGCAACCCTCTCTGCCAAGGCGCAGGTCAATTCCCCCCTCCCTGCGCCGATCTCAAGGACCGTATCGCTTTTTTTTAATCCGCAGGCATCAACAATCTTAGAGCGGATATTCGCGTCAATCAGAAAATTCTGCCCTAGTCTTTTCTTAGGTTTTGGGAGCATCTTACAGCGAGTCTTACCGCTTCAGTCAGGGAAGCGGGGTCAGAAAGAGAGTGTCTGCCTGCGATATCAAAGGCAGTTCCGTGCAGCGGGGAAGTCCTGATAAACCTAAGGCCGAGGGTCAGATTCACCCCCCCCTGATTGCCGAGCATCTTAAGAGGTATCAGTGCCTGGTCATGATACATGGCGATCGCGCAGTCGTAATCTCCGGCATAGGTCCGCTGAATCGCTACATCCGCAGAATACGGTCCGTCGATTATTGTCCGGGGCTGATTAAGCCTTTTTAAGAGCGGCTTCACCATCCGGTTCTCCTTGCTGCCGATCAGGCCGTTATCAGAAGCATGGGGATTAAGTCCGCAGACCGCTATCCGGGGATCTTTTATCAGAAACAGCTCCTTAAGGGCTTTGTCCGATAGAATGATCGCCCTGCGCAGCTGTTCAGCGTGCAAGCGCCGCGCAACATCCTTTATCGGGATATGCCTGGTAGCCAGGGTCAGCTTTAACTTCCGGTTAAGCAGCATCATCGCAAAATCTCTGGCCTTACTTCTGCGGGCAAGATATTCGGTGTGGCCTGGCCACTTAAAACCGCTCTTGGCAATCGATTCCTTTGATATCGGACAAGTCACCAGGCAATCGATCCTGCCGGCCCCGATCAACTCAAGCGCCCGATCGATATATTCTATCGAGGCCCTTCCGCATGCCTTGCTGGCCCTACCAAAGGAAAAACCCCTACGGGAGACGTTCTTCAGGTCTATGAAGTCAGGATCAGCGCCGGCTTTTCCGCTTGGCCTTGCTTTTTCAAAGACCCAGCGGTCGCCGATCACCGTGAATTCTGCTAACCCCTTCAACCTGCCTAATGCCTTATGAATTATGGATGGTCCGATCCCGGAGGGATCCCCCAGGGTAATACCTACCCTAATCCTGGAAGACCTTGATGTAGGATTCTTTCTTGACTTCATCTAACCACCTGGCGAGCTCCTCTTGCATCTTCAGTTCTAAGAGGTAAGCGTTGATCTTCGGCTGAGCTTCTGCGATACTCTCCTGGCGCGGAGAGATCAAGCCTACTAATTTAAAAACATAATATACGTCATCTATCTTTACGGGAGCAGAAACCTGGCCGATTTCAAGCTCCAGGATAACTTTCTCGATATCCTCCCGGAGTTCTTCCTTTCCGCTGGTGCGCATTGTATTCGTAGAGAGGGAATAATCCTGGGCGATCGCTTCAAAGTCCCCTCCGCCTTTGGCACGCTCAAAAATACCCTCTGCGGCTGCCTTATCGTCGGTACCTACGGCCTTGAATTCTTTCTGCTCGGGGATATTAAATTCCTCTTTATGGGCAGCGTAGAAGTCATTGACCTCGCTGGGCTTGACCTTGATCCTCGCCCTGACCCTGGCCTCGATCATATCAAACATCAACATCTGATCCCTGATCTTCCCTTCAATATCGGCCTGGACTAACCCCTGCGCCTGCAGGGCAGCCTGGAAATCAGCGTCACTGGCGTAGCGGCTGCGCACCTGAGCGATCCTTGCGCTTACCTTTGCCTCTTCTATAAACAAGCCGCTTTTTTTTGCCTGCTGCAGGATCAGACGGTCTTCGATCAACTTATCGATCAGGTCTAATTTCATCGATTGGATCTTCTCCTCCAGTTCCTTGCCCTGATACTCCTGCGAGAACTGCATGCGCATAAAATTAAAGAAATCATTGAGGTCTTTGCCGGTAATGATATCCTCGTTGACGATGGCAACGATCGCCTCCTGCGCCGATAAAGCCATGGGCGAAAGTAATAAAAACACACCGAATATGACCAAGAATACCTTAGGCATTAAATCTTGACTCCGATCTTACGAAATGTCCCCACTGCCTCCCTTAATAAACGGCAATAAAGGTCAAAACCGACCGCGGCGATAAAACCGTGCTGCTGTGTGCCTAATATGTTTCCCGCGCCGCGCAACTCTAGATCCTCCATCGCGATCTTAAATCCCGAGCCGAGTTTCGAATGCTCCTCTATCGCCTCGAGCCTCTTACCGGCATCGGTATCAAGCGTACTCTTTCGCGGAGTAACCAGATATGCATATGCCGGCCGGTCAAATCTGCCTACTCTCCCCCGTAGCTGATGCAGGTCAGATAAACCGAAATCCTGCGCATTATTGACGATGATCGTGTTGACATTGGGTATATCGATTCCCGACTGGATGATCATCGTGCAGATCAGGACCTGGGTTTCGCCGTTTAAAAAATCGGCCATCACCCTCTCAAGCGCCTTGGGGTGCATCTGGCCGTGGCCGGTAGCGATCCTTACGCCTACAGGTAGAAGGCTTGAGACCTTCTCCCTTACCTTACCTATATCATCGATCCGGTTGTGGACGAAATATACCTGCCCCTTCCTTCTTAATTCCCGCATGATCGCTTGAGCGATCAGGTCCTGGTCATATTCTACCACAAGCGTCTTTATTGGCAACCGATTTTGGGGAGGGGTGTTGATAATAGAGAAGTCCTTAGCTCCCATGATGCTCATATATAAGGTACGCGGAATCGGCGTTGCGGTCAGGGTGAGCACATCCGAGGAGAGCCTCACCGCCTTGAGCTTCTCTTTTGCCTTGACGCCGAAGCGCTGCTCTTCGTCAATGATCACCAGGCCTAAATCCTTAAAACTAATATCGTCCGAGAGCAATCTGTGCGTCCCGACTACTATGTCCACCCTGCCGCTCTTTAGCCCCTTCACGATCTCGGCCTGCTCGAGCCTAGTTTTAAAGCGGCAGAGCATCTGGCAGTTCAGCGGAAATTCACCGATGCGCCGTATAAAATTCTGGTAATGCTGCTCGGCCAGGATCGTCGTAGGCACGAGGATTGCTACCTGCTTATTATTCATCGCCGCTTTAAAGGCGGCGCGCATGGCAACCTCGGTCTTTCCGTATCCTACATCGCCACAGAGCAGCCTGTCCATCGGGCGGGGGGACTCCATATCAAGTTTGACC
>JBHPDM010000043.1:0-7594 GCA_042577285.1 Candidatus Omnitrophota bacterium
ATTCTATGACTGCACTTGAAAAGAGAGAAAAAGACCGTAACTTTGGACAATTTATTAAGACGGCAAAAAAACAATTTAAAAAATATAAACCAGATAAATATACATAAAGGTTGTTACATTTTAGGCATAAGAGCTTCGATTGCCTGTTGCGTGTGTTCTTTACGTAACTTTTCCGATTCTTCGCTCAAACACCAGCTCTTAAACTCCTCCAGGAAGTTGCGAAAATCGTAGTCTTGGGGGAGCCATCTGTGGTAGAATACATCGCAGAGGGTTTTGTTTAATGTATAATCTTGAAAAAGAAAGTAGATAATGAAAAAAATGGAAATAATCAACGAAGGCAAAAAAATAAGCATTGGTGAAGATTCCCTGTTTATTGTAGCAGAAGGTGGAATAAATCATGATGCAGACATTGACAAGGCAAGGCAGCTAATAGACGCTGCCGTCAGGTGCGGCGCCGATGCGATAAAATTCCAGACGCATATTCCGCAGGCCGAGATGCTAAAAGAGGCCGGCACCGGAGGGCATATAAAAGGCGAGACCTTATACGAATTGATGACCAGGATGGAATTAAGCAGGGAACAGCATATTGAATTAAAGGATTACGCGAAAAACAAGGGAATATTATTATTTTTTACCCCCTATAGCAGAGAGGCCGCAGATTTGCTTGAAGAATTAGATATGCCATTATTTAAGATCGGAAGCGGAGAATTAACAAATTATCCTTTCCTGGAGTATGTTGCCAGGAAAGGCAAACCGATGATTATCTCTACAGGGATGTCTACATTGAATGAAATCAAGGAGGCAGTTAAGACAGTCAGGAAACACAATGATAATCTCGCGGTTTTGCATTGTACTTCTATGTATCCGACACCTGCGGAAAATGTAAATTTGAAGATAATACAGAAGCTACAAAATGAATTAAACCTGCCTGTAGGTTTTTCTGACCATACTGAAGGTATATATGCGGCATTAGGGGCTGTAGCTTATGGCGCCTGCATCCTTGAGAAACATTTTACAATAAGCAGAGAGTGGCCCGGCCCGGACCAGAAATGCTCTATGGAGCCAGATGAATTAGGGATATTGGTTAAAGGAGCAAGATTTATTAAAAAAGCAATCGGTAATCAAGAAAAAATAATTACCGCAGAAGAACAACGGGTCAGGGATTTATTTAGCGAGAGTATTATTTCTTTAGAGGCAATTCCAAAAGGGACAGTAATCACCAAAGATATGGTATGGGTAAAAAGGCCGTCTGGCGGGGGGATTCCCCCTAAGGAACTACACTTAGTGATCGGAAAAAAAGCCGTCAAAGACATACCGGGAAATACCCAGCTTCGCCGGAATGATCTTGCGCGGTAATCGGGAAAGAGAAGAGTAGGCCAATGGATAAAAGGAAGATCGTGGTCATCACTGGAGCGAGAGCGGATTACGGAAGGTTGAAATCCGTGCTTGATGCGATTAAAAAACACCCTCAACTGGAACTTTCTTTAGTGGTAACGGGAATGCACCTTCTCTCGGAGTTAGGCGACACCCAGCAATATATCGAGGAAGACGGTTTCGAAATAGATGCCCGGGTGCCGATGTATTTTGGTAAGGAGGATACGGGGGGGGCGATGGCAAAGTCACTTGCCAGATGCGTCGAAGGAATGGTAAACGCCCTTGAGGATATCAGGCCAGATATATGCCTAGCCAGCGTCGATAGGGTCGAGACCCTCGCCAGCGTCATTCCGGCACTTTTTATGAATATCCCGATTGCGCATATCCAGGGCGGAGAGGTCACCGGAACAGTCGATGAGAGCATAAGACATGCAGTCACAAAGATGAGTCATATCCATTTTCCGTCAAACCAGGACGCAGCAGAGAGGATCATCAAAATGGGGGAGGACCCCAGATATGTTTTTATGTTCGGCTGCCCAAATGTGGACATAATCCATAGTCTAAAGTATGATCCCAAAGAAAAGTTCATCAAAGAATTTAAATTAGATGCCTCTAAGCCCCTGGCATTATTCATTCAGCACCCGGTTACAACCGAGGCTGACGAATCCACCTATAATTTTATGAATACGCTGACGGCGATCAGAAAATTTGACCTGGAGACGATCATGATCTGTCCGAACATAGATGCCGGAGGCAAAAGAATAATAGACGAAATCAATGCGCAAAAAATAAAATATTACCCCAGTCTGCCTTTCAGGAAATACCTTAACCTGATGGCAGTCGCAGATTTTATGATCGGCAACAGCAGCAGCGGGATAAGAGAAGCCCCCAGTTTCAATCTGCCAGCAGTTAATGTCGGTACCAGGCAACAAGGAAGACTGAAGGCAGGCAATGTTATAGATGTAGGTTATAGCATAGAAGAAATAGCAAAGGGAATAGATAAGGCCCTATATGACAAAGAATTCAAAAAGCGATTAGCCGATTGTAAGAATCCTTATGATCCTTTCGGAGACGGTAAGTCCGGAGAGAGGATAGTTAATATTTTAGCAACTATAGACCTCAAGAGCCTGTCGGTTCAGAAAAGGATAACATATTAGTGAGATGTCTTCTTTGCAATAAAAATACTAATTCGGTTCTAGCGCACAGATTACGCGGAGGAGAAAAATGGCGCGTCTATTATTGTAAAAAATGCGATTATGGAATGCTTGACCGCAAGAGAAATGAACAGCAAACAATCGATTTTTACAATAAGGAATACCGTAAAAAACACGGCCCGCTCTTAAAAAAAAGATCCAGCCCCGCACAGTTATTCGATATTTATTCGCAGTTTCAGGATGACCGACTTAGATTAATCAGGCCTTACCTTAGCCGGGAAAAAAAATTATTGGATATAGGTTGTTCTGCGGCGACATTTCTATACCAGGCCAAAGATTATGTGAAGGAAATAGCAGGCGTCGAATATGATCTAGCCTCAGCCAATTTTGCCGCCAAGAAATGTTCATGCAAAGTTCATAATAGCAGCGATAATTTGCCGGAAGACTATTTTGATATAATCTGTCTGCTTCAGGTACTTGAGCACGTATATGACCCTAAAATATTCCTGAAAAAAGCATTAAAATCGCTGAAAAAAAATGGAATATTATTTATTGAGGTGCCCAATCTGACCGACTCTCTTCTTTATGCCTACGATATCCCTAATTATAATAAATTTTTCTTCCATTCAGCCCACCTATCTTATTTTACAGAAAAGAGTTTATCGATATTACTGGGAAAAGTAGGACTTAAAGGCAAGATGCATTTCATTCAGGATTACAATATTCTCAATCATCTGAATTGGATTCTTGAAGGAACACCGCAAGAGAATTGTGTCGCCGCTTTTTCCTCGCCAAAATTGCAGTTCAAAAATCATTATAAAAAGTTGGAGGATTTTTTTTGCAGGGTGGATTCAGAATATAAAGATTTATTGTCTAAACTAAAAATAGCATCACTCCTCTTCTGTATCGGAACTAGAAAATAGTAAAAATATATAATAATTAGTCAGACCCAGTATCGGCTATCTTTTGAGAAGTTGTCTGTTAAGCAATTTCTGGATTTTTATTGTAGCCAATTTTGTTGGGCAAGCCACTAAAAGCCCTGTTGTCCGCAGATGACAGGATTTTTTATTTTAGTTGTTGCAGAGTCGCAAAAAAATCTAGATCCTGAATAATCAATTAGAGGCGGTTGTCTTTGGTTTTTTGGTGAGAAGGGCCTTCAATTTATCCAAACCGGTATATTCGAAAATTAAAGGCATTACGTAGAGGGCGGTAAGCGCTGCCAGGACAGTGCCGAAGAGGATCGCCCCGCCGAACCGCTGGGTGGGAGGAAAACTTGAGAATAAAAAGATACCAAAACCGGCGGCGACGATAAACATGGAAGTCAATATCGGCTTCCAGAGTTCGTTGCGAACTGCCTGCCAGCTTCGCGTACGACGGAAAGAATTTATCATATGGATCATAGAATCAATGCCCATGGCGATCGCGACATTTGAAGCCGGAGCAGAAATAATGTCTAAGGGGATTCGATATAACCCAAAGCACCCCAGGATGGTCAGGGGCACGATCGAAAGACCAAATACCACAGATAAGGTTACGCGTAAAGAGCGCGAAAGGAACAAGGAAATAAGGGCAAAAAGGAGGATAAGTTTTCCCAGTCCTCCGACTAAACTTGATGCGACAAGCTTAGCTAGGTGCCCTTGCAGGTTGTATATTCCTCCTACTACTTCGGGATGAAATCCTTCAATCTTGGCTATAGACTTGATCTCTTCGACGACATCCAGGCGAGGCAGGACGCGGTATGATTCGGTCATGCGCAGGAAGAAGAGAGAGTATTTGCGGTCTTTTGTTACAAAGCTCTTGGCGATCTCGCCGTTCGCCGGCATTTCCAGTGCTTTCAATATGATCGACCGCGGTAAGATCCTGGCCAAGAGAGATGTCTTTCTTGCCTGAGCGATGAGCATGGGCAGGGATATCACCGAGCCGACGCCGCGGTGTTGCTCCAGCGATTCCTGGAGATTCCAAAGCTTCCGATAAGACCTGTTAGAATGAATCTTATCGTTGCTTTCTGTACGCACAACCAGGACAAGCGGGCTACTACCTCCGTTTTGGTCGATGTAGCTGAAGCCCTTATAAATTTCTCCGGATTTCGAAAAGTAAGAAAGAAGGCTGGGATCGGAATCAAGATTCTTTAATCCAGGCAGGGCCAAAAAGCAGACGACAAAAATGACCAGCATAATAAATCTTTTTCCCAGGTCAATAGATTTATAAGCTTTTTTCCCGTAGCTTTCAATATTGCCGATCTTTCCGGTATTCTGTCCCGCCACCCTTAAGAATGCAGGAAATACTCCGTAGGCGACAATGATCGCCACTAAAGAACCGAGCGCGCCGGCATGACCCAGTTCCCTTAAGGGTTTGGCCGATACGGCCATCAAACTTAAAAATCCTAAGAGGGTTGTCAGCATGCTCCAGATGGAAGGAGGCAGTGTCCGTTCTATTGCCTTAGCCACAGGATCTGTAATATTCGGATCGGAACGGAAGATCCGCCAGTTAAAGGTCAAAAAGATAATATGGGAGAGGGTCATAACGAAGATGATCGTACCCAGATTTGCGGTGAGGATACTGATCGGGATTCCGATGAGACTTGTGATTTTAAATGTCCACATCACCGCGTTCAGGCAGGATAGTATTGTTCCTAGAAGCACGCTTTTTGAACGGAAGATCTGAAAGATCAGGAAGGAGAATATCGAAAAGGTGAGTAGGCCGAAGAGATTAAGGTCCTTTTGAAGATTGCGCCTGATCAATTCAACTACGTAAGGCAGGCCGGCTGCCCGTAGATGAAAATCTTTATCCTCAAAGGTCTTCATCACTCTTTCGATTCCCGGAACGGTCGAGGATGTTTTCTCCTCGTCTAACATGACGATGAGATTAGTCGATTTTCTGTCGCCGGCGACAATCAGCCGTTTCCAGAGGGGGCTTTTAAGCGCCGCCTTGAGGTTGCCCGGCCCGGCATGCGTCAGGCTGTTGACACTGGTCACTCCGTCGATTTCCAGGAGTTTTTTACTTAGCTTTGAGATCTTTTCGCTGTAGATATTATCATCAATCTTACCGGTAGCCGAGATGACAAGCTGGGCGTCTTTGCGGATGAATAAGCGGTTAATCAAACGTTCGCTTTGAAATTGCGGATCATCGCTGGAGAAGAAAAAGTTATTCTCGACAGTGGGCTTCAGAGAGACAAAATTCAACAAACAAAAAGCACTCAATATAGTAATAATAATAAAGACGATAACCTCGCCCGGAATGAGGTGGTGTCTGCGGGTATGTTTTTGATTCATAAGGTTAGATCTTTACCTGTCTATTGTTCGTCCGTTACTGGTTGATTTTACTAACTTATTCTAAAATAAGAAGAGTGATTAGTAAAGAAGTATTTGATAAATATGTTGCAGAGTTTTTTTGTGGGAAGTATAATATGGAGGAAGAAACATAAACAGAAAAAGGGGGAAATCATGTCAAATTCAGTGTTTATCGCCAGGATCTTTGGCCTGTGCTATCTGATAATCGGAGTAGGGTTTATGTTTAACCGTAAGGCCTTTACGCAGGTAATGGAAGATTTCTGCAAGAATGCCGCTCTTTCCTTTTATGGCGGGTTGCTTGCGCTTGTAGTGGGAATTGTGCTGATCCTGACCCATAATTTATGGGTAGCCGACTGGAGAGTGATGATCACGATCATAGGCTGGGCCGGTTTGATCAAGGGGATATGGATGATCATCTTCCCGGGTTCAGTCTCCGGGTTCATGAAGGCGTACCTTAAGAATAAGAAGCTGTTAGCAGTCCATTCGATGGTTGCGCTTATTTTTGGCGCTGTTTTGACCTTTTTTGGGTTCTTTGCGGGATAACCCCAAAATCCCCTTGACAAACCCGTCGAAGTGTTGTATAGTGTAGTTCGCTTCAGAAGTAAGAAGGAAGGGTGTCTTTTGCCGTAAGGTCAAAGATCACAATGTTTTGCGGTTTTTTTTTACCCTCCGTTAAGCCCCAAGTTTCGACCTGTGTCCTAATCCATCGATAAGAAAGCTGGGGAAGGAAGAAAAGGAGTAAGTGATTGAAGAAGATCTTATTGATCAGCTTTGAATTTCCGGTCGGCAAGAGCTACTGCGGCGGCGTAGGCCAGGTAGTCAAGGAGTCGCGCAAGGCGCTAACGGCCTTAGGGCATGAGGTGTATGTCCTGATCGGCAGAGAACTACACGGCAAGCACCCGGTCAAGCTCCTGCTTCCGGACGGCACACTCAAACGCTATCCTACCTTTTGGGCCTTCCGCAGGGAGCATAACTGGTTTAAATTTAATTATATCATCCAGAATTTCGTAAACTGGACCAAAGAGCTGCGTAAGATCAAGAATCATAAAGGTAGAAGGCCGAAGATCGTCTATCACTTCCACAGTATCCTGCGCCGCGAGAAGGATATGGGTTTTAGGACGCTTAATGCCTACCTGCTGAACCAGGAGAGGATGATCGATATCGCCGATAAGGTGATCTGCCCGTCACGCTACGAATATGATAACTTCATGCGTTATTTTCCCTCTTTCCGCAAGAAGGTGGTGCTGATCGAGAACACCCTGGAGGTCTTTCCCTTTAAGTCCAGGAGGAAGAGGGCGATCGTAAAGAAGCACGGGATCAAAAAAAGCGACGTCATCTCAATTTATGTCGGACGCCTGGAGAGGGTAAAGGGCGCTGATACGGTCATCGATCAGGTTCCCAAGGTATTAAAGAGGCATAAGAACCTCAAGGTCTTTATGGTGGGAAAGGTCCGCGAGCGCGACCTTTACCGCAAGCTTCTTAGGACTCAGAAGAAGTTTCCGGATCAGCTTTTTTATATCCGCTACATGGATAAGGCTGAACTATTTCAGTACTATTATTTAAGCCAGATATACCTGAATACTTCCTTAAGTGAGTCTTTTTCATTGACTACCCATGAGAGCGCTCTATGCAGCAATGCGCTCCTGCTTAACGACCTTCCGGTATTCGATAAATTCAAGGAGGCGAGTCTTTTCTTTTCGAATCACGATAACAATGGGGGCAATTTTTCCTCCAGGTTCGAGCATCTGCTAAGAAGCAACCGCCTCAGAGAGAGGC
>JBHPDM010000044.1:0-7223 GCA_042577285.1 Candidatus Omnitrophota bacterium
GGCTCCTTAAGGCACTGCCTCCTAACTTCTGCTCCATGTGCCGGGGAGCGCAGGAGCTGCCAGCACAAGCAATGTCGCTTTCATGAATTATCTTAAAGGATATGCGAAGAACTTTGTCACCAGGGTGGTGCCTACATGGGGAGCAGCTAAGATATTGGGAGCAACCAGCTTTGGCAAGAAGAATCCTGACTTAGTCAAGATGCTGGAGTACGCAGCCGTGATCATGGCTTATTGGTCCTTAGGGCAAAGGCACGGCCAGGATGTCGGGCCGAGCAATATGCTTAAAGAGTTGTTTTCGGCCAGGCTCGGCGAGATCATAACCAAACCGAAATTCGCCAATAGTATAATCGGCAGGACTCCTATTCAAGTCGGTGTGCTTGGTACATTTATCGGCGCACACCTTATTAATAGTAATCACGCCAGCAAAAACTACGGCAGGCATTTGATAGATCCTAATATTTTGAATCTGGTCTGGATCATGGCTACCTTGGGCGCGGTAAAGGGCTGGAGCGGCAAGAGTTTTTATGGGCACGCAATAAGCAAGGTCAATCCATTGTTTAAAGGTGGTAAGTTAGTGCAGGCCGTAGGCAAGTCTAGATCTTTAGTGGGAAAGCATGGCATTCCCCATATATTAAAGGTAGCTAATAAGAGATTTTGGAGTCGGACATTACCGAGGGCATATCGCAGAGCCTATGGTAGGGCGCATAGATTCTTTACTAAGGAATACAGCGCAACCGGCCTTACCCTCAGCGCCCTGCAGCAGACCGGAAGTGTCACCAGACTTTTGGTTATCTTCCAGCCGGTTCAGTTTAGCGTCATCACCGGATACAGGGCTTTAGGTAAGGCCTTAAGGAAATTTGCACCCCAACTCTCCTACTATTATTCAGCGCTATTTGCCGGCTCTCCTCATAATGCTTTAGCAGTCACAGGCGCAACTGATTGGTTGATTTCTAAATTCTATGCGCAGGAGCCTCAGCATACCTTTGTCACTCCTGACGGGGATATCACCTCTAAGTTCGACTTGAAATTACTTGCCTATAATCTTCTTCATTCTGCCCGCCAGGGTGCAGAATCAGGCGCTGCCTTCGGGTTCCTGATGTTCTTCTCCCGTCCGATCCTTGAACCGATATTGCATAAGCTGCCCATAATCAGCAAGTCTATGCGCTATCTGGGGGATACCTGCGGAGATGTGGTATTGGGTTCAGCAAAATCCAGGCTGGCTAAGTTTACCCGGGCACCCGGGGTAGTGCATATCCACACCTTCATGGGTGAAGAGTTCTTTAAAGAAGGTATATTTGCCGATGGATTCCTTAAGGGCATAGGCATGAAGAGGGGCCGTAGCGCAGAGAATCAGGCCTTTGCCGAAACACTGCAGGAGACGATCACTGACTTTATGGACGGCAGGGTGGGCCTGGTACACCTGCAGTTATCCAATCGGCTGGCTGATCCAAACAGTGGCATTAGCTTGACCAACGTGCGCATCTTTGCCAACACTGAAACGGATGTCTCTGCTACAGAGAAGAGGCTGCGCGAGCTGTTAGTTGATATTTATGGCGCCAACAGCACGCTTAGCAGCACACAGCAGATAGTGGCCCTTCAGGCGGTCCTTAAGGGTGTTCAGCTTCCCGGAAGAGTCGAGCTGACTTTCAGTGATAATAATTCAATGGAGATGACTCACCAGGAGATCACCGAGGCGGCAAGTATCCAGGTGCATAAGAAGAGCTTTGCGCATAAGAGCGTAGGTGAACTCTACGATGTGATCGCCCATGATGCCGGACAAGACAGCTATATGGCCGAGGCAGCCCGCGAGCTCCTACTGCAGCAGATAACAGACAGGAAGAAGATAGTCGATCTGGTGAATTTAGGAGAAATTGTATTGAAGCCGGCGGATTTAGTCGGCAGGTCGATCAGGATCAACCTTGAGCGCTTAGGCCTGGAGCAGGCGCTTATGGGGCGCATAGCCAATGACCAGGAGTTAAGAGATACAATAATGTCTAGCGCCCAGCATCCTTTTGCCTTGAATGATTCACTGGTCTATGGCGATAACGGTATGGAGCGCAGAGAGCAGCATACTTATTACAGGGCGTTAGAAAGAGGTTTTAATCTGCGCCACTACATCTTAGCCGGCGCGCAGGCAGTTGCAAATCCCGGGCTTTTAAGCCGCAACACATTTTATGCGATCTCCCCGCTTTACCAGAAGAGCCGCCTTAATTATTACAAGAACCGCGTCTTACTTGAGAATGGTGTAACAAGGAACTTCTGGCTCCCGCGCTTATTCGGAGCTGACCGCAGGCAGGAGAAGAATCTTAAGCGTTCGATCCCGGAGATGCAGCTGGAACTTATGGAGGGCAAGATCTCTTATCTGAAGTCCGAGATCAGCAAGGTAACTAAAGGCATCAAGCAGGCTAAGGGCAGCGGGCACCGGGGGCTGGTAAGGGAACTGGGCGTGAAGAAGAATTGGCTTCAGGAGCAATTGAAGGGATGGGATGAGCGAAGGAATGAATTGGCTGAAAAGATCGGCCTGCCGCGCTTCATCGGGGGGAGATTATGGGAAGCGGGTAAGTTTGCTTTTAAAAACGTAAACGCAGTAAATCTGGCGAGAGATACCGAAGACGGGAAATCTTCATCTACAAAGAAGTGGTGGAATATCTTCTCTAAGCGTTTCAAATGGACTAAATCCCCTGCGAAGCTTAAACTAGGGCAATTCGCCTATCAGCAGGCCGCATATATGAACAGGGCGATTACCCTGAGGGAGTATTTCGGATATAAGTTTGGCGATGATCATATGCTGAGCATAGATGAGCCTTCATCAGCAGCTCCCAGAGGCAGGAGGTTCAGCGTTAAGTTTGACAGGCAGGATATCCTCCGCGATATGCCGCGCTATTTGGACTTTGGCCTTGGAGGCATGTTCGGGTTCAAGGATAAACAGTTTGACATGTCATTGGAGGTGGATTATTTCTTGACCCGCGCCGAAGAGGGCGTGGATGCTTATTATCAAGGCCTCAATATTCATAGAGAGCTGAGAGACGGTCAAGCAGGAGCTAGTTCGAAGAAATTAAAGCATCTGGCCTTTTGGCTTACAATGAGGAACCGCCGGCAGCTTGAAGCTTATTCCCGCCCCGCAGCAAGTTCTCCATTCTCGCTGGGTGAAGATTCCATCCGCGATTCATCCCTTAAGGCCAAGATAGATAGCCCTGAGGCCTCAAATTGGGAGACAGCTCTTTCCCTGGGATCGATCTTTGTCCCCATAACCGCAGAGGATATAGATAACCGGATCGAGGCGATGAGGAGCGTGCATAAAGAATTTAATACCTTTGTGAATATCTATGAAAAACTCAAGAAAATAGAGCTCGTGAGGTCTGGCAGAAAGCCGATCGTGGGCGCTGACAGATTGACCGCAGAAGAGCAGGTGATCTTTGACAGGTACCGGGAGGAGGTCGCCGCGATGCAGAGAGCGGTAACCGAGCTGGTCACTAAAGATGCGCTTGATATCCTGAAGCGCAGAGGCAAGAAGAGCATGGAAAAACTGCTCTTGAAGGTTAACCTTGAATTGATGAAGTCGGGCCTTGAAGCAGAGAAGAAGAAGAACCTAGAGAGCATGAAGAAGGGGCTGGGGATAGCGATAAAGGCAGTCAATGAGATATTAAAGAATAAGAAGGGCAAGGATAGCTGGGAATTATTGCTTGCCTTAGACAGTAAGGCGCGCAGCATTTCCAGTAATAAAGAGGCCAAGCAGTTATTAGACGATCTCACAGCCTCCCTGATGCCGATAAAGAAGCCTTCAGGTGGCAATAGTTTCCTGCCGCAGCTTATGAAGCTGGTGATCAAGAGACGGAAGGATCAGGCTCGCAAGAATAAGGATAAGGCGGAGCTTGACAAATTAGATACACAGGAAATTAACATCCAATCTAATCTGACAGGGAATCTGGCAGCTTGCTACAAGGACCTGGTTGAATTAATCTCCAGCGAAGAAATTGAGACTTTGACTACCGACCTCTTCGGGATGTTTGCCCAGCAGCTAAAAAGAGGAAAAGTACAGATCGACATTCAGCCCCGCGGCTCAGCCAACATAATGCTCAGGGATGACGGGATACTTGTTTTACGTATGCCTTACGACAGGTTCTATGAGCCGATAAGGGATGCTTCGGGAGATTATATTATCGGGCCCGAGCTCAATGGACTGGGGACCTGGGAGGTAAAGCATGAGTTCGGGCATATCCTGCATAGTTTCATCGGGATTCCGCTTAAGGAATCGGGAGTTACCAATCCCACTCCGCTCTGTGAAATTTTAGCCCAGACCGCAGACATCGCAGAGGCCTTTTTAAGGGTAGAGCGTGGGCTGCCCATTGAGACAGATTCCTTAAGTATCTTTGGGGCATACCTGAGGAAGGACCTGTTGACACATGAGACAAGGTATGAACTGATCTCAGACAGGGAGAGGGAGAGGATCAGAGAGGCGATCAATGATTACCGGAAGGGGAAAGAGCAGTTTGCCAAGACGGACAAAGACGATAATCCGATTATAATCGACTCGATACTAAGAAAGGCGTTGCGCCGCAATAATGGTAAGGTCAATGCCGATCTGAACCTCGGCCCTGCATATAACCTTCGCGATGCCTATTACCGCATAAATGTAGAGCCGGGGATGAGTTCACCCTTCTGGCAGCCCAAGGTCACGCCTCCTCCGGAAGATTTTATCAGGGACCACGCTGATAAGGTCGGCATAGCCAAGGCCGCGCGCATCAGCAAGCAGGCGCTTAATCAGGCCGTTAAGACGATAGTGTATAAGCTAAAGCGGGCAGGGCAGACCAGGGTAAGCAAGAAGAGGTTCGCCGATCTTATCAGGGAAGAATTAAAGAAGCAAGGCGCTGATTTTGTTAAGTTTGAAAAGGATGTGACGATCAGCGTCCTTAACAGCCTGGATTTATCCGAAATACAAAGGACAAAATTTTCCAGAAGCAAGAACGATCCCGTTGTTAACATCGCCCCTAACAGCAGAAGGATAGATCTGAACGGTGACATAGTGGTCGTTGACTTCGGCGCAAAGCAGGGCCTGTATAATGATGATATTGCGCGCACATTCTGGGTAGGAAAGAGGCCCAGGAAGGGCGATAAGAAATACGCGCTTTATGAGCAGTATACAAAGATGTATGAGCTGGCATTGAAGCTCCATGATGCCGCCGTACAATATATAGGTAAGAATATCAGGCGCAAGGGCCAGGTCAGATACTCAGAAGTCCAGGATGCGATAGATAAAGTCCTGCAGCAGGAACTGTTGCTAAATAAGAATCGTTATGCTTTGTTTTATATGGAGAGCTTCCGTTGGGGGCATTATACAGGCTTAGAGGGGCATGAGGGAGATATTGATCTGATCCTGCCCGGCATGACGATCACTGTTGAGCCGATGGTCGGCGGCATCAGGGCAGAGAGCACAGTATCTATTACGAAGAGAGGCGCACGGCTATTGACCGGCAAGCCGAATCAAACATTGGGCGTAAGGGATCTGATCTCTTCCTCCTCATCTGCTGTCGCCATGGCAAGACAGAATCAGGTGCTAGGCAATGCGTTAGCAGCTCTAACCGGCGGCAGGTTGGTGAATACCGATGCAGCAATGCCTGAGATCAGGGGCGCGGATGCCTCCTCTCCGATAGTCGGGATCATCGCCGGAGCAGCAGCGGTATTACTGCCAACGACCCTGTTATTGGTCAGCAAGATCAGAGAGAATAGGCTTCAGGCTAACAGAAGGCGCTTGAAACTTCGTGAGTTATTGGAAGATCGACCGGTTTGGGATTGTACCAGAGATGTTCAGCGCAAGGCAGAACTTCCTATTCTTATTGCCAGGCAGGAAGCTTTTAATCAGGCACGCACAGAGCAGATCGGGCAGGAAAGAGCCATATTGGCAGAGCAGGCAAGAGAGAAGCGTCATCAGGCAGCACTTAAGGGGGTAGATACAAAACGCAAGAATAGATTAGCTACCCTTGTAGCCAGAGAAGAAGCCTGGCAGGCTGCCCGTACAGAACAGGTTACCAGAGAAAGAGCTATTCTGGCAGCGCAGGCTAAGCAGAAAAGACATGATAGCGCGGTCAAGGCGGCAACCAAGCGTTGGGCAAGGCACAATGCCGCCAGGTATGCTGCTAATACAAGATGGGCTAATGTCAGGGCTAAGAAGCAGAAAAGACATGATAGCGCGGTCAAGGCGGCAACCAAGCGTTGGGCAAGGCACAATGCCGCCAGGTATGCTGCTAATACAAGATGGGCTAATGTCAGGGCTAAGAAGCAGAAGAGGCATGATAGCGCGGTTAAAGCTGCCAATGCAAGATGGAATAAGGTCAGGGCTAAGTCAGCAGCTGCCAAGAAGGGCTGGAGGACCAGGCGGATGAGAATGGCTGCGCAGATTAGGTCAGATGCCGCAAGGATGGACTGGGAGATGAGGCGAGCCAACGAAGCGGCCGCCGCCTCATCTTCTGTGATCAGCGTAAATGAGCTTAAGGATGCGCTAGGTAAGTTCCGCAGAAGAATAAAGCCGCTAGAGAATTCTTCTGGATTATCTTCTACGGTAGCTGAAGCAGAAGCAAGATTCCAGGATGAATTCGGATTCCGCGTTGATGATAGCGATCTACTTAGAGAGTTAAACATCAGACATAATGGGCGTATTGAGTGGAGGATAACTCCTGCTAAGCACGCACTCCGTAAGCCTTTCCCGGTAAAGACATTCGTCGATAATTATACATTATATATAAGAGAAGATGCTACGGTTGATGATGTTCACGATGCCTTAAGTACCTTTGTTCAGGATAGCAAGAAGACTTCCCAGGCTTTAGGCCGCGTGTTCAAGGAGGGTAGGGATCAGGCTTCTGTTGAAAATGCCTTCAGCGGACTTAAGAGGCTTGCTCAGTCTGGGGAGGCCATAGCAATCCAAGCAATAAACAATGTTGCACTCAGAGATAATCATGCGAGTGTCCCCAGCTATAGGTCAGAGGCGGTATCTGCACTTATTGATTTAGCTATTTCACCGGCTTATACGGATACAGATATACAAAATGAAGCCCAACGGCTATTGGAAAAGAGCGATTTCGCGCAGGTTATCAATGTTGAGGGTATGTCAGTTATCAAACCAGCCTTCAGTTTCGGAAGAAATCTAACACCAATAAAAGGCCAGGGAATCAGATATTTGGAACAAGTCGGCGGAACCAAAGCAGCTTGGGCTTTAAATAAGATCGCCC
>JBHPDM010000045.1:0-6208 GCA_042577285.1 Candidatus Omnitrophota bacterium
CCTATCTTTCAGTAATACCTGATCTAAATGCCCGTATCTTAGGCTACGGGCATTTAGATCAGGTATTACTGAAAGATAGGCAGTGGGCAAGAGAGATAAAGCTGGCATTGGCTGAGGTCCTGCTTGGCCGCAAATATACGGAAGGGATCCAGGAATATGCAGAGATATTCTTCGCTAAAGTATATGCCTCTGCTTATAAGTTGGCGCAAAACGGCAGGAGAAAGGAAGCTTTGGTATTTTTGAAGGAGAGGTTAAGAAGGGCCAAGCAGATTGGCTATCACCCCTATGATCTGCGCGGTTATACGCGATGCCTCTTTTCTATTGCCCAGCTGGAATTCGAATTAGGAAAGATAAAGAGTGCGGTCAGAGGATATCTGATGGTGATCAGGCTTGATGGAGAAAGGCAGGAATATTACAGGGCCTATATGCTGTTGGGTGTCTATTATTTCATCAAGGGGAAGAATAAGAGGGCCGTCGGATATCTCAGAGAAGCCGTCAGGCTGGGGATAAAGTTTTTTGAGAAGAGACTGGAGTCTCCCCACCAGAACAGAAGGGAGAGGGCCCATATGATGCTGCGGGATCTGAATCAGCTAAGCCGTGCCTTGAACACTGATTCTTATAAGGAAATTGAAGAAGCGCTAAGAGATGAGAGGGTACGGGCGCTTTATAGGATTTATGAACATATAGAAGCCGACCTGAGGAGCTCTTCGCCGCTGAAGAGCTCCACCTTGGATCTGGGATTTGACTGGGATATCCGGTCACTTACCTGGAGGGTCAGGGACGGCGCAGGAAGGTCGAAAGTCGTCCTATTAAGGTCTACCGTAAAATGGGATAAGACAGCAGGCGGTTATATCTTGACGAATGAGAATATCAGCGGCTTGCTCTCTTCGCTAAAGAGGATCAAGAGAAGAAGAGGCGCTCTCTTGGGTGTGGGTTCCTTCCATAACCTCGATATAGCCCTGGAGAGGAATGCCGAGGCGATCATTTTGACTGATTACGACAGTACGGTAATTCGTTTTGTCTTTGATCTTTTGAGGGTTGCGGAGGTATGTGAGAACGTAGAGATGGTCCTGCCGGTTTTAAGAGATTTTCTCGTGCTTAAGGATATTTTTGAGAGCACTGAGACTTTTGATAGTTACATAGAGCAGCGCGGTTCGCAACCGGCAAGGATCCCCCTACTTTGGGCTAGAGAAAACAAATACTTCCTTAGATTAAAGAGGCTGATTGCTAATGGGAGGGTGGCATTGGCACATGCAGATATTACTACTATGAAATCAGCTAAGGAGATCGGCAGATTCCTTGCCCAGACCGGTTCGAGGTTAGCCTATGTCAATTTATCTAATGTTGACGGACCGCAATTTACTCCTACCCGTGTCAGGAGCATGCGCAGGGCGTTGATGAGGATCCCGAGAGTATTAAGTAGGATAGGGGCGGACGATGAGACTATAGTGATCAGCTCATTCTTCGGCACGGGTAAGCACCTGGAATTACTTCAAGGGGTCCTTGGAGAGAAACTGGTGGTCTTGGAGCCTCAGGTCAAGCTGCCCGCACAAGAGAGTGGCCATGCCCATAAACATATCTTAAGGGTTTTCAGTGACGTAGAGAGCGGAGCGTTTCCCTTGATCGGCAAAAGGCATTCTTCCGCTTCGCCGTTATTCTTTGATATTGAGTTGGGGATGGCTCTGTTCTCCCTGACTCAGTTGGATCCGATTGCACTCAGCGGCCTGCAGGCCTTCGTGGCCAGGCTGATCGGCGCTCCACCTATTGATCAGTTGATTATTTCTTGCCCGCAACCGACTCCACGAATCTCTCGAAAATTCCTCCCCTTCCCAAGTAGGACCCTTTCATCTGCCTCATCCGTAAGGGCAAAGAAGCCTGTTGATATTCTGCTCATCACCCACGTCCTCTTTGATTCCTTCGTCCGCTCAAGCGCCTCTTCGAATCTCTCCCCAAGGCCACGAGACACAAAGCGCATCGCCGAATTTTACGCCCGCCGCTTCGCAGGTTCAGATTTATTCAGGTATTGCATACCTTTGCCGCCCCAATATATAAGCCGGGTGGCGCAATTTCCTGTCCTGCGCCATGCTGTAGCAAGGGCGGTCGCAGAAATGTCTCCCGGAAAGCGGCTTTGTGAGATCGGAGTTGGTACAGGAGTGGTATCTGAAGTCCTGATCAATGACTGTGGGATGAGGGTCGCCGGAGTCGATATATGCGAGAATCTCTTAGTGCGGGCAGCAGAGAGGGGGGTAGAGACGGTATGCGCTAGGGGAGAGGAGCTTCCGTTTGAGGATGAAAGCTTTGATGCAGTGTTGATCAATGAAAGCATCGGCCATATGATGGAGGAGCTGGATGAGGTGTTCGCTGAGGCCTTCCGTGTTATCAGGCCTTCCGGAGTCATACATATAACTACCTATAAACCAGGCGCCCCTGTTGAGGATTTCTATAAGCTTTGTCCTGAAGAGGAGATCTTTGAAGCGCTCGAGCGGCAGGGATTTACTTTCTGCGCAAGGGTTACCCTGGGGAAGACAGTATATACCTTTGATTATGTTACGCTCCTGGTCAGTGATGAGATCCCCTTTGCTTTCAGGGGGGAGGAGTTGGCTTGCGTCGGAGAGCACATCCATCCGCACGATTATCTGTATCTGGTAGCCGTGAAGCCATCCGCTGCCTCCTCATCCGTTGAAAAGGTAGTTGTGATTGCCGGAGCAAAATTCATTTGCAGAAGCATCGATCAATCAAGGGTTACAGTTTTAGCAATTGAGCCATTAGAGCGGCAGATCATTGATCTTTTAGCCAAAGATGAAGACATAAATTACTATGTCTTACACCCTGACAGCGAGATAAAGAGGCAGGGGGCAAGGTGGGTCGCTTTTAGCCAGCAGCAATTTCTCTCAGCGGCTTCGAAAATTAACCCGGACTATATAATCGGGTGGGCAAATTTAAACTTCAACAAAGAGATATTTCAATCCTCTCCTCGCTTGAAAGGGATAATCCTATTCTCCAGAGGCTACAATAATGTTGATCTAACCCAGGCCCGGCAGCGAGGCATTTTTGTGACCAATGTAGATACGGGGGTAACGGACGCCGTAGCTGAACTGAATTTGGGGTTGATATTAGATGCAAAGTTTAGAACCGGGGAACTTATCTTAAAGCAAGGTAAAGGTAATACGGTTGATAATCTTTCTGTCAGGGCAGGCAGAGAGAGGAGAGAGTCAATAGCGCAGCTGCTATGGGCTCAATTACTGAGTTGCTCTTTAAGATTAGATGAGTCTGAAGAGTTTCTCCGGTCAGGAAGATTTGTAAGGATTGGAGTTGGGACAACCGCCTGCGTGCTGCATGATCAGTTAGCCGCCGATCAGGAACTCAATATAACTACTTCCTTAGGAATAATCGGTTCAAGGTTCTTTGTAACGCGACTTGCTGAAATAGCTGGAGCCTTTGGGGTCTCTGATATCAGTTACTATAGCGGCGGCAGGAGGATGCCCGCCGCACAGGAGCAAAGATTGAATATCAGATATGCTACTCCAAGAGAGCTGTTAGAGAGGAGTGACTATATAATAAAGGCTCCGGGGGCAAAATTAAGATTCAGCCAAAGAGAACGGATGCTGTTCAAGGCGGGGGCACGGATCATCGATTCTGCAGAGCTGGTAATCAATCCAGAACTAGAACACATTTTAGATGATTCTCTCTCTGGTAAAAAGCTCTCTGTCGCAGGCCTTGGGAAGATCGGTAATGCCTTGGCACAGCGCGCTGTTGCTTTTGGCATGGATATACTTGCATTGAAGAGAGGCCCTCAAACTCCTAAAGATCTTGTTTCCCTAAGGCAAGTCTCAAAAGAAGAACTGATCAGGCAGGCAGACGTACTTTCCCTGAATTTGTCCTTAAATGAAGGGACTTACCATTGGCTGGATAAGGAAGAACTGGAGATGTCCAGGGAAGGGGTGATCATTGTAAACGTCGGTCGCGGTCAGCTGGTTAACGAACAGGCTTTGATCGCATTCGCAAGTACACATCCAGAAGCGCAGGTTCGCTCTGATGTTTTAGAAGATGAGACGAAAGATACCAATAGAGGCTTAGCAGAGCTGCCTAACGTCCGGGTAATGCCCCATATCGGCGCAGGCGTCAGAGAGGTTAGATTAAAGATGCAGGAAGAGGCGGTCAAGGCTAATTTTGCATTAATGAGAAAAAAGAAACTGCCCAAGAATGTAGTCTCGGCTTTCCCGCGAGAAGAACTTCTAATCAGACAATTGTTCAGAGCTGGTGTGGAGAGGGTTAGCCCTGATAGACTGATGCGTCCGAAGATCGTCTTCAATTCTAGAAGCGGATCCTTGAAGATCGATCGCAGGAAATATGATTTGACCAGAGTGAAAAATATCTATGTTGTAGGTATGGGGAAAGCCGGCCGGGAGATGTCCAGGGTCCTCTATGCAATTTTGGAAGAAAGGATCACTGAAGGGGTAGTCGCGATATACGAAGATACTGAAGAGGAGAAGATCGGTAGCATTAGTCTGATTAGGGGGGATCATCCGCTCCCTGGTAAAGAAAGTCTTAAGGCTGGAAGGGCAATTGAAAAATTGTTACGGAAGGCCACTAAAGACGATATGGTAATTGCCCTTATCTCCGGCGGCGGCTCATCTTTGTCTACACTGCCTATTCGAGGCGTCAGCCTTGAAGATGTCAGAGAAACTGTCCGCTTGTTAAAAATGCAGTCTGTTCCAGCGAACGATATGGAGATCGCTGCTATCTTACGTAGTATTGATAGATTAAAGAATGGTGGGTTGAGAGAGATGGCTTCTCAAGCACAGCATTTTGTCAGTTTGATCATCTCAGACGTTCCTTATCCGATACTCACCGCTTCTAATCCGACCCTAAAGGTGAGAGGAGTATTTGGGCAAGCGCATGAGATCCTGACAAAATATAGAGTATTTAAGGAGATCCCGGAGAGTGTGAAAACCCAGATTAAAGAGAATATTGAGGGAGAAAAAGACTTCGGAGGCTACGAAACCACCGGAGTCTTTGCCGCGGAGAAGTCGCAATTCGCCGTCCTTAATATGTCACCCGATGCGGCGATAGGCGCTATCATGGGAGCTTTAAACTTGGAATGTCTTGATATCGGATATGAATGTGTAGTTTTGTATGAGCCTATGTTGAGTGGTGATTTTACAGGGGTAAGTAGGAGAATCTTTAGAGGCATTACCGAAGGCAATCCGCAGGTCGATTTTCCTTCGATATTGATCTGGTGGGGCGAGGGCCGCGTCAAAGTAACGGCAGAAAATCCGGGTAAAGGCGGTAGAAATACTCACTTGGCTCTCTTGATTGCTAAAAAATTACGGAGGGCTAAGATTGATAACGTATTAATTTTGGCGGCTTCAAGCGATGGCCAGGACGGCACTTCTGGTTTTGCCGGAGCCGTTTCTTCTGCCAGAACGATCACTAAGGCAAGAGAAATCGGGCTCAATCCAGATGATTATTTGCGCAGATTTGATTCAGGAACATTTTTTGAAAGACTGAATGATGCAGTGATCTTTAGGGAAACAGGGACAAACGTCGCAGATATCGTTATAGCGATGATTCAACCTTCGACCGCCTCCTCACCGGCAGAAGAAAAAGCAAAGCGAAGTCGAAGGGCCTCTTCGGTGGTCAGGAAATGCATCAATTTGTCATGGGGCAATACAGTACGTCAGGCAATAGAAGAAGGCGTAGCAAGCAGGGATTGTCTGGCATTTCAGGCGACCTGGCCACGCAGGATCACTTCCCATGGAATCCTTGCCTGCGCTGCCGGTATAGAAACGCTGATCTATCGCGCATCTGGTCAGGACATCCTTACAGTCGCAAGAATAGTTAGCATGTTCCCTGATTTGAAAGAAGTATGGCTTATTGATAAGGGATATACGCATAGAACTGAGTATCCGGTGAGGGAGAAGATCAGGTGCAAGACCGCAGCTGAAAATAGGCAGCGCTTCACGGATCACCACAACATATACTACTATAATCTGGCATATTTAGTGGGAAGGCTGAAGGCCTACTTCACTGGTGTAAGGGAGGAAAGCAGGAATCGAACTACATGCACGTTCTCCGGTGAACGTGCTGGTAGGCGCGTAAAGATTCACTTCTTAAAGGGAGATGTCAGGCACAGAAAGAAGACGCTTGGTATTGATGCCGCACCTGTGATTTCCTGCATAGCCTTTCCGGGATACTTTGGCAGCTT
>JBHPDM010000046.1:0-6080 GCA_042577285.1 Candidatus Omnitrophota bacterium
CCCATCTTCTTGTGCTTGCGCTCCATCCCCTCTTTCCCCTCATGCTCTGCAAAAGTAAGAGCCGGAACGAGCAACAAACCGATCAATGCTACTGCTAATACCTTCTTCATCCTAGCCTCCCTTTTAGGTAATAAGTATGCCGCAAATAGTAACTATATCCATCCTTTTTCCTGCCAGTATTTGTACTCCGGCGCCCAGACGTCCTTCATCATCTGCATCAGCCGCTTAAAATGCAATCTCCCCTGCTCGATCACCTTGATCTGATCAGGAAACTCCTTCTTATCCCGGATATCCTGCGCCAGCTTCTCCCCTAACTTGCAAGCCTGCTCCTTCTTCTTCTCGTTCATCGGCCCCATTTTCGAGACGCCCCCCGAATACTGCGCGCCGCAGATGTGGGCATAGAATTTGATATAATCCAGGACCTCCTTATCGCTTCCTCCCCCTAATGAGACCACCCCGGCTATATATTTACCCAAAAGCCGCTTGCAGTGGATAAGATGGTTTGAGCGGTCCATCAGCGCTTTCATTACGGCAGTGACCTGATTTATATAATTGGGTGTGGCGAGAATTATCCCCTCCGCCTCAAGCATCTTATCCAGAATCTCCGGCACATCATCCTTTGTCGGACAGGCAAGGATCTCTTTGTGGCAAGTCTCCTGCGCAAGGCAAGGAGTGATCTTCAAGTCGCAGAGCTGGATTATCTCAGATTCCGCGCCTGCGCCCTGCGCGCCCCTTAGCACCTCTTTTGCCAGGGCAAAACTCTGGCTCTTTTCTTTATTCGGGCTTGCAGAAATAAGCATGATCTTCATGGCAGCCTCTCCCCCCTGAGCGTCGGCGAGAGTTTCTGGCAATCGATGCGCAGCCCGCCGTCATGCTCGATCCTTATTATATAGAGCATGCCCGGGATAAATTTTGTCCCCGGCGCCTCCAGCTGGGCATTTTTTATGCCTGCCTTCCTTGACTGCCGTTCATCCAACGCATACTCCCAGAAGGAACGCCATATCTTCTTTTCAAGAAGATTATTCTCCCCTGCGACCTCATAACCGCTGGGGACCTGGTTTACCCTGTTTATCTCAAAGACCTCGGTTCCCTTGTCTTTTAGGATGAAGGCCTTCATAAAAATATAGGCACTCTTTCCCTTAAGGCGGTGCCCTGACTTTACGTAGGAATCGTCGAACCTGATCACCAAAGACTGAAATTGTATCAGATTATCCGAGAACGTGAAGTATTTCGGCTCAAGCGGCCGGTTATTGATGTCATATTCAAGGAACTTTATGGTGGTAAGCTTTTTTCTTGTAGCAGGATCCTTTCGTACCTCAGTCACCAATACCTCTGCCACCCGGGAATCAGCACTCAGGCGCTCGATCACCCTGCGCAGCATCTGTTTTTCAGCGAAGAATCCGGCGGTATAGATCATGGCCGCGCCCAGAACGATCACAATGAATACGCTCTTCAGACTGATCTTGCTTCTCATAAAACCTCTCCCTGCCATAGTTTTATTATACCGCCACAAACCAAAAATCCCAAACGGATCTTTCTGCGGCTGCCCGGAATTTTACGGCAAATAAAACCTTATTATGACTTTATGGACTTAGGGCTAATAATCCTCCGGTATATCTTCGATCTGCCAATAATCATCTTCCCCACTCTCATCCCCGTATGTTGCGTTAAGCTCCTCTTCTTCGGCATCCAAATTCTCTGCAGTATATTCTTCGGTATCGGGATCTATGTAATATTCGTCATCCCCCTCTCCGTAATCATAATCTTCGCCTTCATAAGACTCCTGCGCCAGGGCAAGCGAGCAACAAAACAAAACTGCAAAAACAGCGACAATAAACTTCTTCATAGTCCTCCTCCTCCTCCTTTTTATGTCACGCTGGGTTCATTGATCAACAGGCTTGGTTTATCCGCATCCAGCGTAGCAGATACCCCAAACGGCAGCGTTACATTCACTTCTCCCGGTCTCCTGTGGCCCGATGGAAACCCAAAGATTATCGGGACCTTCACATCGGAAAGTATATCGTTAAGGACATCCTTTATAGTGTATTTCTTTCCCGAATGGTCGATACAGTTCATCATCCTGCCGAATACCACGCCCTTAACCATATTGAACTTACCGGCTAATTTAAGGTGCATCAGATAACTATCGATCGTCTCCATGTCCTCCCCCACATCTTCAAGAAAAAGTATCTTTCCCGCAGTATCTATATCATAAGGGGTCCCTATCGCGCTGACGATCAGGGAAAGATTCCCTCCTACCAGTATCCCTTTTGCCCTTCCGCGCCTGATCGCCCTCATATAAGGGAATCTTAATCTTTTCAAGGGGCGCCTTTGCATGACCGCACGCAGAAGATACTTAAAGGTGATCACGTTCATCCCTTCAAATATCTCACCAGAGACTACCGGGCCGTGAAAAACCACCATCTTAGCTGTCTTATATAAATATGAAAGCAATATCGTGATATCGCTGTAGCCGACAAAGATCTTAGGATTACGCCTGATCACCCTTTTATCCAGATAGGGGATCGTCTTAATCGAGCCGTACCCTGCCTTGGCGCAGAAGATCGCCTTGACTTCTTTGTCGGCGAACATCCGGTTGATCTGCTCTGCGCGCTTGTCGTCATACCCGGCCATTGACCAGTGCCTGCTGAAGATCTGCTGGTCATACTTTACCTTAAACCCCAGGCTTTTTAATTTGTCCACCCCCCTGCGGAAATTATCCGCGTCAAAAGACCAGGCAGGAGCTACGATCCCGATCGTATCTCCTTTTTTCAGCGCTTCGGGTTTTCTGATTTTAGATGCTCTCATCTTCAGTAGGCGCCTTATCAAGCCAGATAGAACGGTGGGTCCCAAAGGAAAGCCTCTCTCTCAGCCTGCGGGCGACCTCAGTGATCCTATCGGCTATATGTTCGACGACCTCGGCTACCGGCCCGGGAACAAAACCTTTTGATCCTTGTCTGTCTTTTAAGCTGCGCACATTAAGCTCCGGCTGATCATTGACATAGTCTATAGCGACGAATCTACGCTCATTGCCTTTGCCGGTAATCGCTATCTCTGATGAGAAAAAATCCATATTGGTTATGCGCGCGATCTCGGAGGTGATCCTTGCTAAAGGCAGCAAGCGGTGATTATACATCTGCCTCAGAGATACATGACTGTACCAGCCGTTCTGCGTGCTCCACCAGCAGGGGATGATCTCGCCAAAAAGAAAATATACCCGAAACCATGCTTCTCTTTCCCCGAAATAAAGCGGGTTTATCTTCTCCTGCAAAAGAAAATTATCCCCCCGGTTAAAATGGCGCGCCTTGGCGATCTCAGTGATCGAGCCCCTGGCATCTTTGACCACGCCCTTCTGGCCAAATCCGGAAGCGGGCTTGATGATAAACGGAATGCCTAATTTCTTTATCTCATCTTTAGTCAGCCGGAAATTATCCGGCTCCCAGTTCCGTACCACTACAGTATAAGGAACCGGGATATGCGCCTTTACCAGATCGTAATGCGTGATCGATTTATTTGAAGCCTGGCGCGCATCATCGGGATCGCAGACCACATAACCATGGCAGTCCTTGACCGCATAACACAACCTTGCAAAGATATCGTCCTTGTCGTAGTAATCGGCTTCACAGTCAAGCAGAAAACTGATCGCCAGCTTCCCTTTTTCAAGGCCCTTGATAACGCGCGAGACGTTTCTGGAATCTACCTGAAGCAGCTTCAGCCCCTTTAAATCGCACTCCCGCTTGACCCAGTGCAAGAACCTCTCCCTGCCCCTTCCGTCCCAGGATAAAGCAAAATCGAATCTTTCCATAGTTAAACCGCGTTCAATTTGACCGGCTCTCTTACTATTGCGTATCTGGAAAATGCGCTGTCCAGAATAGAAAAGATCAGCTGCTCGTATTTTAATCCCAGCCGGTAAGACATCAACACTATATCCGAATACACCGGGGAGAGCCCGGGAAGCGGATTAAGCTCCAATAAATATATGTTGCCGTCTTCCGATATCCTGAAATCCAGCCGCGCAAAATCCCGGCACCCGAACTCCCGGAAAGCCGACAGCGCGCATTCCTCCAGGCGCGCTTTTAAAGAAGGAATTATGTCGGGGGGCACGGAATACTCCACCTCCTCCCGCCAGTTCCTTTTTGCCTCAATGGAATATATGAAATTCCCGTTTGCCTTTGATTTTCCAGAGATGCCCATCATACCCAGGACCCGCGCCGGGCTGTTTCCGATCACCGCAACCGTGACCTCCTTGCCCCTGATAAACTCCTCTACCAGGACCGGCTCTTCAGGGTACTTCTCAAGCAAAAGGTTGACGTTCCTCTCTATGGCGCTTCTGTCTTCCGCCTTGGAATCCCGGTAGATCCCCTTACTTGAACCCTCCCAGGCAGGCTTGGTGATCAAAGGATACGTCAGGCATCCTTCGATCCCCGATATATCCTCCTTTTTCTTCACCGTGACATAGCGCGGGGTCAAAATACCCGCCTGAGAAGTGATCTTTTTGGCTATCAGCTTATCCAGGGTCAGGCTCATCGTCAGAGGGTCTGATCCCGAATAAGGGATATTGAACATCTCAAGTATGGACGGGATATGCCCCTCCCTGCTCCTTCCGCAGTATCCTTCGGCGATATTGAAGACGAAATCCGGCTTCTCGGCCTTGAGCTTCTCGATGATATTGATCCCTCCGCCGAGTGCGGACGTGCTAAAGCCTTCCTTGTTCAACACACTGCATATAGCTTCTATTGTCTGGGGAGAATCGAACTCTTCGACCTGCTCGCTATCGAGTTCGCCCTGCGGGATGACGTGCTCTTTTAGATTATAAGTAATACCTATCTTCACCTGTCAAACGGCTCACCTTTGCGGCGCCGGCCCGAAATCTATCCTAAAAGGTGCTTGAATCTTTCGATTTTATAGATTCTATCCAGAAGTTCTTTTACCAAAATAACTTCTTCAGCCTTGTCCTTTGCCATCCCTTTAATGATCAGGCGCTGACGACGGATATATTTTCTGACGCCTTGCGGCAATCTTTTTTTTCCATGATCATCTTTCATAAGCCACAAGCCTATCTTGAGCGGCCTATCCTTGCTGCGTCCTTCTTAAAACCCTCCAGGCCTTTGAATTTCGTAAGGATCAATTTTACGGTCCTCTCCTGGAGAGAATCGGGATTAAGGGCATAATGCACGCGGTTTCCGGATCTTCTGTCGCGCACGATCCTCAAGAGGCGCAGCCTGACCAGGTGCTTGGAAGCGGTTGGCTGCTTGATCCCTAAAATTCCGCAAATATCCTTAACCGTAAGTTCTCCGTACTGCAGGATATTCACCATCCGAAGCCGCGTATCATCGCCAAGCGCCTTTAAAACCTGGCGTAACTGCCTTACATTCGTCATCATTTCTTTGGCGTTTATTCCTTTATGAGCATATACTAATTAAGTAATATATAGCACAAAAAAAGGTCTTGTCAAGCGCTTATTTAACAGCTAAAACCCGGAATAGCTACTGATCGGAATTTAATAATTTAAGGTTTATCTGCGGATCTGACTTAAGGGTGTTGTGTATCGGGCACTTTTTGGCGAAATTAAGCAGCGCCTGCTGCCTGCGCTCTTCAAGCTGCAAACCCTTTAAATCGACAGAGACATTTATCTCTTTAAAACAAAATACCGGTTCCTTGACAAAGTCCGCCTCTACGGAAATTTTAAAATCTTTCAGTTCCAGATTAGCCCCTTTGCAGTACTTTCGTAAATAGACTCCTACGCATGAACCGATACTTGCAAGCAATGCCGCAGAAGGGCTGATCCCGCCCCCTTTTGGATCAAGGACTATCTCATGACCATCTGAGCTTACCTTGAATCCTGATTCACCCTGACCGGTTATATCTACTTTATACATCTTACCTGCTCTTTCCCCTTACCTTGATCCCTTTACTCCTTAAGGCATCAGTCCTTCTTTTGGAACACTCTATGCAGAAGAATTTCGGCTCAGATTGCCTTTTGTCATATTTAGGGGCCAATACCAGCCTCCAAAGACTAGTCATCTTCCCGCATTCATCGCAAGTATCGGTTCATGCGTAGGAGTCTATTTACGAAAGTA
>JBHPDM010000047.1:0-5847 GCA_042577285.1 Candidatus Omnitrophota bacterium
AAAAGAAGAAGTGAAGTTGATCGTAGGCCTGGGCAACCCAGGACGGCTTTATATAAATTCAAGGCACAATATCGGCAAATCTTGCGTCATGGCTTTAGCAAAGGCGTACAAGATAACCCTTAAGAAAGATAGGGATGCTTCCAGCGGCCGCGGCAGGATAAAAGGCACTGCGGTGGTATTAGCACTGCCGATGACCTACATGAATTTATCAGGGGTCAGTGTTGGAACTTTGGTCAGGAAGCATAGAATAGATTTAAGTGATCTTTTGGTAGTCTGCGATGACCTGGACCTGGACCTGGGAAGGATCAAGATCAAGGGGTCAGGTTCATCGGGAGGGCACCGGGGACTTGGTTCTATAATCGATTCCCTGCAGTCGCGCGATTTCTGCCGCCTGCGCTTAGGGATCGCAAGGCCAAAGGCAGGTAAAGGCGATACCAGCAGATATGTCTTATCGCCATTTGCAAGAGGCGAGAGGATGAGGGTGCGCCGGATGATGGGGGCGGCCTGCGATTGCTGCAGCAGCTGGATCAGCGACGGAATAACTAAAAGTATGAATATCTTTAACCAACGGAGAAACTAAATGAAGAAGTATGAAGCGATGTTTATCGTAAGGCCGGATATCTCAGAGGAAGAGAAGAAGGCGGTGTTTAATCAGATAAAAGAGACTTTCAATAAATTCAAAGCCACAATCGTCAACGCCTCGGTCTGGGCGGAGAAGAGAAAGTTGGGTTTTGCGATCAAGAAGTGCCAGGAGGGCCTATATTACCTGGTCGACTTTACGCTCGAGGATACTAAAGCGATGTCAGAGATAAAACGGGTCTTAGCGATCAACGAAAATATCTTAAGGTTCATGATCATGGTGGGGCAATAACAGCAAGGAGTCTAAAATGGCCAATTATAACAAAGTAATACTGATCGGAAATCTGACCCGCGACCCGGAGCTGCGCTATACTCCGCAGGGGGTAGCGGTTGTGAATCTGCGTCTGGCGGTAAACAGAAAATACCGCAGCAGGGACTCTCAAGAGCTGAAGCAGGAGACTTGTTTTATTACGGCTGTAGCCTGGGACAAGCAGGCCGAGACCTGCAATCAGTACTTGCATAAGGGAAGCCCTTTGATGGTCGAGGGCAGGCTTCAGTCGCGTTCCTGGGAGGATAACTCGGGGCAGAAACGCAACGTGATCGAAGTACGCGCAGAGAGAGTCCAGTTCTTAGGGACGCCGCCATCCAGGGCTACAGCGCCGGCACCCGCCCCTGCAGAGGAGCCTGTCGCGGCTGAGTCTTCTACGGAGACAGCATGGTTAGAGGAAAGTGAGGAAGGAGCAAAATGAGGATAGGTCAAGGAAGAGGCAAGGGTAAAGGCAAGGGGCTTTTGCGCAAGGGCAAAAAAAAGCGCGGACTGTTCGGGCCGAGAAGGAAAAAGGTTTGCAGGTTCTGCGTTGACAAGAATAAAAGAATCGATTATAAGGATCTGAAGATGCTTGAGATATTTACCACAGAGCGCGGCAAGATCGTCTCATGCCGTTTTTCAGGAAATTGTGCCAGGCATCAGCGAAAAGTTGCTTTGATGGTCAAGCAGGCGCGCTTTATGGCCCTGATACCTTACGTAAACGTATGATCCGATGGAAGTCATATTAAGTAAGGATATTTTAGATTTAGGTGCGGCCGGAGAGGTCAAGAAAGTAAAGGATGGCTTTGCGCGCAATTTTCTGATTCCGCGCGGGCTGGCTGTGCCTTCTACCTCCGGAAACCGCAAGGTGCTGGACGAGGAGAAGAAGCGCAAGGAACAGAAGACGGACAAGATAAAGAAGCAATGCGAGGAGTTAAAAGAGAAGCTCTCTAGCCTATCGCTGACCATACCCGCCCTGACTCAAGGGGAGGATGAGCTTTACGGCAGTATCGGTGCGGTTGAGATCTGCGCTGCCTTAAAAGACGAAGGATTTGACATCGATAAAGGCTGTATCGTGCTTGCGCAACCCCTGAAGGCTGTAGGGATCTTCGAGGTACCGGTAAAACTGCATCCTGAAATCAACGCAAAAGTTAAGGTCTGGATAGTAAAGAAATAAGTCATGGGTCCATTAAGAACAGTTAATCCGATATTAGAAAAGATCCCACCTCAGAACCTGGAAGCCGAGATGGCGGTAATAGGTTCCATGCTCATGGATGAAGAGGCGGTCTCCCTGGCCGTCGAGAGCCTGAACAAGAATTCCTTTTATAAAGATGCGCATGCAAAGATCTTTGAAGCGATCTGCAGCCTATATAACGCTAACAAGGCGATCGACCTGATTACGCTCACCAATGAATTAAAGAAGAACATGACCCTTGAGCAGGTTGGGGGAGCAAGCTTCCTGACCGAGATGGTTAATACCGTGCCCACTTCAGCCAACGTCAGCCAATACATCAATATCGTAAAAGAGAAGAGCATCCTGCGCACCCTGATCAATAATTCTACGCGGATCATCTCTCTCTGCTACGAAAGCGAGGGGAATATCGATGAGGTAGTAGATAGCGCTGAGCAGCTGGTATTCGACGTGACTGATTCAAAGGCTAAGAGCGGGTATATGCATCTTAAAGAGGTGATCAAGGAGAGCATCGAGAGTATAGATAGGCTATACCAGAAGAAGGCCCATGTAACCGGAGTAGCCACAGGCTTTATAGATTTTGATATTAAGACTGCCGGGCTTCAACCATCAGACTTTATCGTGGTCGCGGGAAGGCCTTCAATGGGAAAGAGCGCCTTTGCCGTGAATGTCGCCGAATATGCAGGCGTAATCGAGAAGGTCCCGATAGCGTTCTTTAGCCTTGAGATGTCTAAGGAGCAGCTGGTGCAGAGGATGCTTTGTTCGCATGCTAAGGTGGATGCGCATAAGGTCAGGACCGGGTATCTGGCTACCTCTGACTGGCCGCGCCTTACCGCAGCGGCGGGAAAGCTCTCCGAGGCGCCGATATTCATAGACGACACGCCGGCGATCTCGGTGATGGAGCTGCGCGCAAAGGCGCGGCGCCTTAAGGCACAGCAGGATATTCAGCTGATCGTGCTGGATTATATGCAGCTGATGCGCGGCAGGGAGGGCTCGGAGAACCGGCAGCAGGAGATCTCAGAGATCTCGCGTTCGCTAAAGGCCCTGGCCCGCGAACTTTCCGTGCCGATCATCGCGATCAGCCAGTTATCGCGTGCTGTCGAGATGCGCTCAGACCACAGGCCTCAGCTTTCTGACCTACGGGAATCCGGAGCAATCGAACAGGACGCTGATCTTGTAGTGCTGATCTTAAGGGAGGAGTATTACAATCCTACTCCTGAAAATCAGGGTGTTTCAGAGATCATCATCGCAAAGCAGCGTAACGGCCCGGTCGGTTCGATCAAATTATCCTTTATCAAGGAATATACCAGGTTTGAGAACATGGCACGGTTAGAATAAGTGAGAAGTTACGGATTGATTCTTGGTTTTGATTAATATATAATATGGCACTAATGAAGAGAATTACCGGTTTATTTTGTTTACTATCAATTGTTTCTGCGTTGTTCTTTGTATCTTTTGGCGCAGCCCAAGAAGTCGGACAAGAGGAGAACGCCCCGCCTGCTACTGTTACCTCGATAAAGGTAAAGGGTAATAAAGCGATCAGTACTAACGTGATCGTATCCAAGATGAAGACCCGGATCGGCTCTCCTTACCAGGATAACGTGATCAGCGATGATTTAAAGCGCTTATATCTCTCGGGGTATTTCAGCGACATAAAGATCGATACGGAAGATTATAAGCAGGGCCTGCGGGTGATCGTTACCGTAGTTGAGCGGCCGATCATTGAGGAGATCACTTTTACCGGGAACAGGGGCCTGAACATGAGAGAGGATAAGCTTCTGGAGGCGCTAAAGTCAAAGAAGGGCCAGTACCTGGATTACCCGGATCTTGCCGAGGATGTTTCGATATTAAAGAAGATGTATGAAAAGCGCGGCTTCACCCATGCCAGCATAGATCACAAGGTCGATATCGATCCTGAGTCGAATAAGGCTAATGTTTCCTTTAATGTTATCGAGGACAGACGGATCAGGATCAAGAATATATTTATAAGGGGCAATCTGGCTTTTAGCGACGGCAGGATCCTGCGCCTGATCAAGACAAAGAGGGCGTGGCTTTTTAACCGCGGCGCGCTAAAGGAGGACGTGCTTAAAGAGGATATCGAACGCATAAAGGCGTTTTACCAGAGAGAGGGTTTTTCCGATGTGGCCGCAGATTTCGCGATCAGAAGCGATGAAACAAGACCCTTCCTCTACATCACCATAACCATCCAGGAGGGGAAGAAATACCTGGTGGGAAGCGTCAATATCGACGGAAATAAGGAGATGCCGGAGAAGGAGATACTCTCGGTGATCAAGTTTTGCGTTCCCGGCGATGTCTTCAGCCGCGAGTCGATGGCGCGGGATATCGCAAGTATCCAGGGCGCTTATTTTGACCGGGGTTACATATTCGCCAATGTCAAAGAGACAACTTCCCTTGATCCTCACACCGGCCGCGTGGATATAACCTACGGGATCTCGGAGCAGGAAGTGGCATACGTAGATAAGATCAAAGTCAGGGGTAACGTCAAGACCAAGGATATAGTAGTGCGCCGGGAATTAAGGATCAGGCCGGGCGACAGGTTTGACGGTGAGAAACTGCGGCGGAGCAAGGAGAAGCTGCACAACCTGGGTTTCTTTGAGGAAGTCAGTTATGATGTAGAGGGGGGTTCTGCGCCTGATAAGAAGGACCTGGTGGTAGAGGTCAAGGAGTCAAAGACAGGCGCCTTTAGTTTTGGTGGCGGCTACAGCAGTATCGATGAATTTATGGGGTTTGTGGAGATCGAACAGAGGAACTTTGACTGGAAGAACTTTCCTTATTTTACCGGCGCCGGGCAGGACCTTAAACTGCGCGCATCATTTGGCACCGTCAGCCAAGGCTATGTTTTAAGTTTTACAGAGCCCTGGGTTTTTGATTATCCGGTATCATTCGGGTTTGACCTTTACAAGCGCCAGCATGACAGGGAGGAGGACGTAGGTTACGGTTACAGCGAGAAGGTCACCGGCGGCGACCTGCGCCTGGGCAAAGAGATCTCTGATTATGTGAACGTAAATATGATGTATCGTTATGACACGATAGATATCACCGATATAGCGGCGGATGCCAGTAATGATTTGCTAAAGGAGTACGGAGAAAATTCGATCAGCAGCCTAAGCGCAGGCATTTCATTTGACAGCCGCGATAATGTATTCAGCCCCAGAACCGGCGACTTATTAACCGGCAACCTGGAGGGAGCCGGCGGGATCTTGGGAGGGGATAAGGATTTCTTTAAGTTCTTCGGCCGCGCATCACACTTCTTTCCAATGCCCAGGGGTGCCGCCCTTGAGCTGAGAGGAAGGCTGGGCCTGGCGAAACCTTACGGCGATTCTGATGATATACCGGTGTATGAGAGATTTTTCGCAGGCGGCAGCAATACGATCAGGGGCTACCATGAGAGAGGGATCGGCCCTGTCGATTCGTCTTCCAGCGATCCGTTAGGCGGAGAATCGTTGATCGTGGCAAATATCGAATACATATACCCCTTGTTTGATTTCCTGAAGGTTGCTACCTTTATTGATACAGGAAATGTCTGGGCAAAGTTCGATGATATCGGTTCCGGCGGGTTTAAATCCGGCCTGGGCCTGGGAGTCAGGGTTAAGACTCCGATCGGCCCGATCAGGGTCGATTACGGCATACCTTTAAATAAGGAGCCCGGGGAGGATGAGAGGGGAAGCGGGCGTTTCCATTTTAGTGTCAGTCACGGTTTCTAATAATCATAATACAAAGGTGAAAGGAGATTCAAAGTCATGGTAAA
>JBHPDM010000048.1:0-5486 GCA_042577285.1 Candidatus Omnitrophota bacterium
CGGGACTGCGCCGCCTGAATTAGTTTTAGCGCGGCTTGAAATCCAGTCGCCGCCACCAATTTTACCAGCAATTTAATCGCAGGTAAAATTGATCCCGAGTAACCAGCTATCAATCGCAGGTTACGAGGGACAAAACCCAAGGAGAATGTTATGGAAGAAAATCAGAACCCTCAGGAAGAGAAGGTTAAGTTAAGTGAATTTGCGATTGCCAGTATTGTGATCGGGATCGCTTCATTGATCAGCCTGGCCGGTCTGGAGAAGGCGATCATCGCGATCATCTTCGGTGCGCTTGCGTTAAAGAGGATGGAGAAGAACGAGCAGCTTTCCGGCAGGAACCTGGCTACAGCAGGGATCATAGTAGCAGTGTTCTCCATCGTAATCACAACTACCTTCATCGTTAAGTTCCTGCCTAAGATAAAAAGACAAGTCCAGCAGTTGCAATCCCAAGAGGCTGATGGCCCTGGCAATGCCGCTGGTACAGGTCTTAAGACAGAGCCTTCCCCACAATCAAAGCTTTACTAATTTTTTTAAAAGGAGAGGGAAAATGCCTAATAAGATATTAATTGCCGACGATGAAGTCGATGTGCTGGAGACCATGGAGAAGAAACTCAGGGAAAAGGGCTACCTGGTCACAGCCGTATCAAACGGGGCTGATGCGCTGAAATCCTGCAAGCTTGATAAGCCGGACCTGGCATTACTGGATATCGCCATGCCCGATATGGACGGTTACGAGATCGCCTCAGAGCTTAAGAAAGACAACTCGCTTTCTGATGTCCCGATAATCTTTGTGACAGGAAAAAATTTAGACCATAAAGGCATGGAGGAACGTATCTCTGAACTAGGGGCATACGATTACATAACTAAACCCTGCGAATTCGAAGAGATCCTTAGCAAAATCGAAAAGGTCTTGAGGTAAGCCTAGTGTTTGCGGAAAAAGTAAAAGCTACAATAAAAAAATACAGGCTTTTTAAAAGAGGCGAAAAGGTCGTAGTCGGTGTTTCAGGCGGCCCTGACTCGACAAGCCTGCTTTTCGTACTGCATGGACTAAAGAGTAACCTCGGCCTAAAGCTACACGTTGCGCATCTTAATCATATGCTGCGGAAAAATTCAGCAGGTGATGAAAAGTTCGTAGCCCGCCTTGCCGCAAGACTTAAACTCCCGGTCACCTGCGCAAAGGTCAACATTAAGCCAATAGCTAAAAAAGGATCGCTTGAGGAGATCGCCCGTAATGCCAGACTGGCTTTCTTGTTTAAGGTCGCGCGTGACATAAAGACTGACAAGATCGCTTTAGGCCACAACCTGGATGACCGCGCAGAGACCGTACTGATGCGCATCCTGCGGGGTTCGGGTCTTTACGGACTTAGCGGGATCATCCCGTCCAGGGATATCTGCGGATACAAGATCGTGCGCCCCCTCCTGGAAGTCAGCCGCAGAGAGGTAGAGGGATACCTCAAAAAAAGGAAGATCAGGGCAAGGTTCGACGAAAGCAATTTAGATGATGCTTTTTTAAGAAACAGGATCAGAAACCGCCTGCTCCCGCTGCTGGAGAGGGACTACAACAGGAATATCCGTAGTGTACTTGCCACTACCTCTGAAACTGCAGGGTATGATTACGCATATCTGACCCGAGCCGCAGGCAGGCTGCTTAACGGGGCAGTCAATAAGCTTTCGCTAAAGATGATCTCCGGGGCTCACCCTGCAATGCGCAGGCTGCTTCTGAGGATGATGATCGCCAGGACAAAGGGTAACTTGCGCAGGATCGAATACCGCCATATCCAGGAGCTTGAAGAGCTGATCTTTAACCGCCCCACAGGTTCTCTTGTCGACCTTCCGAAAGGTATTTCAGTAGTCAAGAAGAAGAAACACCTCTCCTTTAGCAAGCCTCAAGATCCCTAATAAATACTTGATTTCGCAACAGTTTAGATTTATAATAAGGTCTCTAAAGAGGAGAAAAATGCCTAATAAAAATGTTCCTAAGTCCAAAAAGAACAACATGTTCAAACGATTTCCTTTCGGTTGGGTATTCGCAATAGTAATCTTCTATCTTTTGGTCAGTTCGCTTAATGTCTCTCTTACCGGCGTCCCTAAAGAGCTGGCTTACAGCGAGTTCTATCATCTTTTAAAGGATAGCCCCGGACAGATACGCTCCGTGACAAAGACTGAGACTATCCTCCAGGTAGAGCTTGCGGATGATCTGCGCTACTTTGTAAATATTCCCGATGACGACAAGGATCTTTTGAGCCTGATGCGGGAGAACTTGAGCCGCTTTGAGGTCAAGCCGGCGCGGACATTCCTCGCTAACCTGTTCTTCTCGATAGGGCCGGTGGTCCTGTTGATATTCTTCTGGTGGCTGATGATGTCTCGCGGACAGCAGATGGGTAACAGGATCATGGGTTTCGGAAAGCTAAAACCCAAGATCCACAGCGATAAGGAAGGCAAGAAGGTGACCTTTAATGATGCCGAGGGTGTCGATGAGGCAAAGGAAGAACTAAGCGAGATCATCGAGTTTCTTAAGGATCCGAAGAGGTTTCAGAGGCTGGGAGGGAAGATCCCTAAGGGGGTCTTACTGGTGGGCCCGCCGGGGACCGGCAAGACACTACTGGCGCGCGCAGTAGCCGGAGAAGCAGGAGTCCCATTTTACAGCCTCTCCGGTTCTGATTTTGTAGAGATGTTCGTTGGGGTCGGGGCCAGCCGGGTAAGAGACCTCTTTGAACAGGGCAGGCGCGCGGCAAAGACCTCAGGCAAAGGCGCGATCATCTTTATTGACGAGATCGACGCAGTTGGGCGCCTTCGTTTTTCAGGTATCGGGGGCGGACATGACGAACGCGAGCAGACGCTGAATGCCCTGCTGGTTGAAATGGACGGGTTTAACACCGGAGAGGGGTTGATACTGATCGCTGCGACTAACCGGCCAGATACACTCGATCCTGCACTCTTACGCCCGGGGCGATTCGACAGGACTATTGTTATCCATTTACCCGATATATTAGGTCGGGAGGCGATACTTAAAGTACATGTGCGTAATATCAAACTTGATCCGAAGGTAGACCTGAAGGCGATAGCCCAGCAGACTTCACTCTTCTCGGGTGCTGATATCGCTAATCTCTGTAATGAGGCCGCGCTCTTGGCAGCAAGAAAGAATAAAGAAGCGGTGGGGCAGGACGACCTTGAGGCGGCAATTGAGCGGGTGATCATGGGCCCGGAGAAGAAGAGTAAGATCATGTCTAAACGGGAGAAGGAGCTGACTGCTTTTCATGAAGCGGGACACGCTATCCTCTCGCTTCTAGTCCCAGAGGTCGACCCGATGACCAAGGTATCGGTAATCCCCAGAGGGATGGCAGGCGGCTACACCCTTACTCCTCCGAGAGAGGATAAGAAATACCATTCAAAAAAGGAACTCCTCGGCACAATAACCGGCTTACTGGGCGGGAGGGTCTCGGAAGAGATAAACTTAGGCGATATTACAACCGGAGCCTCACATGACCTTAAGATGGCGACTCACTTTGCAAGGAAAATGGTCTGTGATTTTGGGATGAGCGAGCGCCTGGGAAATATCACGCTGGGCAAAAGCCATGGCCCGCTCTTTTTGGGAAGGGACTTAGTCGAAGAGAAGAATTACAGCGATGAGACTGCCAAGATCATAGACCAGGAGGTAAAAGCGATCGTTGACAGCTGCTACCTCAGGGCTAAAAAGCTGATCGAAGAAAACAGCGAAAAACTGAAACTACTCGCAAAGACTCTTTTTGAGAAAGAAGTACTAACCGTAAGCGAAGTCAGGAAGCTGCTTGGCTTTCCGGAAGAGAAGAAGCACACGGCTTAAGGGTGGATGGATAAACACGGCTTTACGCTGGATCTTGGCAGGTATAAACTAAAGCTGAGCGAGCGCAGAAGCCGGATAATGGGGATTCTTAACCTTACCCCTGACTCCTTTAGCGGCGACGGGATGTATCCGGCGCCTGTAAGCAAGATAGTCGACCGTGCGCAAAAGATGGTAGAAGAGGGCGCGGATATCCTGGATATCGGCGGGGAATCAAGCCGTCCGGGGTCGATGGCGGTGCCTCTTAAAGAAGAACTGAAGAGGACGATCCCTGCAATAAGGGCTTTAAGTAAAAGCGTAAAAGTACCGCTATCAATAGACACCTGTAAGCCGGAAGTAGCAAGGGCTGCGCTGGAAAATGGCGCCGTGATCATAAACGATATCCGGGGTTTTAGAAACCCCAAAATGGCCAGGTTGGCAGCCAAGAAGAAGGCGGCGGTTATAATCATGCATATGAAGGGGATGCCGCGCACGATGCAGAGGAATCCCTCTTATAAGTGTCTGATCAAGGAAATAGTTGAGTTTCTGGCTGATTCTATAAAGTCTGCTATCGAGCAGGGCATCGATAGAAATAAGATCATCATCGATCCCGGCATAGGTTTCGGCAAGAGCAGAGAGCATAACTTAGAGATAATCAAGAAGCTTGAGAGTTTTAAATCGTTGGGCAGGCCGATTCTTGTCGGTCCTTCCAGAAAGTCGTTTATCGGTAAAGTATTAAAGACTGCGCCCCAAGAGAGAGTCTTTGGGACGGTCTCCGTAAGTGTTGTCGCGGTAAAAAACGGCGCCGGCATCGTCAGGACACATGACGTCAAAGAGGTCAGGCAGGCCCTGAAGATGCTGGATGCGCTAAATAGGACAAAATGATGAATAGTGCGGATCTGGTCTTTCTCTGGAAACCCCTGATCGAAGTAACCATACTCTGGTTCGTTATTTACCACATCATGCTTTTCTTCGAGGGCACGCGCGCGGTATCGGTACTGCGCGGAATAGTGGTCCTGATCGTTGCGTTTTTACTCTTTCAGATACTGGGCTTGCACATCCTTGACTGGATGCTGACTAAGATATTCGCTATTTCAGTCATTGCGATGCTGATCATCTTTCACCCCGAGATCAGGCAGGGGCTGTCCAGGCTTGGTAGACAACGTTATCTTTTCGGCGCGGCTTACCTTGGGCAGGAAGAGCTGGATTACGTGCTCAAGCAGGTGACCGATGCCGTTGATCAGCTTTCCAAAAATAAAATCGGGGCGCTGATCGCGATAGAAAAAAGCGAGCCGTTAAACTCTTACGTTGAGAGCGGGGTAAAGGTAGATTCGTGCGTATCTTCGGAGTTGATCCAGACCATATTTACGCCCAACAGCATGCTTCATGACGGAGGGCTGATCCTGCAACACGACCGCATCGTTGCCGCGGGGTGCCTTTTTCCTTTAACGGCTAATCCTTATCTAAGCAGGATGTATGGGACCCGGCACCGCGCCGCTCTGGGGTTAAGCGAAGAGACGGATGCGATAATAGTCATCGTCTCGGAAGAGCGACGCGAGATCTCATTGGTTTACCAGGGGAAGCTTGAAAAAGACCTAAAACGAGAAGACATATTTAACAAGATCAAGGAGATCATCAAAACTAAGAAGAAAAATGCCTAAGAATAATCCTGATATCAAAAGTATCATTT
>JBHPDM010000049.1:0-5453 GCA_042577285.1 Candidatus Omnitrophota bacterium
TAAACCGGGTCACAGGAACTGATCCAAGCGATATCTTAGGAAGCCTCACCTGCAACGGGATCTTCGCCCTGATCAATTCCAATGGCATATCCATCGGCCCTAATGCTAATATTGATGTCGGCTCGCTGATTGTCTCCACCCGCGATATCACCGATTCTAACTTCCTGGCGGCAAATTACATCTTTGATAAATTATCCCCTGAACAGGCTGATGCGCTGCTCTTAAACCAAGGTTCGATCAATATAAGACGCGGCGGCTTTGGTGTGTTGATTGCCGCAGCAATCGAGAACCAGGGAGCGATTGTTGTTCCTGTGGGTACGATCGCCATGGCAGCAGGTGATATGGTAAAAGTCGATATCGCAGCAGGTGGCGCGATCTCAATTGCAATCAATACAGCCACTGCATCCACAATACTGGATGAAGAGGGCAACCCGATAACCGATCAGATCAAGAATACCGGAACGCTTGAAGCCGATGGCGGCCTGGTGGTGTTAAAGGCTGAAGCAGCTGCTGATATCTTCACCAGAGCGATCAACTTGCAAGGCTTTGCCCGCGCAGATACGCTTGAAGATAATGGCGGTGTAATCAAGATCGTCTCAAGCGGCATAATAGAGGTCAACGCCAAGATAAGTACGGATACACTGATCATCGGCGAAGAGGATAATCCTGCCCGAGAAGTCATAATGATTAACAGTAGCGAAGTTAAAGCCGACTCAATCAGTATAGCCGCGCATAGAATGAACATCCGAAGCTTAGCCGGCCTCACTGAGATCTACCGGCCCGAAGATATTAAATTCGATAGCTTGCTTCTTGAGGATAATCTGATCACTTTGCAAGGTGAGGGCATCAATATCACCTACCTTCAAGACTCCGCCCTCAACCTAAAATCTAATGGCACGGTAGCCACTGAGCTGGGAGTCATAATTCAAGCCACCAGGGTCAAGGTTGATGCCAGAGAATTTGGCAGCATAGAGGTACCCCTCAATATCAAGGCAGACAACACCTATATTAACCGGATAAATGGCAATATCGGCATATTTGAGTCTACTGGTTTAGGTAGCACTATCTTGATCCGTGGCCCTCCAGAGGGCTTTGGCTCAATTATCTATTCTGCAGATACTAATCTTACCTTAGAGGCTGATAAGATAGTCCTTTCAGGAGAAGATCCCACCTACTTCTACTCAGATATGATCTTCTACAACTTTGAGTGCCTCACCCCCGGCAAAGAGATATACTTTGAGGCAGGCAAAACCTATACCTTCCTAGGGGACACCACTATCCATGGGATACCCCGGCTTACTACCAAACTCTACTCCTCTATAGAGGGGCAAAACTGGTATATTTCCATCCCCTCAGGAATCCACGATATAAACCGCATTTCCATCCGCGATTCCCACAATATCGGCAATGATATTATCTGCGTAGATTTAGGCAGCAACCGAGGAAATAGCTCAGGCTGGCTCTTAGACCCCACCTGGCTAGGTGATGGAGGTGATAATTTGTGGTCAGAAGAGGGTAACTGGGACGGCGGGATCCCGGGCGCAGGGGACCCTGTGACCTTTGATGACGCGGTATCAAGCGAGGACTCAGAACAGGACATAGCAGACCTCTCGATTGGCAGCGTCACCATCACCAACGGCTACACCGGAATCCTCACCCTCACTGAAAACCTAACTCTCACCGGCAACTGGACCCAGGATAGCGGGGATGTCACCTTAGCCGGCGCAGGTTCGCTTACCATAGGCGGTAACTACAGCCAGACTGACGCGACCTTTGACTGCGGGGCAACCACGATTGACATTAACGGCAGCTTCAGCCTTGACGGCGGCGATTTTACAGCTACTTCGGATGTGATGACTGTTGCCGGAAGCTTCACTACTGCCAATACCCCGACCTTTGCCCACGGCTCCGGCGTGATCACCTTTGACGGAGCCTCTACTAGCGATACCAATATAGATGCTAACGGAATTAACTTTAGCAGCGTTACCATTGACCGTTCCAACCACGATTATCCGGGTACTCTCCTTACTATTTACGAAGGGACAACTCTACCCTTGGGCACAGTGTCAATGCTTAATGACATAGGCTACTATGATCTGACCAATAACGGAGAGATTACCGTAGACGCTGATCCCTGGGAGCCTACGATCGATGGAGACTTTAATAATAACGGCACGCTTACGCTAAACGGCACAACCTGGAATCCTACAATTTACGATATCCTTACCAATAGCGGTACGATCGACGCTACTAGCCTTACCTCCTGGACGATGGTCGGAGATTTTACCAATGCCGATGGCGGCAGTGTTGATATGTCAAACTGCGATGATTTTGACTTTGACAACTGGGGCAACACCGCAGGCGCCAGCTTTACCAATAGTTTCGGAGCCGAATTTACCGCTAAAGCTAATCCAACCTTCAATGTGGAAGGAAGCTTTGTCATCGACAGCGGGTCTACCTTTTCTCCCACTACAAATGTTACCCTGGCCCTTGATGGAGACTGGGAAGCTACCAGTACCGAGGTGGATGCTCCGAATATAACCTTTGTTAATCCGGTGACTATCAGCCGCTCAATCAGTTCTCTCAGTAGGACCCTCACCATTGCTATAGATACCACTTTACCTCTGACCACGGTTACTCTCAATAATGACGGTAGCGGCGCCTACCATCTAATCAATAATGGCGCAATTACCGTAAGCGCTGCCAGCTGGTCTGTTTCAGTGGATGGGACCTTTACTAATAACGGCACTATTACTGCCACCAGCCTTACCTCCTGGGATATGAACGGAGACTTTACTAATGACGATGGCGGCGTTGTTAATATGTCAAGTTGCACCAGCTTTGATTTTGATGCCTACGGTGCTAATAGCAAAGGCCACTTTACTAATAGCTCCGGAGCCGATTTTACTGCCGATTCGAACCCCTCTTTCGATCTAACCGGCAGTTTTACCATTGCCAGTGACTCCACATTTACTCCAACCACAAATGTCAGCCTTGCTATGACCGGAGCGATCGAAATCGACCGTACGATTGATGCCCCGAATATAACCTTTGCTGATCCGGTAACGATTAACGTTTCAACGACCCCTGCGGTTGCCCTTACCTTTACTATTGAAAGCGGAACCACCGTGCCTTTAGATATGGTCACTATCACTAATAGCGGTGACGGTAACTTATTCAATTTTACCAATAGCGGTGCCATTACGGTGAGCGCTGCCAGTTGGTCTGTTTCAGTTGACGGGACCTTTACCAATAGCGGCACTATCACTTCCAGCAATCTTACCTCTTGGACGATGAACGGCAGCTTTACTAATAGCGCTACTGGCAGCGTTGATATGTCAAGCTGCAGTAGTTTTGATTTTAATAATTACGGTGACGGCCCAGGAGATTTCACTAATAGTGCCGGCGCTAGTTTTGCCAGCGCTGCCACGCCAAGCTTCAATGCTTTAGCTGATGTTACAGTGGACAGCGGTTCGACCTTCCCGGCTCTTGGCACCTTTACCTTAGATCGCGCAAGCGGCACCCAGGAGCTGGATGCTTCAAGTCTAACCTGTACCTCCTTTGTCAAGAGCGCCGGTTCAAGCCTTACGCTCTCAAGCGGTTTTGCAGCAGGAGGCTTTACCTTCTCAGGCGGCACGATCTCTGATCCTGCCTCTGCCTACACTATCACTGTCTCAGGCGCTTTTTTACAATCCTCTGCCAATACCTTAGGCGGAGGTAACCTCACCCTTGAGTTTACCGGCTCAGACCCTCAGACCATAGAAAAGACTGCCGGTACCTTTTCCTCAATAGTAGATGTAGATAAGGCAGGTGATGCTGTTACCTTAGAATCTGCCTTTGCCGCCGGTGATGACTTCACCATCACTCAAGGCACCGTAGCTACAGCAGGGTTTGCCCTCACTGTCTCAGGCACCTTCTCTAATTACGGTACACTTAAGCTCTATGGTAATGAGGCACACTCTCCACCCACCAATTACGGCGGTTCATTAGTGCAGTATTACGGGACATCAGGGCCTTATAATGTCAAGGAGTGGACTTATGACGATATACAGTTTTCCAGCGCCTCAGCTACTACCCATAACTTACAAGCGCTTTTAACGGTCAATGATGATCTTACAATAGATGCCAGCAATACCTTGGATGTCACCGGCAGTAACTGGGGGATAGATATCAAGGGTGATTGGGACAATAACGGCGTCTTTACTTCAGGTACCGGCATTGTTGACTTTAAGGGAACTACTGCCCAACAGATCAATAGCGGCGGATATGGGGATGATAATGACTTTGGAAGTGTGACTATCTCAAATACCTCTGCGGCAGTCACGGTCTCAAGTGAACATATGAAGGTAAACAACACCCTGCAGGTGGATGGCAGCACCATCTTTACCTTAGCTGCCAATGCCCAGGTCTGGATGAACGCAGGGACTTTGACGCTTACCGGCACCCCGACCTATAATGCAGCCAGCTGCATCCTCAACCACAACGCTGCCACCTACGACTACTATGGCGGCTCAACCGGTATTAATAAGGATACCCTGATCTCAGACTTTGATAATACCGATAATGTCACCATCAAGCAGGGTGTCTTCCCGCAGAATGAATTAGCCGAAGCCCTATCCCTGACCATTGATACTGGAGCAACCTATACTGTCTCAACCGGTAACCTTGATGTAGGAGGCAATCTTGATATAGACGGGACCTTAAACGGAGCTAATACAATCTTAGTGGCAGGCAACTGGGATAATGGCGGAACCTTTGAGCCAGGCTCAAGTAGCGTTACTCTTGACGGAACAGATCAATCCATCTTAGGCTCAAGCACATTCAATGATCTGACTAAGACAGGCAGCGGCCAGACTCTGACCTTTGAGGCCGGCTCCACCCAGACGATCACCGGAACTACCACCCTTCAGGGGAACAGCACCATCTCCTTGCGAAGCTCTACAGACGGCGTGGAGTGGAACATTGATCCGCAGGGTGAAGTAGAGATAAGCAGCGTTGACGTGCAGGATTCCTACAACATGGATTTTGATAATTCCGGCAGCTATATCGAGCCTCTACTTTCCATTGATAGCGGCAATAACTACGGCTGGTTTAGTCCTGCGGGCTCTGATCCAGACCCCCAAGAGCAAAGCCCTGAAAACGAAGATCTAGACCTCTGGGAAGAGGAGGTGGAGGAGGAAGAACACCTTTCCTATGGCTTGAAGAAGGGCCTGGATTATACAGAGGGTGAAAAGTACAGTAAAAGCTATCCAAAGGGCAAATACCGCACCGTCGTCATCGTCTTTGAGGGCTGCGTCACAGTCACTCCTTATGAAGAAACCGGCCCCATAGAAGAAGAGGCTGTAATCCTTACCGACGGCCAGCGCGCATCCCAAGATGGCTTCGTAAAATAATAAATAAGGGACGCTCTTTTTGCTAATCGGGAAACTGTCCCTTCTTCCACAGGGCCTGTG
>JBHPDM010000050.1:0-4490 GCA_042577285.1 Candidatus Omnitrophota bacterium
TGTCGTGCATGAAGGATATATCGATCTGCGCGGACCCAGCACCCAGAAGAGGATCAGCACTCCCACGCTCGACCGCTCAGGCGCCAAGACAGAGATCAGGGAGGGTTGGCTTGATCTTGGCTTCGGTGCTGTCTATGACTTTGACAGCTTAGCGGCGAAGATAAATACTGCCCTGGTGGATAGCAGTGAGGCGGATACGATCTATGATAAGAAGACTGTGCATCACTATAGGGAAGGTGATCTGCAGAGGGCTGCTGCCGGATACGGATTTGATCAGGGGGCAAGCAGGGATTCATCTCTTTCTTACGATATAGTCGCCATAAACAACGGCATCAGAAGAGAGCTTGCCACCAGGAGCGAGGTCTTCAGGCACGATTCTATCAATGGCCAGTGGCTTGAAGAGGTCAGCGCACCTGAAAGCCTGAGGGTATTGCTTGAGAATCCTCTGACCGGTAATCCTGCCGAGAACGATTCTAACTATTTCGTCCAGGTAGCGGTAAATCATATTGATCTCCATCAAGATACGCTTTATACCAGCACTAATATATATGATGCCCAGGGTAATCCGGTGCAGGATATCACTCAGAAGAGGCAGAGGGATAACGGCGCAGGCCTTAAGACCGTATATCATCTTCCTGATACTACCACTTTAACCTGGAGTACTGATACCGCTGATCCTAATATCCCCGAGACCTGCACTTTAGCCCTTGACCTGGGTAGCAATGGACAGGCAGTTGATATCAGCGGTGAGGAGTTCCTTTATTTCTACGTTGACGAAAGTACTGCTACCAAGAAATTCGATTTCCTGCTTTCAGATGGAAGAAAGACAGTCCAGGTGACCAATTGCCAGAAGGATATCGAGGCAGGGGCGTTGAGCTTTTGGGATGCTGTGGAGCGCAACGCAGTGCATGGTTCCAGGTATCATAATCCTTCCGGGATATCAGAGGTGACGATCAGTGAAAGAGCGCGCAGCAAGGGCAATATCCAGGTGATCTCAGTGGCCCAGCTAAGAGATGCCGGACTTAACACCAGCCGCATAACAGAGGCGAGATTCGTCTACAGGGGAGAGACTGATCCCGAGATCAAGCTCTCCCAGATCGGTCACTTAGGGATGCAGGCTAAACCAGATCAGACCCGGGCCTATCCTTTGAGCTCTGAAACACAGATGGACTCAAGAGGAGTCCGCGCTACCCAGCTTGAGATCAGGGATGGTGATGATATCGACAGCATCGTCCAGATAAAGCTTGATGAGAGGACGCGCATGGTCATCCATCCCCGTAAGGGAGAGGGCTGGAATAGATACGAGATCAACGTAGTAGATAATTCTAATCCCAAATCTCCCAGGCCGCTATATACCATGGACCTAAGAGACGGGCGCCTGCTTTCATACAACATCGTCAAGGTGAATGGTACGATCGAAGTCTACGCCCTGGTGCATGGTTTTGACTCTCCGCGGGTGGATATTTATGATGCCAGGTATCTTGAGGATGAGCTGCGGCCGGATATTCTCAAGTACGGGCCGCATTATTATATCGTTGTAAAATCCGGCAGGAGCGACCTCTTGAACAGGATCAACAGCAACAGCTACAATGTTTTACGCAGGATGCTTACGGAAAGGTCGGTTTATAATCCTTACGCGGAGATCAATGCGGAAGCATATGCTGAAAGGGTCAGAGTCGAGAATTCTGTGGCCTACAGATATTTAGGTAATAATTTACCGTGGCTTGAGTCTGATCCTGTAGAAGATTCGCTCTCTATCACAGAAGATGATCTTAAGGCAGCGGTTCAGGAGATAGTCGGCTCCCGGGATACTGCTACCGGGCTTCCCAAGACATCATTTCAGTCACCGGCTGAGCCCTATATGGACCTAGTCGAAGCCGCGGAGATTACTCCAGCACTGATCGAAAATAATAGGGGATCAGAGGTGGTAGATATGTTACATTTCTTGCATACTAAGTTCAGCGTCAACGGGCACGAACAGCCTTTAAGCCGGGCCTACCATAGGCCTACAGGGTTACAGCTTGAGCATAATGCAGATTTTAGATTACCTCTTCATTCACGTCCGAACTGCGAAGGCCAGTTTGCGACTGCGCTTGCTGCCTTCCAGAAGGCAGCTGCCAGCGATGATCAGGGGGCCTATGATTTCGGTAAGGAGTTAGTCCTTCAGGCGATAGAGGATTTCTATCCGCTTGACCGCAGCGGCGAGCCTTACGGAGGGTTCTCCGATGCCAAGTTCAAACAGGATATCTTCCTTGGGGCAATAGAGCTCTTATCAGTTGAGGAAATATATCTTATACGGACACAGGCAAAGGCCTACCTGGTATTAAATATCGCCTCACAGTTAGCCGAGAGCGCAGAAGATAGAGAATTTAAGGCTGAAGTAGATCAGATCAAGGCGAGATTAGTCGCATTTATGCAGAAATATATTATGCCGCGAGTCAAGGGAGAAGGCGTTGTTCCTGCATCTGTCCAGGAGATCTACGGTATAAATACCAGGACGGTTGCCTTGGCTCCCGGTCTCTGGACCTCTGCGGAATCATGGCTTTGGTTTATTGAGGCGGCTCAGGCTATGGATAAGAGCGAACGTGATTCGCTTGGGATCAACGAAGAGTTACTCATCACGCTTGTTAATAATCTGGTCAGGGCGCATTGGGTAGAGGTAAACGGCGATGAAGGGCTTGATTGGAGCGTTGAATTCGGCCGCCCAGAAGGCCCTGCTATTTCAGGCCAGGCGACGATACATCTGTTAAGGGTGGTCAACAAATTAGGTTACCACAGAGCAGCTGAATATATCGAGAGAATATTGGCTGGCTATAAATTACAGAACGGGATGCTTCCGGAGGTCCTGGGTACGCAGGCTGCTACCGCTGGCGCGAAAGGCATGGAGACCGGCCAGGGGTATCGCGTTCTCAAATCTGAAGGCGGCAAGGAGTGGCCGTACTCACCGTATCTGACTATACAAGCATATAACGCCAGAGAAGGTAAGGGGCCTTATGATCTGACTGATGCAAAGATCAGCGCAGATAATCTGCCGCCGTTAGGACACCAGAGGCGTATACCTACCATGGTCTGGATCTATTTGGCCATACTTGCAAGTTTCATCTTCTTACCTCTTATAAACTATGTTACCGGATTGTTCAGAAGGCTGATAAAGTCAAAGATAATCAAGTCTAAATTCCATGGCATAGGTATCACCGAGGAATTTATCCACAGGATCAAACGAGACTTTATACTTAAAGAGGCTTTAGGGATGAAGGCAGAGGCAGGCAGCGATGGTCGTTTATTTGTGATCGGCAGCAAGGGTGAGGATTATACCCTTGACGGATTCGCACTGAACCGCTTGACCGCCTTTGTCGCTTTGGTCAAGTTTACCCTGGGAGACAGCGCGGATGAAAATCTCAAGCAAATTATAAAGACTTTTTACAGATTATTGGCTTATGAGCTTTGGGAGCAGAGAAAGCAGTATGTAACCGAGAAGGGAGATAAAGAGCCATCCTTCTTCAGTAAGCTGGGTAGGGTTGTAGGTGTATATTCAGGGGCATACGGATATTATACCCATCCCCGCTATCAGCCGCATACATTGATCAACGACTATATACTTGAAGAGCTTGACAGGCTTAGGTTATTAGAGGGAAGAGATAATGTTGCATTTATAGAGGAGTTTGAGCAATTTGCAGGCAGGGTTAGAATCATAGAGGGCAACCTGGACGAATTAAAGGGCAAGGGCCGGGCAGATGTAAGAGAGCTACTCGACCGACAAATCAAGGCCGCCAGAAGAATTTCATCTAGCCCTCTCAATAATAAGAATAGGGGTGGCAGGGCCGAAAATTACCGTACCTGGGTGAATGGCGCTATGCAGGAGGGCGTACACCCTCTTGTTCAGATATTAAGTCGGATTGCTCTCCCGCTGATGTTGGTTCTTTGCGGCGTGATCATCTTAAGCTCCGAAGCGAACCATCCTTTTGTCTACAATTTCTTAAAGCTCAAGCCATTCTCCTGGATAATCAACACTGACAATTTATCTGCATTGGGTAGTGAAGGGATACTTTCAGCGATAGTTTCCCAGCTTGCTAATTTCAAGCATCTAGCAGTCAGCGCAATAGCCGTTGTTTTAGCGATCATCGCCACCAAGATACCGAAAAGGGTAAGGGGCGTTGGATATTGGGTAAGAAGGATGCTTAGGGTAGCGGCTCCTGCCCTGATGGTATTTGTTTTCTTGAGTGGATTCAGCGCGCTTACCCTTACTACCGGCGGAATATTTATCCTTGATGCCTTTACCGCCCTTTTAATCGGAGATTCCATTATTGCCACCTCTTTAAGATACTGGTTGAAACCATCCGCGTTTGGGAGCCTGCGCACCGATCTCTTCTATATGCTCTGGAAGGCGCTCTTTATGGCCGCGGGGATAGTCACCGGATTAAGTGTCTGGACCTGGTTTGATGTCAGATATATCGCTTACGGCATCATCTAACAAATATCCCCAGGCCTCA
>JBHPDM010000051.1:0-4235 GCA_042577285.1 Candidatus Omnitrophota bacterium
AAATGTTATTTTGAAATTAACTTTATTCTTTGCTATATAGTAAGAAATAAAACATCCCAAAATCATAAGAAATTGTGTAGTTATAAAAAAATGCACAATACCATATCCAAAAGAAAACAAAAATAATGCCGCTAAGACAGTAAGGGCTTGGTTAATTATAATAATAATAGCGTCTTTATCCCATAAACTTAAACCCTGGATTGTGCCGCGAAATGTATTAAGCGGCCAGACAAAAAGTGCTGATATGCTGGCAACCATAAACAACTGTTTAACTATTCTTATGTTTGATGCCTCTATTTTAAAGAACCGGTGAAAATAAACCGAACAGGCAAATAACATTACGGCAATGATTATGCCTATTAAGACATAAAATGAAAATGAAGCATTTATTATCTTATTTAAGCCTCCGAGGTCTTTTTTACCATGGTATTCGGAGACATACTTGGTCAATGCCGACATTACGCCGAGGTCTAACAACCAAAAATAACCCGTAATCGTCATTACAATCAGATAGACTCCGTAAACCTCTTTTCCTACGTGTTTTACAATAAAAGGGAAGAGAAAAAAAGAAATGATTATCACTACAACCTGTTTTAAACCCATGAAGCTAATATTTCTTCCTATTGTTCTAGCCTTAGACATTTTAATTTTTTCTATTATATACTAAAGAATGAAATTCTTTCACCCAATAATCCATCCAATTTTTTTTTGAATAGCCAAATCGCTCGAGAAAGGCATTGCGTGAATCTTGAACCTCTTTTGTTTGCCACCAACTTAAAGGATTATTGAATATATCTACAATTTTTTTTGCGGCCTCTATAGGGGTTTTATAGAGTATCCCAGAACTTCTTAACATCGCAAAATATTTTTCTGCTTCTGGACACATTAACCAAACATCGTGATCCCAAAACAGTATAGAAGGTACATTAACAGTCAAAGCTTCTATAAACGAAGTAAGTGGATGATCGAGTATTACAAGTTTTGCTTCTTGCATGACTTCAATAATATTCCCTTCTTCAAAGAGTTTAATATCAGGGTATCTTTGCAATAATTTTTCTTTTTCACCCCAACCATAATCACGCGTATAAGGCCGATATGTAATATTCTTTCTAATTTTATCTGGAATGGCATCAAATAACTCTATCTGATCGCTTAGATAGGATATAAATTCCTCGGGTTGTGGTACTGTAAAAAAACGAAAGTGGTATCTTGGTAACCCTGTTGATATAAAAAGAATTTGTTCCTTTTTGCAAAAATCTGTATCTTTGATTTTAGAAAGATGAGGCGACGGAAGATTCTTTAGTTTGCTCGCCTTGTCATTTTGACCACCCCATCCCCACACATAAAATCTGTCTTTTTCACAGCTAATATTTTCTAAAGATAGAGCCAATAAATTGCCGTAAGCACCACCGTGCTGGAAATCAACGAGATAAGCTTCTTTTGCTGCTGCCTCTGCAGCAAAAAACTTGAATCTTTCATTAGATTCCCATCCTACAGTAGAACCTACTATTTTTATAGAATCATCACTCTTGTTATTATCTCTGTAAAGTTTATAATTTTCCATATAACTCATTAATATAGCGTCAGGAAGTACTTTATAAAGTAAAGATTGGAATTTATCAGAAGCGCCTTTTAACGATAACTTTTTTCTAAAGCAAAAAGAAAAATTATCCTTTAGGAAAGTTTCTTTTTTCAAGGAATCAAAAAGTCTAAAACTCACTTTATTAAAACCCGTCTTTAGTTTAAGTCGTAAAATGTCAGAGAAGTCCAGATGATACATATCAGCCAAGGCCAGGGGGCATTTTAAAAACGAATCTATCCTCCGTAGAAACCTGTAAAACAACATAAATTTCCAGCCATATCTAAAGGTATCAATAACATGTCTTTCAGATTTAAAATCAAGCAGTTTATCTATCTTTATACTCTTTTGCGGACAAAGATCGTAGATAACAAGACTGAATAATATAAGATTATAATAATCGTCGTTTACCTTATTACTGCTACCTCCGATGAAATCATCCATATCGAAAGGTGAAAGCCGTTTACATTTTTCCCTCGGAAGCACATGGGTGCACAAATCAGGGAACATATCAAGAACCTTTTCTACTCTCTTATATCTATCATAAAGAATTTCTATAAAATACAAAAGCCAGGGGCCTATAAGCACCTGCCAATATTTCAAAGGATATGAAACGCCATGAACAAAATTCAAACCTTCAGACAACCTGGGGAGCAATATCCGGTAAACCTCGTAACAATAATCAGCAGCCTCTTTTATTTTTGTTGCAGGCTTCCATGGGGAAGGGATAAGAACGTAGCTCTTATCCTTAAGCATGCTTAAGTTCTTTTTATCCGTTAAACACCAAGGACCTAAAACCAAGAAATGGCTATCTAAATCCCAAAGCTCTGATATCCCGGTAGTGGCAAGATAGGTTTTCATATTTAATCTCTGTTCAATTTAGATTATCTGCTTGATGTGCCTTATGCCTTCATATTGAGAATTCCCGTTATTATAATCCCCATCTAAAGGGTTTATTTCCATAATCAAAGTTGAATTTTCACGTGTCTTTTTTAATATTTCTTCAAAAGGCAACTCTCCTTCTCCTAACGGCAGACCTTCTGTCATCAAATAACCATCCAAAGCAGAACTCTTCTTATGAAAGTCAGAAATTAAAAAAGAATCAGATAAATGCATATAAGGACCGATTCCATCTACCAAAAAATCCTGAGGGGATAAAAAAGTAATCTCCTGTAAGTCTCTGGAGTATATATTTGAAAATCTTGGATCTTCAATAAGTGTCCTATCGTGACGCATTAAATTAAACATATTACTAGAGATTGCTGCATGGGCAATATCTATAATTACAGAAACATTTTTAATACATTGCTTTCTTATATAGATAATAAATTCTTTAATTTCCCAGGGGAAAAAATGATCCAATGGACTTAAGGCAAATCCCTGCTCAAAATTTTTGGGAAGCCAGATAAAAGAATAATTTTCCACATATATCTGCATCGGATAAGTTATTTCTGCCCAATGAGATATTTTTTCATTAAATCCAGAGACGGCTTTATCTCTTGAAATATCCATTCCTATACCATATGCCCGGTGCATAATTATTGCCCTGGCTTTGATCTTTTTCGAAAAGTCTAACACAGATTCAAAATATGAATCTGGATGTACGGCTAGATCATAAACTCCATATGTATCTGGGTCTTGCACGGGAAAATGTACATAGAATTCTGCATCTATGCTATGGCAATTATCAATACATCTATTCAGGGAATCATGATTAAATACATCCTCGCCTCCAAAAAGATGAAGCTCTATTATCGGCTCCATTGATAATTCTCTAAACTTAGACTGACGATCAAGCAACTGTTCCAGATATAACGCAGCCGCCTTCATCCCGTACCTGAAATGATTATGTCTTCTGCGCATAGAAAGTCATTACACTATAAAAGAATGGCGGCGATTCCTTACCGCGCATCCGGTTAAAGAAAAAATCCTTGATGTCTTTGAATAAACTCGCATAGGGCGTATTTATATACGGGTAAAACACTGCCTTGGTAACAAAACCTGTCTTCTGCAGCAGGCGCGAGAGCGTTCTGGGAGAAAAATAATAGATGTGCTCTTTGGGAAAAACAAGCCTGAACTGTTCACGGTAAAATCTTGCAGCCGGGGAAACGATGTTGGGTGTAGTAGAAACAATCAAGCGGCCTGAAGGTTTTAACAGACTGTACGCCTTTTTTAAATCTACAGTGGGGCTTCTTAGATGTTCGATTACCCCGCGCAGGTGGATGATATCGAAAAAATTATCCGGGAATTTGATTGTCGCAAGCCCTTCGGCGATTTCTATATTGAGGCCGTTCTTTTCTCTGGCATAATCAGCCGCCTGCTGGGAGATCTCCGTACCATACTTTTCAAAACTATCCGGCAACAATTTTAAAAAGGCCCCTAAGGCACAGCCGACATCAAGGAATCTGCCCTTGTTACCGATTAGCTTTTTGATTTGAGTCTCAATCTCAATGATATACATTCTCTTTCTTAACGGGTCTTCGGCGTAATCGCCTTGAGAAAAATATTCTGTAGTATAAAGTTTTTTAACTCTCTCAAGGTCCAGGCGGGGATTTGTATAAACCAATCCGCATTGATTACACTCAACAATCCTAAATCCGTCCTTCCTGCCCCAGGAACTATAGTCATCTGCTGCGCATAAATCACATTTAACGTA
>JBHPDM010000052.1:0-4171 GCA_042577285.1 Candidatus Omnitrophota bacterium
TGTCCGCCCCGACCAAATTTGCAGTAACCAAACACCGGCAAATTTGGTCCCGAGCATCTGGCTATAGATTCTGGATACGAGGGACAGTTTCCCTCGGACAGACCAGAGACAAGTAGTCCTCGGGACTTCGCCAAAAGGATTTAATAGGGGTGGCTTCGCAAGTCTGTCCGCCCCGACCAAATTTGCAGTAACCAAACACCGGCAAATTTGGTCCCGAGCGGACGTATACAATCTGTCAGACGCGAGGGACAATTAAAAGGAGGTTGAAATGCTGTACACAGGCCAGGAAAAAAGGGAGCACCCGCGCATATCAGCCCGCTTCATCGTATCTTACCGGATGGCGAATGAAGTAAATAATATTGACATAACCCAGACGAAGAACTTGAGCCTAGGAGGCATGCTCCTGACTACCAACAAGGGATTTAGTCCCGGGACGACCCTGGCGCTTGAGATCAGACTCCCCTTTGACCCGAACCCGATCATTATGACGGGAAAAGTAGTCGAGTCAAAGGAAGTAACCAAAGACCTGATCTATGATACCCGGCTCCAATTCCTGACGGTAGATGAAAAACATAAGAATATAATGTCTAAAACTGTAGATTACTATATTAAAAAAAGGAAATAAGATGAAGAAGGTCAACGTAGGTTTAATCGGTCTGGGAAATGTCGGCAGAGGCGTGGTAAAGATCCTTGCCGATAAAAGACGGCTCTTGACGGACAAGATCGGCATGGAGATCAATATTAAGAAGATCTGCGATAAGGATCTCTCCGCAAGAAGAAGTTTGCCTGCCGGTAAGTGCGTTTTTGTGAAGAACGCAGCCCAGGTATTAAATGACCCGCAGATCGATATCGTCGTGGAGCTGATCGGGGGAATGCATCCGGCAAAGGAGTATATCGGGCTTGCCCTTAAAAATGGTAAGAGTGTCGTCACCGCGAATAAAGCACTGCTTTCCCAGGAAGGTAAAGAACTCTTTAAGCTGGCAGCGGAGCGCGGCAAGAACATCTATTTTGAAACCTCGGTGGGAGCAGGTATCCCGATCATAAAATCCCTGCGTGAAGGGCTGGTGGCAAACAGGTTTAATTCGATCTTTGGCATTGTAAACGGCACTTCTAATTTTATACTTTCGCAGATGTCAAACAGGAACTGTGCCTTCAGGGAAGCGCTAAAAGAAGCCAGGCATAGGGGTTTTGCAGAGAAGAATGCTGCCCTGGATATCGAAGGCATTGATTCTGCGCATAAACTGATCCTTTTGACTTTTTTGAGTTTTGGAAGGCTGGTAGATCTAAGCGATGTGTACGTTGAGGGGATCTCAAGGATATCCCTGGATGATATCAATTACGCTAAAGAGCTTGGTTTTGAGATCAAGCTCCTGGCTATAGCCAAAAAGGAGGAAGGAGAGCTGGAGGTAAGGGTGCACCCTACCTTTCTCCCTAAAGAACACCTCCTGTCTTCCGTCAGCGGAGTAAACAACGCGATCTATGTCTCCTGCGACCTTGCCGGAGACCTGCTCTTTTACGGGCCGGGAGCCGGACAGAGATCAGCAGCTTCGGCGGTTGTGGCAGACCTGGTGGATCTGACCCAGGATATCAAGGCAGGCCTGTTCAGACCTACCTTAAGGAGTGTTGTAGACGGGTCTATAAAGAGGTTGCGCAAGATCGATCAGGTGGAGAGCAAATACTATATCCGCTTTATGGCCGCAGATAAACCCGGGGTGCTGGCAAAGATCGCCGGAGTCCTGGCTAAGTTTAAGATCAGTATCGCCTCAGTGACCCAGAAGCAGAAGAAGGGAAGAAGCAGGATAGTGCCGATAGTCATGGTGATCCACGAGACCAGGGAGAAGAGCCTGCACAAGGCCCTGGAGATAATCGGCCACTTAGGGGTGATAAAGGAAAAACCGGTAGCGATCAGGATGGAGGAGGTCTAAATTACTGTGGTTAAATATGACGGCGTAATCAATAGATATAAGAGCTATCTGCCGGTAACCGGCCGCACTCCGGTAGTAACCTTAAAAGAAGGGAATACCCCTCTTCTCTATGCGGCGCATCTAAGTAAGGCCGTGGGTAAGAACTTCCAGGTCTTTCTTAAGTACGAGGGATTAAACCCCACAGGTTCATTTAAAGACAGAGGGATGACTCTGGCTATCTCTAAGGCCTGCGAAGAGAAGGCAAAGGCCGTGATCTGTGCCTCTACGGGCAACACCTCAGCCTCAGCAGCCGCCTATGCGGCCAAGGCTGGGATGAAATGCGTGGTCTTGATCCCGCGCGGGGCGATCGCGCTGGGAAAACTAAGCCAGGCGCTTATCCATGGCGCCCTTGTCCTGGCAATAGACGGAAACTTCGATAATGCCTTATCTATAGTCCGCCAGATCGCAGAAGAGTATCCTTTAGTCCTTGTGAATTCCCTGAACCCTAACCGCATTGAAGGACAGAAGACCGCCAGCTTTGAGATCTGGGATGTACTGGGCCAGGCTCCGGATTTCCAAGTGATGCCGGTTGGCAATGCCGGAAACATTACTGCTTACTGGAAGGGGTACAAAGAATACAAGGCGTTAAAAAAGAGTGCCCGATTACCCAGGATGCTGGGATTTCAGGCGGCAGGGTCGGCACCTATCGTTAAAGGTCGAGTGATAAAGAAACCTTCCACTATCGCCACTGCGATCCGGATCGGTAATCCTGCCAGCTGGAAGCAGGCTGAACTCGCCCGGGATGAATCCGGGGGATTGATCGGAGAAGTCAGCGATAAAGAGATCCTGGCCGCCTATAAGTTACTGGCCGCAAAGGAAGGTATCTTTGTCGAGCCTGCCTCAGCAGCCTCTGTTGCCGGGATGCTAAAACTTGCGCGCCGAGGGTATTTCAACCGAAAGAGCGCCGGATCCTCTTCAGCGGTAAAAATCGTGTGCATACTTACCGGTCATGGATTGAAGGACCCGGATAGGGCGATAAAGAGCGTTAAAAAACCAAAGGTGCTCAAAGCAAATATCAAAGCGGTATTAAAAGAGATTGGCTATTAGGAATAAACGGATCCTCATAACTGCCGGACCCACATGGGTGGCCATTGACAAGGTCAGGGTGATCAGTAATAACGCTACAGGCGAAACCGGGATCCTGATCGCAGAGAGGCTGCAGAAGTGCGGGGCTAAAGTCACCCTAATCTTAGGGCCGGTGGGTGCGCGCCTGATAAATAGCGGAATAAAGGTCATCCGTTTTAAGTTCTTTGAAGAGTTAAAGCGAATCCTTGAAAATGAATTAAGGTCAAGAAGGTACGATCTACTGATACACTCTGCAGCGGTCTCAGATTACAAGCCAAGGTCCAGGCATAGCGGCAAGGTCAGATCAGGAAAAAGACAGTGGCGATGCGTATTAGTACCGACCATTAAGATCATCGACGGGCTTAAAAGAATCGATCGTTCATTGTTCCTGGTGGGTTTTAAATTTGCTCCTCTTGCCTCAGCTAATCAGCTCTTCAGGGAGGCTAAACGCCTGCGCAAACGGGCTGACCTGGACCTTGTGGTTGCAAATAGCCGCAGGAAGAATAAGTACTGCGCATATTTGATCGGTCCCGGCAGGGAAACGCTTCGACCGATCAGGAGCAAGTCAGAGCTTGCCGGCAGGTTGATTAAACGCTTAAAGGTATTATTATGAAGTACATCGTTTTAGTCGGAGACGGTATGGCCGACTACCCATTACAAGAGCTGGATCAGCGCACCCCGTTGGAGGTGGCGCGAACCTCAAACATGGATTTTATTGCCCAGCACGGCAGGTTAGGGATGATCCGGACCATACCTGAGAATATGGTCCCCGCCTCGGATGTGGCAAACATCTCAATACTCGGATACGATCCAAAAGAATATTACACGGGACGTGGCCCCCTTGAAGCGGCTAATCTGGGGATAAATCTTGGCGACGACGATATCGCTTTCCGCTGCAACCTGATAACTGTCTCGGCCGAAAAAATAGTAGATTACAGCGCAGGGCATATCAGCTCTAAGGAAGCGCAGATCCTGATCAGCTCAATTGATAAGGGGCTGGGGACTAACCGGATCAAGTTCTATCCCGGAGTAAGCTACAGGCACCTGATGGTAGTCAAGAGGGGCATAGAGGAACATTATCAGGATCTGACCTGTAAGGCTCCTCATAATATTGTGGGACAATCAATCAAAAAGAACTTGCC
>JBHPDM010000053.1:0-3817 GCA_042577285.1 Candidatus Omnitrophota bacterium
TGTGATCAACAAAAAGCTGATCGAAAAAGAAGGCTTGACGATGGAAGAGTATGAGATGATAAAGAAGCGCCTGGGAAGAGAGCCGAACTATACGGAGTTAGGGCTGTTCTCGGCGATGTGGAGTGAGCATTGTTCCTATAAAACCTCAAAACCGGTGCTTAAGCTTTTTCATACCAAGGGCAAACAGGTCATCCAGGGCCCTGGTGAAAATTCCGGCGTAGTGGATATCGGCGGAGGACTGGGAGTTGCTTTCAAGATCGAATCCCATAACCATCCTTCAGCAGTCGAGCCGTATGAGGCCTCGGCAACCGGAGGAGGCGGATGTATCCGCGATATCTTTACTATGGGTGCCCGGCCGATCGGGCTCTTAGATTCTTTGCGCCTGGGCAGCCTTGATAAGGGAAAGGTGAAATTTCTCTTGAAGAATATCGCCAAGGGTTTTACTGACTATGCCAATGTCGTGGGAGTCCCTGTTTTAGCCGGCGAGATATACTTTGATGAGTCTTTCGAGGGTAACCCTCTGGTGAATGCGATGACGGTAGGTATCGTCAAGAAGAAAGAATTAGTCAGGGCCAGAGCAAGCGGAGTAGGGAATCTGGTTTTGATCGTTGGTGGCCCGACCGGCAGGGATGGGGTAGCAGGCGCTGCTTTTGCTTCCTCAGGCCTTAGCGAGGAGGCTGCGCAAAACAGTTCTGCCGTGGCTATCGGCGACCCGCATATGGGGCGTATCTTAAGGGAGGCTTGCTTGGAATTGATGCGTAAGAAACTGGTGATCGGCATGCAGGACATGGGAGCTGCCGGCCTGATCTGTTCTACCTGCGAGACCTCTTATAAGGCAGGCACGGGGATAGAAGTGGATATCTCCCGCGTCCCGCGCAAGGAAGAGGGAATGAATGCTTACGAGGTGATGCTCTCTGAATCGCAGGAGAGGATGTTGGTGATCGTAGATAAAAACAAACTGGATCAGGTAAGGAAGGTTTTGAGCAAATGGAAGGTTCCGGTCGATGTTATCGGTAAAGTCACTGATGACGGGATGGTGCGCGTTAAGGAGGGCTGGAGAGTGGTCGCCGAAGTACCTGCAGCTGCCCTGGCTGAAGGGCCGGTATATAATAGGAAGGCAACAAGGCCAAAGTATCTTTCCCGGGTAAATAAGCTTAAGCTGGATAAGGTAAAGGAGCCCAAGAATTACAACCGTGCGCTGGTTCAGATCTTAAGCCATCCTACCGTTGCCAGTAAGGCCTGGGTCTCTAAGCATGGCGATCCAAAGGTCGGCAGGGGTATCGTTTTAAGTGCCGGTTCCAACGCCGGAGTGGCGGCTGTGCCGGGAACCAGGAAAGCGATCGCGGTGACCACCGATTGCAACTCCGCTTATTGCTATCTTGACCCTTTCCGGGGCGGACAGATCGCCGTAGCTGAGGCAGCGAGGAACTTAAGCTGTGTAGGCGCAAAGCCCTTGGCGATTACCGACGGGATAAACTTCGGTAACCCCAAGAATCCGGAGGTGTTTTGGCAGTTTAAGCAGGCAGCCCTGGGCATCACCAAGGCCTGCCGCGCGCTGAATACGCCGGTGGTCAGCGGCAACGTCAGCTTTAATAATGAAAACCCCAAGGGGTCTGTCGATCCTACGCCGATCGTGGGAATGGTAGGCGTGATCAAGGACAGGTCTAAGATGGTGAGCCAGTACTTTAAGGCAGCCGGGGATGCGATCATTCTCCTGGGTAGAAATAAGCAGGAGATCGGCGGAAGCCAGTATCTGATGACGGTCCACGGGTTGAAGAAAGGAAAAACACCTGCTATCGACCTGAATCTGGAGAGGCGCCTGCAGAGGACCGTTTTAGAGGCGATAGAGAAGGGCCTGGTCCGCTCCGCGCACGATTGTTCAGAGGGCGGATTAGCAGTTGCCTTAGCTGAGAGCTCGATCAGCAGCCCGAAGAAGAAGATCGGCGCTGTGGTCAATCTGCACTCGAACGGCCTAAGGACAGATGCGCTTTTGTTCGGAGAGACGCAGTCGCGGATCATCTTAAGCGCTAAACAGAAAAACGTAAAGAGGATATTGCAGATCGCAAGAAAACACAAGGTTCCGGGCTCTGTGATCGGTAAGACCGGCGGCAGCAGGTTGACGATCAACCGCGCGATAGATGTGGCGGTGAACAAGGTCTATAGGGCCTGGCGCTTTGCAATAGAGAAGAAGCTTAAGAGTTAACTTTACCGTTAGAAAGGAAAAACAAATTGAAGAAAAAGATCGATTCCCGGGAGGACTTTCTCTCCGCTGAATCATGGCGTATTTTTCGCATCATGTCGGAGTTTGTGGAAGGGTTTGAAGTGCTTTCGCAGGTAGGTAAAGCCGTATCGATATTCGGCTCAAGCCGTTTTAAGCCCGGAAACAAATACTACAAACTGGCGGAGCAAACAGCCTATCTTTTAGCTAAGGAAGGCTACGCGGTCATCACCGGCAGCGGCCCTGCGATAATGGAAGCTGCCAACAAGGGTGCTAAGCGCGCAGGCGGCCACTCCATCGGTTTAAACATCCAGATACCGATGGAGCAGGAGCCGAATAAATACGTCGAGACCCTGTTGGACTTCCGCTACTTTTTCGTACGCAAAGTGATGTTCGTAAAATACGCCAAGGCATTCGTGATCATGCCCGGAGGTTACGGGACTCTGGATGAGTTTATGGAAGCGGTAAACCTGATCCAGACAGAGAGGATATCCAGGTTTCCGGTAGTATTATTAGGCAGTAAATACTGGAAGGGGATACTCGACTGGTTCCGGAGCACGCTTTTAAAGAACGGCGCGATCAGCAGGGACGACCTGAAGCTTTTTACTGTCGTAGATCAGCCGAGAGAAGTCCTTCTTACGATCAAAAAATTCTATAAAAAAACCTGACAGGAGGTCAAGATGAGCGGGATCTTTGGCGTAGTCTCCAAGGGGGATTGCAGCGAAGACCTGTTTTACGGTACGGATTACCACTCCCACCTGGGAACGCAGTTCGGCGGGCTTGGAGTCTGGACCAGGGAAGGTCTGGCGCGCAAGATCCATGATATAAGGGGGAGTCAATTCAAGGCCAAGTTTTACGACGATTATCAGAAGATGAAGGGGAATATCGGTATCGGCGTGATCAGCGCAAACGAAGAGCAGCCGATGTGCGTGAATTCCAAGTTCGGGCAGTTTGCTATCGTCACCAACGGTTTTATTGAGAACGCCGAGACACTGACAAAAGAACTTTACAGGCAGGGACAGTCTTTCAGCGAAGCTACAGACGGAACAGTCAACTTGACTGAGCTGGTGGCAAAGCTGATCACCTCTGGTAAGACGATCGCCGATGGTATCGAGCATATGTTTTCCAGGATCGAAGGTTCCTGCTCTCTGCTGCTTTTAAACAAAGACGGGATCTACGCCGCCAGGGACAGATACGGATATACTCCGTTGGCGGTCGGCCAGAGAGGAAAGGATTGGGCGGTGACCACTGAGACATCCGCCTTTTATAATCTGGGATTTAAGATCAAGAAATATCTGCAGCCCGGCGAGATCATCTTTCTGGATGAAAAAGGCCTAAAGTCTGTGCGCCGCGGAGGCAAGACGAATCAGATCTGCTCATTCTTGTGGATCTATACCGGGTTTCCCGCCTCCTGCTATGAAGGGATGAATACGGAGCTGGCAAGGGAGAGGTGCGGAAAGTGCCTGGCCAAAAATGACAAGATCAAAGCTGATATGGCAGCAGGCGTTCCGGATTCGGGGACGGCGCATGCGATCGGATATGCCATGGGCGCAGGGATTCCTTTCCGCAGGCCGCTGGTAAAATATACCCCCGGTTTTG
>JBHPDM010000054.1:0-3484 GCA_042577285.1 Candidatus Omnitrophota bacterium
GGCAGACCCTGCCATCTTCTATAGAGGATGAACCCCTGGTTACGGGTGGCCAGTACACGCTCAAAATAGAGCGCCTCGATGCCGAAGCTTATCGCGTCAGATATGATGGTACCAAACAATCGTTGGTCCTAATCGATGGCGATATACCACAAGACTTCAGTTATTTAGGTAGAGGGATTGTGGCTTCCGTTATTCATGGAAGGATATCATTCATAGTATACAGCGCTGATTCTCCGGTCAAGACCTTGAAGCAGGGGTTAGATCAGCTGAATGGGGTGAGGGTCTCCAATGAGGCAGGAGATTTTGCATTCAGGGTAGGGCAGAAAAAGCACTCCCTTTGGGATACGCGCATCTCTCTGGTGCGTCTATCAGATGGCCAGGAGGTAGGCTGCGTTGACTTTATAGGTGAAGAAAGAGAAAGCCGGCTCATCGATTCAGGCTGGGTCACGATAATTGAGAGTGAAAGGCGCAAGGGCCTGGCCACCCTGATCTTAATGGCCCAGGCAGTGGCCATAGGCAGTAGGCAGATAGTAACAGGGGTATCGCACAAAGAGACGGTAGCTTTATTAGAAGAGAATAAGCTATTTAAGCATACTCCGCTGTACCGACTCTTGCTTAGGGCAGGCTTAAAGGTAGTTAGATTCGGTTATTTTGATAGAAACGGAGAATATCGCAGGGAGCCTTTCGGAGATTTTATAAAGGAAGATAGAAGAGTAGAGGGGAGAGAAGGGATAGCAGGGAATGAGATAGTAGGACACATCCGGCTGATCCTGAAGCCAAGATCGGGGGCGCTCTTTCCGCTTAAAGAAGCAGTTAAGCAGGGCAGATCTTCCTCTGCGTTACTTACCGGTGAAGAGTTGGCAGACACAGCTGATTTTGTCTCAGGCCTTGGCGCCAGAAAGAGATTATCTCACGCGATATCTTTAAAGCTTGACCAGCTTCTGGATTCAGCCTGCAGGATCTTTGCCGCCTACTCCAAGAATGGCTATCTTAATCAGCAGGGAGAGTCAGTGAAGGATGAATTTGAGGTCTTAGGAAGGTCCGTAGATGGCCAGGAGGCCAGATGGGGAGGGATGCATAAGGAGCTGGTAAGACTCGCAGGATTCATCCCCACGGTCAGGAATCCCAATACAGGCCTATTTGTAGAAGTATTTGAGGGCTTTTCTGATCGGCAGATGAAGACCCTGGCCTTAGCTGCCCTGGGCACACTTGAGATCTACCTGCCGGTACAGATCACTACCGGCTGCAGCAATCAGTGTCTAACCTGTTATGTCAAAAAGCGCAAGGGCGCTTTAAAGCATATGCCCTTCCCATTGATCGTAAAGGTGGTAGATCGGATCATACCGTTCCTGGAAGGCGGCAGGATAGAGCTGTTCTTCAACAGCGAACCGCTTGATTATTCTGATCCTGCGATCGGCGCATCGATCGTGGATGTAGCCAGGATATTATCCAGGCATAAAGAGATAAATATCGGAGTGGTAACGCATGGCTTGGGAGGCGCAAGATCAGAGGGCCTGGAAGAATTGGTCAGTAGATTCCCGGTTCCATTTGAGATAAGCTTCCATCTCTATCGTGAGAGGGTATTATCTTGTGCCAGTGAGCTTGCTAGTAGCGGCGGGTCCTTGACCGGAGCAATCGAGAAGATCAAGCATCTTGAGACCGCAAGATTTACTGCCTTAGTTAAGGGCGCAATCAGATCAGGGCAGGAGTTTAGCGTAAGATTCTACAGGCCGGACGCAAGGATCGAAAACCTACTTCAGGGCACAAAAGCCGCAAAGATCCTGCGCTACATACAGCTTATGCAGGTTGAAGTCTGGGAGGATGTGAAGAGGCAGGTCGAGGAAGATATGGGGCAGGGAGTATTACGTAGGGCTGAAGATTCCGGCTTGATGCAGATCAAGGATGGCTTGAACGTGATCTGGTTTGGCGATGCCGCTAAGCTGTTGCGTAAGTTGGGGGTAAAAGATGAGGTGATCCGCCAGATGCAGAGGCTTACTCCTACCCAGGAGCTCTCAACGCGTGATTACACCTTAGCGGTCGGCCCGGAGGGCGGCTTGACAGCGTATCTGGCAGAGGGAAGGCCGAACCGCTTCCGTACAGCAGGTGAATTATACGGCAAGACGATAGAGGAGGTAGTTGCCAGTAATAATATAGAGCGCTTCAGGAGATTCTTACGTTTCCTGGGGATCGTCTTGAAGATGGATCATGGTGAAACAACTTTCCGCATCCCCGCAGAGTCGTTAAATCAGGAAGAAAGACAGCTGATCGCAGAAGGGCTGATCGATGATGGTATCAGTGCAGAAGATAGGCGCTTCACTGAGGGGACTCTTGAGTGCAGCTATTTCTCAAATTATGTGCGCGAGAGCGGCACAGCTACGCACAAGGTAAACTTCTACCGGATATTGTTTGATCTCTTCATCTCCGGGGATGAAATAGCCCCGCTCTTAGCGGACCTGAGCGATGAAAACGTGAGAGAGCTGCATGCGATGCTCGTCAATGTGCCATTCCCGGTGATGATGGATGTGCGTTTAAGGACCTCTCCTAGGACGCATATTATGTTTGATTACGACGTGTTTATCAATAGGGATAATAGTCTGCTGCATAGGGATATCTTTACTACTTTCCGTGATTTCTCTGTACCGGCCAGAGCCTTTGCGCCAAGGGCTTCCTCATCTGTGCTTGCGCCTGCTCAAGACAAGAGAACCTGGCATTATTCCGCCTTAGTAGAGGATCGGCAGAATGAATTCTGCCGTAATTTCTTCAGAGCATTATTGGCTAAATATATCATCCCCGGCAGTATCCTTGAGGTCGGCTCGGGTGGTGGTACTCTTTGGACTATGGCACCGGCAGCGATCAGGAAAAGATTAGTGCAGTCCGAGCCTGATTTAAATGCGATCGCTTATGCCGTAGCACACGGTTACGGAAAACACTTTTCGCAGACCTCTGTTTATGATTTATCCAGGGTGGGGGCTTTTAATAATATTATCGAAGTCGAGGTGCTTAAGTACTTACAACATCCTGAATTGGCAGTCAGGCAGATCTCACAAGTTGCGAAGCCGGGCGCAAGATTCATCTCAGTTCACAGCTATAGAGGGTGCCTGAATGATAGCGGATGGCTGTTTAGAGTCATACCGGCACTCGTCGATTCTCAGTTAATAGGGGAAGCAAAGGTTGTCCGGGAAGAGGTAGGTGATGAATTAGTTTATAGGGCTTTAGATCAGGAGCTGAAAAGGCTTCAGGAGCAAGGTGACTTTCATATGCTGGAGCAGCGTTATAAATTATCCGCTGTTGCTTTAAAAATATGGCTGGCCAGGTACGGTTTCGAGGTGATCGCTGATACCGTAGCGACTACTAACCAGATACCGGCTTATATCGTTGTCCAGAAGCAGTCCTCTTCAAGCCCGTATACCTCAGAATTTATCCAGCTTATGGATCAGGTGATCGCTGGGCTCCCAGGTAGGCATGTGAGTTTATACTATAACAT
>JBHPDM010000055.1:0-3430 GCA_042577285.1 Candidatus Omnitrophota bacterium
AGGGGAGCTTCTCTTCTTTAGAAGACCTCTGTAGGCGGATCGATTCTCGCCTGACAAATAAAAAGGTGCTTGAGAGCCTGATCAAGTGCGGAGCCATGGATTCCTTCGATATGTCGCGCGCGCAGATGGTGGCCAACCTCGGGAAGGTGATCGAGTACGCTACAAAGATACAAAAGGAAAAAAGCAGAGGACAGTTATCCTTCTTTGATCAGGACCTTCAGCAGAACGGCTTTAAGGGTGCCTCGCTTGAGCTTACGCATGTAAAGGAGTGGCCCGAGCCGCAACTTCTTGCCTTTGAAAAGGATATGCTGGGATTTTACGTTTCCGGGCACCCCTTAGCGCGTTATGCGCAGCAACTGCGGCGTTTTACCTCGGCCTCTATAGCCGACCTTGGACAGTTAACTGACGGCCAAGACATAAAAGTAGTCGGCCTGATCTCAAAGATCAAATACACTACTACCCGGGCAAAGCAGGAGAAGATGGCAATCCTTAAAATTGAGGACCTGCGCGGAGTCGTAGAGCTTCTGGTCTTTCCGGTATCATTTCAGAAAGTACACCGCTACATCCAGCCGAACACGGTGGTAATGGTAAGGGGGAGGCTGAGCCTCAGGGAAGACGCCCCCAAGATAGTCGTCAATGACCTCTTCCCGATCGATGAGATCTACAGGCTGATTACGGGAGTAAACATCAACCTCTCAGGCATCCGTGAGAACCTCTTTGAGAGCCTCAAGGAGCTGATCTCAGCGTCCCCCGGCAAGATCCCGATCTATCTGCACCTGGATACACCGGCTAAATCCCGGGTCCAGCTCGTAGTGGGAGAAGGGCTGTATGTCCAACCCTCAGAGAAACTTATGCAGGATATCGAGTCTCTGATCGGCGAAGAGAAACTATCTCTGGCATTATAGATTTTGTCTTGACATCGTAACATTTTGCTGATACTATAGTTACAAATACTCAAATGGAGGTGCGGGATGACAAAGAAAGATATCATTCTTAAAGTATCGGATGACACCAACTTAAAGCAGATAGACGTAAAGAAGGTCGTGCAAAGGACTTTCGATTGTATCGTTGAAGCGCTGGTAAGGGGAGAAAAGATAGAGCTGCGCAACTTCGGCGTCTTTAAGGTAAAGCAGAGAAAGAGCCGTACCGGAAGGAATCCCCGAACCGGTGAAGCAGTACCAGTCCCGCCAAGAAAAGTAGTAGTCTTTAAGCCGGGCTTAGAGATGAAAAAGAAGGTTAGGTAGGCTATTCATACCCCGTCTTTACCCGTTATTTAAATATCATATGCTAAAAAGAGTCGCCGGAACAAAGGATATACTGCCAGAAGAGGCATCTTGGTGGCAGGAATTAGAGGAAAGGGCGCGAAAGCTGTTCTCCTGTTACAACTACAACGAGATCCGCACCCCCCTGATCGAGGAAGAGGCCTTATTTAACCGCTCCCTGGGAGAATCCACCGAGATAATCCAAAAACAGATGTTCCTGATCAAGGGCAAGAAAGGTACTTACGCCCTCAGGCCGGAAGGGACAGCTTCGATCGTACGGGCATTCATAGAGAATAACCTGGCACAGAAACTGGGCCTTGCCAAATTGTATTACATCGGCCCCATGTTCCGCAAAGAGACTCCGCAAAAGGGGAGGCTACGCCAATTCCACCACATCGGCTGCGAGGTGATCGGCTCCAGAGACCCGTTCCTCGATGCCGAAACGATCTCCCTGGCCGATAAGCTGCTAAAGGAAGCGGGAGTAAAGGATTACCGGATCAAGATCAACTCGCTCGGCTGCGAGGATGATAAGGCGAAGTTAGCCTCGAACCTACGCTCGGGCCTTAAAACAAAAAGCAGTAAACTCTGTCCCGACTGTAAGAAGCGGCTCAAAAATAATGCCCTCAGGATCCTTGATTGCAAAAAAGATGCCTGTAAAGAGGTAGTCAATAGCTTAAAGCTCAAGCAAGAAAAGTATCTTTGCCCTGAATGTGCGGATGAATTCAAGAAAGTAAGAGAAGGGCTTGATCTCGCCGCTATCGATTATGAGGTAGTTCCCCGGCTGGTACGCGGCCTTGACTATTACTTGCGCACCGTCTTTGAAATAGCGCATAAAGAATTGGGGGCACAGGATGCCCTCTGCGCCGGAGGAAGGTATGATTCCCTGGTCAGCGAGTTGGGGGGAGACGAGCTTCCTGCGATCGGCTTTGCCTTTGGGGTAGAGAGGATTTTTATGGCTTCTGGTTGCCCGAGGCCCGAGGCAGGTAAGGATTTAACCTATATAATCGCTTTGGGCGTGCAGGCGAAAAGACAGACGGTAAAGCTATTGGATACGCTGCGTACGGCAGGAGTTAGGGCTGATACGGATTATGAGTTTAAATCACTAAAAGGCGCGATGCGCCGGGCAAATGACCTTGCGGCAGCTTACGCCTTGATCATCGGGGATGATGAGATAAAGAAGGGGATCTTCACCATAAAAGACATGCGCTCAGGACAACAAGAGGAAGTAAGGCCGCAAGATATACTGGATGAATTAAAATGATACGTACACACACCTGCGGAGAGCTTAATAAGGAACACCTGGATCAAGAGGTAACACTTTGCGGTTGGGTGGCTAACCGCCGGGACCACGGAAAGCTCGTCTTTATCGATATCCGCGACAGGTGCGGCATCACCCAGGTGATCTTTGCTCCGCAGGACTCAGCTCAAGCGCACAAGGCGGCGCAGGAATTACGCAATGAATTTGTGGTCGAGGTGCGCGGTAAGGTAAACCCGCGCCCCAAAGGTACGGTCAACCCCAAGATCCCGACCGGAGAGATAGAGGTGCTGGCCAAGGAACTTGTAATCCTCAATCCCAGTCTTACCCCGCCTTTCGAGATCGAGGAAGACCTAAGGATCGGGGAGGATATCCGCTTTAAATACCGCTATCTTGACCTAAGGAGGAAGAAGGCATTTGCAGCTTTCAACTTAAGGCATCGCCTTTATAAGACGTTGCGTACATACCTTGACAGCCAGGGCTTCATCGAGTCTGAAACTCCGATCCTTACTAAATCCACCCCTGAAGGCGCGCGCGATTACCTGGTACCCTCCAGGCTAAATCCGGGAAAGTTCTTTGCCCTGCCGCAGTCACCGCAATTATTTAAACAGATCCTGATGGTGGCAGGGATCGAGCGGTATTATCAGATCGCTAAATGCTTCAGGGATGAAGACCTGCGCGCAGACCGCCAGCCTGAATTTACACAGCTTGACATAGAGATGTCTTTTATTAAAGAGGACGATATCTACAGCCTGACCGAGGCCCTGATGAAGGCAGTCTTTAAGGAGGTCAAGGGGATCGACCTTGTGACCCCGTTTCCCAGGATCGAATTCAACCGGGCGCAAAAGGAATTTGGCTCTGATAAACCTGACATCAGGAAGAAGACCGGCTGCGAATTCGCCTTTGTCTGGGT
>JBHPDM010000056.1:0-2867 GCA_042577285.1 Candidatus Omnitrophota bacterium
ACTTGCTAAATTAGTGGTTGACAAACGATCCGCATTTTTAAAAGCCTCAACGCAGTCCTCGTGCGTATCAGGAATTCCCTGGCGAGAAAGATACTCTGCTGCGCATTGCATTACTTTCTCTCTCTTTTTCAAACCCACAGGCCCTTGCGGCCTGATTTTTTTGTTTTCGCTATCAATTCCCATCGCAAAGATCAACCCCGGGAGATACTCCCGGTCAAAATCAATCTTTTGACAGATCAATTCCGCCCGCTGACCGATCATCCATGACCAATAATCATATAATTCTATGAGCGTGCCGTCCCGGTCAAAGATCACCAGGTCGACACCCCCTATGTTCTTTTCATTGATCTTTAAATCGGCCACTGCCTATCTCCTTAAGATTAGAGGATATCAATCGCTCAGCCGCAGAAACGGCCCGGGAAAACAAATCCATATCTAGGATTAAATCAACTTCTCTCAGATACCGGGAAACTGTTTTCCTGGCAAAGGTCCCTACGGCGACTCCGTTTATTTTGACTCCGCATAAATTTGCCAGCCTTCCAGACCTGCTGTTCGTCCCCCCCGAGGCCAGAAGCATTGCCTGAATGTTATTTTTTCTTATGATATCAGAGATGGCGATCGCCTGAAGAGTGGTATTATAATCATCCCTGCCTCCGCTCATCGGCACTCCGTCAGCCTGGATTATCAGCCTTTCGCCGGTAACCTCTCTTGCAGCCTCGATTCTTTTAACCAGATGCGCATCCGAAAGCTGGGAACGGTCTAAACACATACTGATAAAGTTATCGGGCAAAATATCGTTCATCAGCCGCCAGTCCTCCATTACTGATTGGTCATCGGCAGTTATGGCATGTAATTCCAATGTCTCAACTCCATTTCTTAAACATTCTGGGAGGATTTTCTTTAATTCATTTCTTTTATCAAAGAACTTTACTGCGCCTGCAGTACAATTACGAGCGCACTCTCCGCAACCGATACAACGCTTTTCTATAACTTTGTATTCCGCTGAAATAGCTTTTTGTAGACAATTTTCAACACAAACCCCGCATTGAATACAGAAATCAGGATCTATTACAGCCTTACGAATGTGAGGATCTCCTTTCATTCCAATGCTTACATTAACAAAAGGCTTTTCTTTAATCCTCTTACCTAACCTGGGTGCTAGTTCAAAGGCCTTATTAATACCCCGAATAGAACTCTTTACTACCTCTACATTCGCGGAAACATCTATTCCCAAGGCCCCGGCAAGAGTATATATCAATGATAGTTTATATACTTCATCGCAATCTTCGTTACCTGCTCCACAAACTATTTTAAAATATCGATGCTCTTTTAATATCTTTTTTAACTCTTCATATCTGCTCATATATAATTATTTATCCCTTTATAAAATCTTTTGTAACTTGTAGGGGTCAATATATGAATTCCCTCTTTACCGTTCGCAGTCAAATATTGATCTATTTGCTCTAAAAATTTTAAATTCCAATGATGTTTTTCCAATATTACTTCTTTATCACTTGCTTCTTCTTCCTTATAAAAATGAAATCTGCCATCACTAACAGGCGCAAGATACCCATCCATGCCTGCAATAAATATCCGACTGGCACCCATCACTATCGCAACTCCTGCCAAAAGAACCGAAATCGTTCTACAATTTGTTTGAATCACACCATCCTTTATATCAAATTCGTTATCCATTTCATCCATGTAATATAAGATTTCATATTCTCTTGTTGTATATTCTTTAATCATACTACCCGGGATATACTGGCCAATGAGAAGCTTTGATTTTTGATCGACCTCTTCTACATAATCTATGAATCTTCTCTTGTTATTAAAAGCGTGGTAGTGAGGTACAAACATTTCCCCCAAATAGTTAGCTCCCAAAATTATAGGGTTATATTTCATTATGAATTTATCAATCTGTTCTTTGTATTTCATTAAATTTGGACCATTGGCTAATAGCAAAAAGTTCTTCTCCTGATATCTTCCTATATATGGAATCTGCACCTTTTCTTTTTTTGTCTTCGACTTCTTTTTATTATCCTTAAATGTGATAAGTCTATGCCTATTCCCGAATTTTCCTTTCTTTAACACACCTTCAAGAATATTTTTAGAAAAACCTATGGCATCAGATTCTTTTATTATCTCAAGGATCTGCCAGATATCTTCTATGGTATATTCACGACGTTCTATTAAATCCCTGGCGTAGTTTGGGTGGCACTTAAATATTCCAGATATCATATAAGGTAATTGATACCCCCAGTGCCCTTGGCGCTGAAATTCTATAAAATATCGATTAATAAGGTTCAAAACAGGAGTAACATTGAATTTATCGGGATTTAACAATTCCATATAAGATAAGATGACTTCTGAGGGCAAATTTCCAGCGCCCCTTCCCATTCCATAAACCGAGGTATCAATGATACTGACTCCACAGCGTATTGCCTCGAGGGTATTGGCAAATGCCATCTGAAGATTATTATGTGCATGAAATCCAATTTTTTTTCCAGGCAATTCCAATAATGGCTCAAGCAATCCTTCGATCTGATTTGCTAAGATTGAACCATAGCTATCTACCATATAAAGATAATCTATGTCCGCATCTTTAAGCAATGATACACGGTCTCTGCGTTCACTATCGGTATAATTTGAATACCCCACAAGATTAATTGAAACCTTATAGCCTTTTTCTTTTATTTTTTCAGAAAGCTTAACTGCTTCTTCTACCTTATTTTTATGTACCGCAATTCGGATAAGCTCTACAAGCTCTTCGTCTCGAGGCCCGAGATCTCCAAGATCAAATTTTCCATAATCTACCATAAGCGCTATTTGGGGGAAATGTTTGTACCTCACTACCACGCTTTTAA
>JBHPDM010000057.1:0-2803 GCA_042577285.1 Candidatus Omnitrophota bacterium
TTTTCTAAGATTAATTATTAATTCTTCATGCAATTCTGCCATTATTTTAAATGAGCTTTTATGAATTCTGCAAGATTCGAATATCCACCCATTCCTGTACCAAACCTACGGACGCCATTTTTATTCGACCTTTTCCAAAAATCAGCTCCCTGAATTTTTAACCCTTTAAGCATTGTAATGAAGTCCTTATCTTTATATTTACTTAAAAATACTGGCGCGATAAAAAAATTAAAAGCGAACATCCCTGCGGTCCTTTGTATAAGGAACTTGCGCGGATCAGTAAAAGCTTCTGGAATATTCGCACGTACTGCCCACCAAAACTTGGCCATTCTCTTTGCTATTTTGTGTGGTTGCTTATGTCTTCCCGTTATGAAAATTTGTCTTAAGGAAGAAACGAAAGATTTTTCTGTTGCAATATGGGGATGCCTTTTTTCTTCGTTCGGTTGACGAATTGCTCCGAACCATGGATTTTCGCGAGATATTTTACTGTTTAAATCGATAGTTGCCATAACTGCGGCTATTTCCCATGGTTTTGCCTCTGCAACATCTTTAATCATTTCATTTTCAATTAAAAGCCTTCTTGTTAAAGCAACATTCATCTTCTTTGCTTTAGTATTAATGATATAAAATTGAGCAGCTTCGCTAACTAAATTTAAACCCTCTGTTATAACTACTGGAAAAACGAAATTATCTGATTTTAATAACCCCTGGTCCTTAGCTTCAACTAACCCTTTTAAACGGTGTTGCATATCTACTACCCAGACATCAATTCCATCTGGTATGGTAAGTTTCCCGCTCTTAAACTTTACTCGCCCCTTCTCGCGAATATTTAGCAATCCTGCCACCGGCATTATGGCATCTTCTCTCTCGAAATATTTAGCTATCTTCTTAATTCGTTTTTCATCTGGCTTTCTTTGATAACCTCTTCTTCGCATAACATTTTTGGGATCCCAAATATCAATAGAAAAACTTTCTAACTTGTTAATTGGTACTGTAGCAACATACATTTGAGTATTTCCTTGTTTAAATTTGATTGCGGATAATATTAAACTCATAAATCCCCTCCTCTGCTTGACCACATCAATATAATCATCTATGAAACTAATTTTACTCCCAAATGATACCTCTTTCAACCCAATTTAACACCTTCCGAGGCTTGCTTCGAGCGGCACCTATATCCCAAAAATCCCAAGCAAAATCGCTTGGGATCTTCTTTTTAGGGACAGTTTCCGGTTTAGCAAAGAGAGCATCCCCTTGTCCAAAATCTCCGTAACCTATTGTGAAGATAAAAAGATACAAATCCACAATAAGTTACGGAGGCTTATCTAGATGGCTTAAATGTTACTTACCTTAACATTGGGGATCGACTACGTAGCTTGTTTGATCAAATTGCGTCCAAGCACCCGTGCAAGCTCCGTCAACAACCAAGATTGAAATTATCCCGAAATCAATCAAAACTCCTAACAAAGTAACCGCATCGAATGATTTTGTTGGAAGAGCAACGCCATCGGAACAGCCTTTTTTTCTAGCTACAATCGTGTAGTTCTTATTTTTGTGAAATGTTGCTACGCCATTACCTTTGCCTATATAAGCTTCATTTACATACAATTTGGCATCATCCACATTACTTCTTATGCTTACCATCTGAGTAGCGCCATGGAACATAGTTGCACACCCTGCAGTTGATACACACAAAACAATAGCTATAGCAGTTTGTACTCCTTTGTACAGCTTCATTCCTCCTCCTTTCAAGGTTTGATGTTGCCTCCTAACTTACCGTTCTTAAAAATCGCTTCAGCTTGCAACTTTCCATTTTCGTAATACTTCCTGACTAACCCCTCTAGCTTGCCGTCTTTGTAAACACCTACTTCTTTTAATTTTCCATTTTCATAATAAGTATTATACGATCCATTTAACTTGCCGTCTTTAAAAGTTCGTTTTTCTTGTAATTTTCCATTTAGGTAATACTTCCTGCCTAACCCCTCTGCCTTACCATTCTTTGAAGTCGCTTTGACTTGTAAGTTTCCATTTTCGTAATACTTTTTAACTAATCCTTCTGGTTTTCCGTCTTTGTAAGTTATTTCGTCCTGTAATTGCCCATTTTGATGATATTTCTTATATAAACCATCTAGCTTACTATCCTTATAAAGCCCTTCTTCTTGCAACTCGCCGTTTTCATAATACATCTTATACGGTCCATCAGGATTGCTATTCTTAATATACCCTTCGAATTGCAGTTGGCCACTTTCGTAGTATCCTTTATTTAATCCTTCCTTCTTACCGTTCTTATAAACACCTTCTTCTTGAAACTTTCCATTTTCGTAATACTTCCTGTATGGACCATTTGGATTACCATCCTTATAAGTTACTTCAAAAAGCAACTGGCCACTTTTGTAGTATCTCTTAAATGCTCCATCTAGCTTACCGTCCTTACGATTAGCTTCAAAAAGCAATTGACCACTTTTGTAGTTTCTCTTAAATGGTCCATCTAGCTTCCTAGACCTAAGAATAACTACTATTAGCAAAAAAAATACGATAATCCCCAGTAAAAACAAACCTTTTCTTGATATGATCTTTTTCATGTTTGTCTTGTGCCTAAAAACAACTTACGCGCTAATGACACCATTATACTCCCCTAATCTTTCTTGTAAACTAGTTCTTGATCTCAAAACCCAAAAATCCCAAGCAAAATCGCTTGGGATCCTTCCTCAAAGGGCCAGTTTCCGCTTTAGCAAAAACAGCGCCCCCTATTCCCCGAAACCCAGCCCAAGCCACCCGCTAGCAATGGTCTTAGGCCTTCCCC
>JBHPDM010000058.1:0-2532 GCA_042577285.1 Candidatus Omnitrophota bacterium
GTGGGCAGGTACCCAAGTGGCCAAAGGGGGCAGACTGTAAATCTGCTGCGCTTGCGCTTCAGAGGTTCGAATCCTCTCTTGCCCACCATTGAATATGATTATGCAGGAAAAGAAGGGGTTCAGTTTAGTCTATTCAACTCCGAACGCCGCGCAGGTGGCGATCATTAAATCTATTCTGATCGGTACCGATATCCCCTTCTTTGTAACTAATGAGAACTTCCACAACCTTTACGGCAGCGCAAACGGGCTTACGGCGATGGGGATCATGGTCGCAAGCGAAAGGTTGGAGGAAGCCAAGGAATTACTGGGTAGTTTTATTGATCCTAAGGCAAAATAGCGATCTGCGGGCATAGCACAGCGGCAGTGCAGTAGCCTTCCAAGCTACCTACACGGGTTCGAGTCCCGTTGCCCGCTTATTGACAAGTCGAACCCAAAGAGAGGATTATTAAGGAGAGAAGACCGTTCTCTCCTTAAGCTCGTGGTTCTTTAATTTCTAAGGAAGGGGTGACACAGCCCGCCACGTTTCTTGGCGGGCGCCAGAGGGGAAACCATATGGGTTTCCCTATGGGGAGCCCGTAACGAAGTGAGGGCGACGGGTTCGAGTCCCGTTGCCCGCTCCAACATCAATATGGCGCAAAGAGATAAAGAATTCTTAGAGCCGGTTTTTATAGACGCCTTTGACCTGGATGATGCCTGGTTTCAAAGCTTAAACCGCATCCTCGATAAAGGTCATGTCTACACGATCACCAGGGGCAGCTATGAAGGGCAGAGACGCCTGGAGTTTGATTTTGTGGTGGTGCGCGTGCGCAAGCCATCGCACCAGATCATTCCGATAATCCCGGAGGGGATGAGTATCCCCGCCCCTACGGATATGGATTATATACAAGGTTACCTGGGCTATCTGCTCACCGGGGCAAAGACCGAGACCGAAGACTACACCTACGGCGAGAGATTGGTCGATCCGAAAGTAAAGGCAAAAGTCGAGGTAGGCGGTAAGGAGATGATCAAGGAGATGCCGCTTCAGGTCAACCAGATCGAAGAGATCATCAAGATTTACAAAGAAAAAGGTCCGGGAACGAACCAGGCGATCATGGAGATCGGAATGCCCTCTGATATAAAATTAACTGATCCGCCCTGCCTGCGCCTGATCGATACCCGGATCCGCTACGGTAAGCTGCATTTTATACTCTATTTTCGCTCATGGGACCTCTGGGGCGGCTTCCCCTCAAACATGGGAGGTTTGCAGCTGGTAAAGCAGTACATCGCAGAGGAGATCGGCGTCCAAGACGGAGAGATCGTCGCTGTCAGTAAGGGGCTGCACCTTTATGAGTACAGCTGGGAACTGGCAAAGATCAGGACAAATAAATACAGCATGGAGATAGGCTAAAGGAGTCCGGTGAAACGAAAGATTAGAATCTCAATATTAGGAGACGGCGGCTGGGGGACGACACTGGCGATAATCCTTCACCGGAAGGGCCACGCAATAAGTTTATGGAGCGCATTCCCCAAGTATGCCGCTTATTTAGACAAAAAAAGGCGTAATCCTAAATTTCTTGCGCAGGTAAAGATACCTAAGGGAATAAAGATCACCCATAAGATCAGGGAGGCTGCCCGGGAAGCCGAGATCATAATCTTGGCTGTTCCCGCACAGTATCTGCGCGCAGTATTGAAGAAATTCAAACAGGTAAATTATCCGCGCAGCGCGCTGTATCTGAGCGTGGCAAAGGGTATCGAGGTCGGTTCACTGAAAAGGGTCTCTGAGGTGATCCATGAAGAGTTGGGGAATGTGCAGCTGGCGGTACTCTCAGGGCCGACTATCGCAAATGAGATCATCAAAGGGATTCCCACAACCGCGGTAGTCGCATCCCATAAAAAGGCGCTGAGAACCCGTCTTCAAAGGATCTTCATGTCTGAAAGATTTAGAATTTACACTAACAGCGACGTTGTCGGGGTTGAATTAGGGGGCAGCCTGAAGAACGTCATCGCTATCGCCTGCGGCATCTCAGACGGTCTTAGGTTCGGAGCAAATACAAAAGCGGCTCTGTTATCCAGGGGGCTTGCCGAAATCGCAAAGCTAGGGAAGGTTATGGGCGCCAGGGCCCGCACCTTCAGCGGTCTCAGCGGGCTAGGGGATCTAGTAACTACCTGTATCAGTCCATACAGCCGCAATAGATATGTGGGCGAAGAGATCGGCAGAGGAAAAAAACCCAAGCGCATCGCTATAGGTACCCAGATGGTGGCGGAGGGTATTGCCACTGCCAAATCTGCCTATGGATTAAGCTGCAAATTCAAGGTGGATATGCCGATAACCCGGCAGATATACCTAGTACTTTATAAGAATAAATCTCCCCTTAAGGCTGTGCATGATCTAATGGGTCGGCGGGAGAAAGAGGAATAATTAAGTTCGGAAAGTTGTAACGGGGCGTAGCTCAGTTTGGCTGGAGCGCTTGAATGGGGTTCAAGAGGTCGACAGTTCGAGTCTGTCCGCCCCGACCAAATTTGCAGTAACCAAACACCGGCAAATTTGGTCCC
>JBHPDM010000059.1:0-2468 GCA_042577285.1 Candidatus Omnitrophota bacterium
CACCACTAGATCAGCAAGTAGCAGGTCTCTTTTGACGTCATCTCTATCGATCAGCGAAGAATTAGTCAAAACCGCTATCCTCTCTTTTCTAATTTCCTTTACACCCCTGATCGCCTCCCCTAAATTACTGGCCAGGGTGGGTTCACCGACTCCTGAAAAAGTGATGTAATCGATTTGTATAAGAGGCACAAGTTTAAATTCTTCGATAATCTTATTAGTGGGAACAAAAACCTGCCTTTGGTCGCTGAATATCTCCGTTTTTCCCAGCTGACAATACGTACAGTCAAAGCTACAGATCTTTTTACTCCTTGAAATCGGGTCTATCCCCAAAGAACTTCCCAACCTCCAGGATGGCACCGGCCCGTAGATATACTGAAGATCTATTTTATTCATCGTAAATAGTAACTGTTCTTAGATATGGGGTTTGATTGCGGCTGCAAGTTCATCCGGAGGGACTACCCCTACCACTCTTTCTACCAGTTTTCCCTTCTTAAAAACCGCTAAAGTGGGAATACTCATCACATCATACTCTGAGGCTGTCTCTGGCGCGGTATCTACGTTCAACTTGCACACCTTAAGCTTCCCCTGGTATTCTTCGGCTGTCTGCTGCACAAGGGGAGCGATCATACTGCAGGGCGCACACCAGGCTGCCCAAAAATCTACCAAGACAGGGATCTGGGAATCAAGTACTTCCTCTTTAAAATTTTTATCGTTTAGCTCTACCTCCATATTCTCTCCTTTTTTCCGTGGATTTAACTGATCCTGCGCCAGATCGAGACTATCTCATCCCTTATCGGACCATCTATGTCTTCCACCAAAGGGACTCTTTTAACGATCGACTCACTGACTTTTTTTGAAAACGGGATCTCTCCTGCTACCTCAATCTGCTTCTCCTTGCAGATCGATCTGATCTTTCCGCTGTTCTCGGGATTGAGGTCGCATTTATTAATCACTACTTTTGTCTCGGTCTTAAAATGTCTTGCTACATCTAATACCCGTTGCATATCGTGTATACCGGAAAGGGTGGGTTCAGTCACTACCAGCGCAAAATCTACTCCTGATAAAGAAGCGATTACCGGACATCCTATTCCTGGGGGACCGTCAATAATAATGTAGTCTCTTTTTTCATCTTCTGCGAGCTCTTTTGCCTTTTTTCTCACCAGGCTCACCAGCTTACCTGAATTCTCCTCAGCGATCCCTAATTTAGCGTGTATCATCGGCCCGTATTTGGTCTCGGAGACATACCATTCACCGGAAGTATTCTCATCCATCTTTATCGCACTCACCGGACAGAGCCTGGCGCATAATCCACAGCCTTCGCAGGAAACAGGATCAACAATAAAATCTTCATTGATCGCCTCAAACCTACATGCATCAATGCACTGTCCGCACTGCACGCAAAGCCCCTTATTGATCCGTGCGGTCTTACCGCTCCTGAACTCTACCCTCTCTTTTATGGCCGGATGCAATAAGAGATGTAAATCAGCGGCATCCACATCACAATCCGCCATCACCTTATTTTTGGCAAGCGCGGCAAAGGAAGCAGTCAAAACCGTCTTTCCCGTACCCCCTTTTCCACTAATCACTACGATCTGCTTCATATCAGTTTCTTCACCTCTTCGAATATATCCTTAAATATCATCTTATACCCGGGATAAGCCTCGATCGCCGGAATCCCCTTTGAATATGCGATAGCTACGACTTTATTAAAAGGAATCTTAGCCAATACCGGTATTTTCTCCTTTTCGCAATAACTATCAGTCTCCTGATCTCCTATATCAGAGCGGTTGACCACTACCCCAAAGGGGATCTTAAGCTTACGCACCACCTCTACCGCCAACTTAAGGTCGTTTAATCCAAATGGTGTCGGCTCAGTGACTAATATACAAAAATCGCTCCCCTTCACCGAAGCGATCACAGGACACGATGTCCCCGGAGGCGCATCAATGATCACCGTTTTATCAGGAAGGATCTGTTTCTTTACCTGTCTGATCAGAGGGGGTGACATCGCCTCGCCTACATTCAGCTTACCGTGCACAAATTCTAATTCTCCGCGCTTACCAATTTCGACCACTCCGATCTCACGCTTTACTTCCTGTATCGCCAGCTGAGGGCAAAGCTTACTACAGACACCGCATCCGTGGCAGAGGTGCGCAAAGACTAAAACATTCCCCTTCTTATCTTTTTCTGCTGGTATCACTGCCAGGGCATTGTAGACGCAGATGCGCGAACACTCCCCGCAGTAATTACATTTTGATTCGTCTATTTCCGGTACCGGAATAAAAGCGGGCTTGCTCTCACTGATCTCAGGTTTAAGAAAAATATGGCAATTGGGCTCTTCAACGTCACAATCAAGTAGCTGCGCTTCCTTAAGAGAGAGCGCTAAGTTGACCGCAACCGTCGTCTTACCGGTTCCGCCCTTGCCGCTTGCAATCGAAATGATCATTATATCAGTTGATGGTAGGCGA
>JBHPDM010000060.1:0-2420 GCA_042577285.1 Candidatus Omnitrophota bacterium
AGGATACACTTTATTCCAGTTGATCAGTATCGCTATTTTCTTTTTTGCTTGCTTACAACTCTTCCTTTTGAAGAAACCCAGAGAATGAAATGCAGGAATTCACCCTGAGCGTCAAGCTTAGTGATGCAGGAAAGCGGCTGGACATCTTTTTGCTCCAGGCCTGCACCCGCAGGGAGTTGGGGCTTTCGCGTACTTTTATCCAGGAGTTGATCCGTAAAGATAGGGTGAGCCTGAACGGATCGACCAAGGTAAAGGCGCATCAGAAGGTAAGAGAGGGCGACGAGATCAGCTTTTGCGTTGAAGAGAAGCAACGGATGGGTCTTGAAGCCGAAGAGATACCGCTTGATGTGCGTTACGATGATCAGCATCTGGCGGTTATAAATAAGCCGATCGGGTTAGTGGTGCATCCTGCTGTCGGCAATGACAAGCATACGCTGGTAAATGCGCTACTGAACCGTTTTGAAAGACTATCGGATGTCAATCCCGGCCGCCCGGGGATCGTGCACCGGCTTGATAAAGATACTTCGGGGTTATTGGTGATCGCCAAGAACAACCGTGCCCACCTGAAGCTTGCAAAACAGTTTGCCGAGCACAGCATCAAGCGCCGCTACATTGCCCTGGTCGAGGGTAGAGTAGAGTTTGACGAGAATGTGATCGAGGTTCCGATCGGCAGGCACCCCCGCAATAGAAAAGAGATGGCAGTGGGGTTCGGGAAGAATACTAAGTACGCGAAGACCTTTTACCGGACTCTCAAACGCACGCGTAGGGTGAGCATGGTGGAGCTGGAGCCTTTTACCGGCAGGACCCATCAGCTGCGCGTGCACCTTGCCTTCCTGGGCCATCCGGTAGTGGGTGATAAAAAGTATGCCGGTAAGATTAAATTCGAGCGCATGGCGCTGCATGCTAAATATATCGCCTTTAAGCATCCGGAAAGCGGCAAGACCATGGAATTTTCTACAGTTATACCTCCTGAATTCGAGAGATTCGTCGAGCAACAAAATAAGTCTTGATTTTTACACGGTAGATGTTATAGTTGATGATAATAAGGAGGTAAGATGGACGGAAAAAAAGGGAAAATCATCCTGGTACTCTTTTTAATCCTGGTAATACTCTCCTTGACTCTAGCCGGCGCGGGTTTTTACCTCCTGCAGAATGAAAAACAACTTAACCTATCCCTTCAGTCCCAGCTGAAGGATGTGCGGGAAAAGTACAAGGCTGCCGAGGCAAAGTTTATCGAGTCCCGCAAGATAATCTCCCAGATGGATGAAAAGCTTGCTGAGTCTGCTTCTCGAATAGAAAGATTAAATAGGGAGGTGCAGCAGGAAAAGGGCGCGCGGTTGGATGATCAGAGTGCACTTAGGCAGGCGCAGCTTGAACTTGATAAACAAAGGGGCCTGCGCAATGATCTTGAGGGACAGCTGCGTAAGTCCAGAGAAGAGCTTAAGGGTCTTAAGCTGCAGCTTGCTGGTTTGGAGAAGGCTGAAGATAAAGAGAGCAAGATCATGGTTGCGTCCGGAGATATCGAGCTGGGCGAGATCATCGTGAAACCGGAATCTGCGAAAAATAAAGAAGTACGCAAAAGCAGTGGCAGCAGCACAAAAGCAGAGCCAGGGATTTCCGTCCCTGTAGGCAATGTGATGGTGGTGAGTAAGGAGTATGATTTCGCAGTTATCGACCTAGGCAGTAAGGACGGTGTAAAGCCAGGAGATAGATTCGCGGTCTTCCGTAATGATAAGTTCCAGGGCAATCTGATCGTAGAAAAAATTCATGACTTGATGTCAGCGGTTACCTTTGAGTCGGCTCGGATTAAGAAGGTGATCCGCGAGGGCGATAAAGTATTCCGCTGTGAATAAATGAGGCCGCTTTCGATAAGTGGACCCAGGCGCATCAGAGGCAGCCTACGGCTTCGGGGCGATAAATCAATCTCCCACCGCAGTATAATCATCAGCGCAATTTCAGAAGGCAATACTCAAGTCGATAACTTTCCCTCCGGCAAGGACTGTCTGGCGACGCTATCTGTAATTAAAAAATTTGGCGTTAGGATAAAAATTATATCGGGTAGCAGACTGGTTGTTTCCGGCGTGGGCCTTAAGGGGCTAAAGAGGCCACGTGGATCCGTCTTTGTCGGTGAATCAGGAACGACCCTGCGGATCATTTTGGGAGTCTTATCGGGAACGGATTTTACAACAAGATTAACCGGAAAGCCTTCGCTTTCGGCCCGTCCGATGCTGCGCGTAACGGGCCCCTTACGGATGATGGGAGCTAGGGTCCGGGCGCGCCGTTATGGTAGGCGACGAGAGGAGTATCTTCCGATATCGATTCATGGAGCTCGCCTGAAGCCATTGAGCTATAAACTTCCGGTTGCTTCTGCGCAGGTGAAGTCCGCGTTACTGCTGGCCGGCCTTTATACGAAGGGTAAG
>JBHPDM010000061.1:0-2184 GCA_042577285.1 Candidatus Omnitrophota bacterium
ATATCGGCATTATCGCCCATATCGACGCCGGCAAGACCACGACTACCGAACGGATGCTTTATTATACCGGCAAGACCTATAAGATCGGCGAGGTACATGAGGGTACTGCGGCTATGGACTGGATGGTGCAGGAGCAGGAGCGGGGTATTACGATCACCGCAGCATGTACTACCTGCTACTGGCGCGGTTACGGTATTAATATCATTGATACGCCGGGGCATGTAGATTTCACGGTTGAAGTGGAGAGGTCTCTGAAGGTGCTTGATGCGGCAGTTGTAGTCTTTTGCGGAGTAGGCGGAGTAGAATCGCAGTCAGAGACTGTATGGCGTCAGGCTGACCGCTATGGAGTCCCGCGCATCGCTTTTATAAATAAGCTGGACCGCACAGGTGGCGATTACGCTGCAGTGATCGATCAGATGCATAAGCGCCTGGGCGCGAATGCCGCTGCAATCCAGATACCGTACGGCCTCGAGGCTGGTTTTAAAGGCGTGATCGATCTGGTGGAGATGAAGCTTTTGATCTATAAGGATGAGATGGGTAAGGAGTTTGATACTACAGATGTCCCTGACCAGCTTAAGGCTGACGCTGACCGTTATCATGAAGTGATGATCGAGAAATTGGCTGAGGCCGATGATAATATAATGGATAAATTTGTACACGGCGGCGAGATTTCTAAACAGGAGATCAAGGATGCGATCAGGCGTTCGACAGTAAGCAATAAGTTTGTGCCGGTACTCTGCGGGGCAGCCTTTAAGAATAAAGGCGTGCAGCCCCTGCTTGATGCGGTCTGTGATTACCTGCCTTCGCCGTTAGATCTTCCGTCGATACAGGGCGTTAATCCCGAGAACGGTGAACATGAAGAGATCGCTACCTCTGACGATGCTCCTCTTTGCGCACTTTGTTTTAAGGTAGCAACTGACCCCTATGTCGGTAAGATCCAGTACTTAAGGATCTATTCCGGCAGGTTAAAGCAGGGAGAATATGTCTATAATGCAACCCAGCGCAGTAATGAGCGCCTGACAAAACTTTTACGTGTGCACGCAAACCGGCGCGAGATCACCGATGAGGCCTTTTGCGGCGAGATCGTTGTCGCGGTCGGCTTAAAAAGTACAAAGACCGGGGATACGATCTGTGACGAGTCAAACCAGATACTGGTTGAAGCGATGCGTTTTCCGGAGCCGGTACTGCAGCAGGCAGTAGAACCCAAAACGACTGATGCCCAGGAGAAGCTGGGGCTTGCTCTGCACAAGCTAGAGGAGGAGGATCCCTCTTTTCGCGTCTCGTACAATCAGGAAACGGGACAGACGATCATCGCCGGGATGGGGCAGCTGCATCTTGATATAATCATCGACCGTATCCTTCGGGAATTTAACGTTGAGGCAAGCGTCGGTCTTCCCCAGGTCGCCTACAGGGAGACGATCACAAAGAAGGTAAATTCTACCGGTAAGTTCATACAGCAGTCAGGAGGAAGAGGCCAATACGGACACGTAGTAATTGAGATAGAGCCTCAGGAGGCACCCGGCGCGGGGATCACCTTTGAGGATAAAATCAGGAGCGGGGCGATCCCCCGCGAGTTCATCTCTTCGGTGAAGAAGGGTATAATAGGCGCGACAAAGAGCGGGGTATTGGCCGGTTACCCGGTCAACGACATAAAGGTCACCCTGGTAGACGGTTCCTATCATGAGGTCGACTCATCCGAGCTTGCCTTCCAAATGGCCGCTTCGATCGCCCTTAATGACGGGATGAGAAAGGCTCACCCGATACTCCTTGAGCCGATCATGGACACCGAGATCGTCGTTCCGGAGGAGTTCGTGGGACAGATCATCGGTGACTTAAGCAGCCGCCGGGCAAAGATAGTTTCACTGACTGTGCGCGCAAACCTGCGCGTGATCAGAGCAAGCGTCCCATTATCAGAGGTCTTTGATTATGCTAATATAACAAGGTCTTTGACTCAAGGCAGAGCATCCTATACAATGGAGCCCTCGTTTTACGCTGAGGTGCCTTCACATATATCAGACCAGATCATCAGCGGTTTTACATCAGCGGGTGTAAAAAGATCAACTGGAAAGTAAACCTTAAAGAGGAGGTGTAGCAAAATGGCTAAAGAGAAGTTTGTCAGATCAAAGCCGCACGTAAACATCGGCACCATCGGTCATATCGACCACGGTAAGACAACCTTGACTT
>JBHPDM010000062.1:0-2031 GCA_042577285.1 Candidatus Omnitrophota bacterium
AAGGATAAGATCTCTGAGTTTTCAAGGATCGCAGCTGACCTGGGGATGGATGCCTTGGTCGAGGTGCACACCGAGAAGGAGCTAAAAAAAGTTTTAACCCTAAAGGTGCCGCTTCTGGGCATAAACAACCGCGACCTGCACACCCTGGAAGTCGATACCAAGACAATCGAGAAGCTCTACATTCGCGTTCCCCGCGATATACCTGTGGTGGTTGAGAGCGGGATCAAGAGCCGCCAGGATGTGATGTTTTACAAGGTCATGGGGATAAAAGCAGTCCTGATCGGGGAACAGATCATGCGCGCGCAGGATCCGAAGAAACAGATCGAAGAATTGATGGGATGGTAATGAGCGCAGCGAAAGAAATTTACGAAGCGTATTGCTGTCAGGATAAAGGATTAACATGGTAAGAGTCAAGATCTGCGGGATAACTGATCTGCACGATGCGCTGGCTGCGGTCGATGCCGGTTATGATGCGCTGGGTTTTGTTTTTTATAAAAAGAGCCCGCGCTACATCGAGCCTCGCGCAGCCGCCAACATCATCAGCCATCTACCGAAGCAGATTGTCAAAGTCGGCGTATTCGTCAATGCCAAAGAAGAGCAGATAAAAAAAATCGCTAAACTCTGCCGTCTAAATATGCTACAATTTCATGGTAGCGAATCGCCGGCATTTTGCGCAAAGTTTAAAGATTACAAGGTGATCAAGGCCTTCCGGGTAAGAAGAAAGCTTGATCCGGAAGCGATCCGCCGCTACAAGGTCTTTGCTTATATGTTTGATACCTTCGTAGAGTCAAAGGCAGGCGGGACGGGCAAAAGTTTCAACTGGAAGTTTATCCCGAACCTGAACGATTTAAAGCGGCCGGTATTCCTATCGGGTGGCTTATGCGAGAAGAATGTTTTAGCCGCTTTGCACTGTGTGCGGCCGCACTGGGTGGATGTCTCAACGGGAGTCGAGCTGTATCCCGGAAAGAAGCATCATCATAAGCTCAGAAAATTCATCCACGTCACCAAATCTAAAAAGGGACGCTCTTTTTGCTAAAGCAGAGAGTGTCCCCGCGTCCCTTAAGAAGAATTAAGAAGAGTGCCTAGGAAAGCCCAAGATCTAAAGAAATGCAAGTATTGTGCCGAAGATATAAAGGAGGCAGCGGTAAAGTGCCGCTACTGCGGCGCAGATCTTGAGAAGTGCAAGGGAGCAAAGAGTTGCCTGACCGGATGCCTGATCACCTTTGCCGTAGGGTTGGCAGGGTTGATCTTAATTTCACTCTTACTCTCATTAATTTTTAGGTTTTTCACTTTCCAGATATTTTACGGCCCGAACGATTATTATTGCCCGCCTTACATGGGCGGAGGCATCAGCGGTATTTTGAGAGATTTTGGCGAAAGTTTCCGGGCGCTCTGGGAGAGATTGTTGGAATTTTTCTACTCGGGGCCGCAGAGATATACTTTTTAAAGAGGGGTAAAGATGATACCTGATAAGAAGGGACATTTTGGGGATTTTGGCGGAAGGTTCGTACCTGAGACGCTGATCTATGCGCTGGATGAGTTGACCCGGGAGTATATCAAGGCCGGCCGCGACAAGAAATTCCGCCGGGAATTTGAGTATTATCTTAAGGAATATGCCGGCAGGCCGACACCGCTGTATCTGGCGAAGAATCTGAGCAAGGCGCTGGGGATCTCCAGGATCTATTTGAAGCGTGAGGATCTTCTGCATACCGGGGCGCATAAGATCAATAATACCCTGGGCCAGATCCTGCTTGCCGTGCGGATGAAGAAGAAGCGCATTATCGCCGAGACCGGCGCAGGCCAGCATGGAGTCGCCACCGCTACAGTGGCGGCACTATTCGGCCTTAAGTGCGATGTTTATATGGGCACTGAGGATATCGAGAGGCAGAAGCTGAATGTCTTCCGGATGAAACTCCTCGGCGCGCGCGTTGTGCCGGTAGAGAGCGGCTCAAAGACGCTTAAGGATGCGATGACCGAGGCATCCATCCCCAGGTCAGCTGCGATCCTTGAAAACTCAGAGATCTTATCCTT